>CAZNWO010000072.1:0-15454 GCA_964576585.1 uncultured Puniceicoccaceae bacterium | reverse complement strand
AGATTTTGCTTGTGGGCAATGGATTGGCGGACAAATTATGAAAAAGCGTTCGCATCACATCATAAACCCCGAATTAAAATGAAGACGACCCTTGCATTGATTCTTAAGATTCTCGTCCTGTCGGCAACGATCCTATCCGCCGAGAAAACAAAAATTACATTCGTCACGGGCGATGAGGAATATCGCTCCGAGGAGTCCATGCCCATGCTCGCGCAAATCCTGAAGCGTGACTACGGGTTCGACGTCTCGATCGCATACTCTCTCGATGAAAAGGGTTTCGTAAACCCGAATAAGGCCGAAAACGTTACCGGCATCGAGACGTTGGCCAAGGCCGACCTCCTAGTTCTCTTTACGCGCTTCCGGCGCTGGCCGGAGGAGAAGTTCGAGTACTTCCTCGACCACGTGGCCAAGGGCAAGCCGATCGTGGGTTTTCGAACGGCCACCCATGCCTTTCGTTATCCGGAAGGCCATAAGCACGAGGCGTGGAACAACGAGAAAATCGCGGAACTGGTGGGCCAGAAGTGGATTACCCACCATGGGCATCACGGTTCGCAGGTCTTGACCAAGGCAAAGCCCATCGGTGCCGCAAAAGGGCATCCCATACTGAGGGGGGTGAAGCCCTTCGACGCATACTCCTGGCTGTATCACGTACAGGGCGGAGAGGACAAGCTGCACGGCGACTCCATTCCGCTGGTGGAGGGAACGGCCCTGAAGTCCAAGCACCTGCGGGCAAAGAACACGAAGAAGTATCCGCTCACGGGACCAACCGCGTGGGTCAAGACCTATCGTGGAAAAAACGGCGCCAAGGGACGTGTCTTCTTCAGCACGACGGCGCACTCCTTCGACTTCCGGGAAGCGGCCAACCGCAAGCTTTCCCTGAACGGGATCCTGTGGGCCTTGGGCATGGAGAAGAAAATTCCGGCCAATGGCTGCAACCCCACTCTTGTCGCCAAATACGAACCCAACGACGCAGGCTTCGGCGAAAAATTCAAGAAGGGTCTGAAACCGATCTACCTTAGGAAATAAATGCTTCCCAGAATTCTATTGGCGCTCCTGCCGGCAACCCTCTCGATCCAGGGAGAGCCGGCGAACCATCGCAAACCCTCCACTGACGCCGAGCTAAAGTATTGGCTTGAGAACATGATCGTCCACCACGGGTTCTCCACCAAGGAAGTGACCCAAGCGACGGGCATGAAGAAAAGCGAGATCGGGAAAGCCGTGAAACGCCTGGGCATCGGAGGGAAAAAACCTCCGAGGCGAACGTCCGACGACCCCTTGAAGGTACTCCCCTACCCCGGCGGCAGGCATCCACGAATCGGTTTTCTGGATGGAGCCATAGGGCCCCAGAGGGAAACCAAGGTGAGCATCTTCACTCCATGGGACGAGAACGACTACGTGGTGGCCGACGTGCCCGAGGCGATCTGGTCGAACCTCGGCTTGACCTACCTCGCCCACACTCACGTGCCGACGGTATGGTCGAAAAAGAAGGTTGCCCTCGAAAAGCTCGAGTGGGATCGGAAGCCCGACGGGGGGCTGGTGATGGAACGCAAGCTCCCCAACGGCATAGCCTTCGGCACCCGGATAAAGCCCGGCAAGGAACTGGTCTTGATGGAAATGTGGCTGCGCAACGGTTCCTCGCAAAAGCTTACGGGCATGCGGGTGCAGAACTGCGTGATGCTTAAAATGGCCCGAGGGTTCAACCAGCAGACGAACGACAACAAGCTGCTCGAGAAAGATTGGTGCGCGTGCAGCTCGAAAGACGGCAAAAGATGGATCGTAACCGGATGGACGCCGATTCATCGTTCGTGGGCTAATCCGCCCGTGCCCTGCCTCCACGCCGACCCGCAGTTTCCCGACTGCGAACCCGGCAAGACGGTAAGGCTGCGCGGATACGTGGCTTTCCACGAGGGTGAGGACGTCGAGAAGGCCGCCGCAAAGTGGAACGCTCTGATCAAGGACTGAACCCGCTTCATTCAGTTCGGAACCCAAGAAAGGATTTTATCGTGAAGGCTTGCCTCGCATACCTAGTCACCTTTTCCAGCCTCTGGATTCAGTCGCTTCAGGCGGAATTGCTGCGGGTAGGCTCCTTCGACGTCGACGCCACTACGCCCGCGGGAAGCCCCTTGGCCTACGTCGTGTCCAAGGGAGCATCCACACCCCTGCGCTGCACGGGCGTCGTGATTGCAGGCAAGGGGAAACCGATCGTGCTCTGCGCCATCGACTGGATCGGGCTGAGCAACGACGGCTACAAGGTTTTCAAAACAGAGCTCGCGAAAGCCGCTGGTTCGGAACCCGGCAGGGTCGCCCTTCACGCCTTGCACCAGCACGACGCTCCGCGTTGCGATTTCTCGGCCGAGAAACTGCTGCTGGCGCATGGTCTGAAAAACGTCGGCTTCGACGGCGACCACGCCAGAAAAGTAATCAAGGATGCCGCCGCCGCCGTGAAGCAGGCATTGGCAAAAGCTCGCGAGGTGACTCACCTAGGCATCGGCAGAGGCATTGTAGAAAAAGTGGCGTCCAATCGCCGTATCCTTGGCTCGAACGGAAAAGTCCACTACACGAGGTGGACCGCAACCCGAGACGTCAAAATCAGGAACTTCCCGGTCGGCACCATTGACCCTGAACTGAAGATGCTCAGTTTCTGGAACGAGGACGAGGCCCTCGCAGCACTGACTTGGTACGCGACTCATCCGCAGAGCTATTACAGGGTAGGCTTGGCCACGCCTGATTTCCCGGGCTTGGCCCGAAACGCGAGGCAAGAGCAAACGGGCGTGCTGCACGTCCACTTCAACGGCGCGGGGGGGGACGTGGGCGCCGGCAAGTGGAACGACGGTTCTCATGAGAACAGGCAAGTCTTGGCCGATCGGGTAGCTGCGGGCATGAAGCTGGCTTGGGACAACACGGAAAAGACTCCCGTACGGGCTGCCGACCTCGATTGGCGAGTCGAGCCCGTCCTGCTGCCGATGGCCAAACACCTGGATGAGGACAAACTCCTGCGGACGATCGCCAGCGACAAGGTCAAGCCGATCGATCGTTTCTATGCCGCCAAGAACTTGGCTTGGCTTAGAAGCTGCAAGGCAGGCATAGGTGTCGAACTGAGCTGTCTGCGGCTCGGGCCCGCAAGGGTGCTGCACATGCCCGGCGAGCTACTGGTGGAATATCAGCTGAATGCGCAAAAGCTTCGCCCCAATCTCTTCGTCGCCATGGCAGCCTACGGGGAATATGCGCCGGGATACATCGGTACCAAGCTGGCCTACGAACAAGGCGGATACGAAACCAGTCCGGGCGCGTCACGGGTGGCTCCCGAGGTCGAGAGCGTCCTCATGCATGCCATTCACAGGTTGCTCGAAAAATAAGCCTCTGCGCAAATCATCGGCAATGACCGACTCCATGGATTGCCTCAAGAGATGCAAAGAATCTAGTTCCGGACTGAGTTCGCTGATTGCCGCCGGAGGAATCCGTACGGCGGTTGTTTCCCTATTCATGATCACGGCACTCCCCGTAATGGGAAAGGACTTGGAGGTTCTGTCGCCGGGGTCAGGGGAAAAACCAAACGACACCTCGGGCATGGCGATGATGGAAATTGCGGAGGCGAAAGGCTTCGCCGGAAAAAGACTCAAGGTGACGTACGGTCGCGGTGGAGGATCCTTCGGCCAGTCTCAAAGGACACCGGCGGATTGGACAAAGGCGGAAACCCTGAGCTTCCGCGTGTACCATCCCGGCAAAGCGATGGCCTCAATAACGCTTACCGTGAAGCACGAATCGGGAAAAGGATACGGGGGAAGGATCGACAGGACACTGAATCTACGGCCGGGTGACAACCGAATCTCGATCAACCTCAAGGAACTGAGAAACAACAATGGATCCGCGCCCGACCTTTCTTCCGTTCGGCACTGGTATCTGGCGGGATCGGGGCTCACTCTTTACTTCGGCAACTTCAAGCTCACCGGCCAAAGACTGAATTCGACCGCGTTGCCGGCTCGACCAAAGTCACCTGGAAGATCTGTACGAGAGCTTGCCAAGCCGGGCATGAACTTGCCGGAGATTACCGAACCCATCCTCTTCAACACGCCGAAAGCGGATGCAGTAATGGCCGCGCTTCAAGTTTTCCCGGAAAACAATCCTTGGAACGAGGACGTGTCGGGATATCCGGTTCATCCCAATTCCAGAAAGATGATCGAGACGGCCGAACCCAACCGTCACCTCTATTTCAATCGAGACATGGGCTTCGTGATCGTTCCACCGAGCCAGCCCAAGGTAGAGGTCAAGATCGTCGGGTATCCCGGCGAGTCCGATCCCGGCCCGTTCCCCGTACCCTCCAACGCCCCGGTGGAGGGATGGCCGTTCAATGGTCTCGACCTCGGCGACCATCAACGAAATGGTAGAGGCGACCGACACGTGATCGTGCTCGATCCGCGCAATGGACGCTTGCACGAATTCTTCGCAACGAAGAAGACTAATGCGGGTTGGCAAGCTGCTCAGGCATCAACCTTCGACTTGGCTACAAACAAGCTTAGGCCCGACGGATGGACCTCGGCGGATGCCGCAGGCCTGCCCATTTTGCCGGCCGTCATCCGGTACGACGATCTAAAGAGCGGCATGGTTCGCCATGCCATGCGAGTCACCCTGAGAAAGACCCGACGGGCCTACGTCTATCCCGCAACCCACTTCGCCAGTCGTCTTACCGACCCGAACCTTCCGAGGATGGGAGAACGGCTAAGATTGCGGGCGGACTTCGACCTTTCGGGATTTCCCCCACAGGCACAGGCAGTGCTAAAGGGGCTGAAGAAGTTTGGTATGCTCGTGGCCGACAACGGCGTGAACTGGTGCCTGTCGGTAGCCCCCGACAAGCGCATCAAGGGCCTTGAGGAACTGACAAGGGTGAAAGGCCGCGACTTCGAGGTCGTCGTAGCTCCGGGACCAAACGCCGGACCTCGGTCCAAGTAGAAACACGAAGTATCCCGACAGGCAAGCTAACTGCTTGCGCCTCATGCCATCTCCTCTATCGTTTGCTGAGGATCAGCTATGCAATTCTACGTCAGCAAAGACGGCCAACAATACGGCCCTTACACGGCAGAACAGTTGGAGGCGTATCTTGAATCGGGTCACTTCACGATCGAGGATCACGCCATATGCGAAGGATGGGATCAATGGGTAAGACTCGAAACGTTGGTCGAACAAGGCGAGCAAACCCAATCGCCTCAGGCATCGAAAAGCCAAGCCTGCCATGAGCCGGCAAAAACCGAGAGCCATCGAGCGGAGCCACCGACCGATGGCAAACTGGAACAGGCGAAGACTTCGGTGGATCAAAAAACCAAGAAATCAATCCTAGGCAAAAGACCGTTTGTTGTGATTTCTGCATCGATCTCAGGGCTAGCCCTCGTCGGAATCTTGCTTTTCTTTTTCCTCAAGAAGGAAGAAAAGCCAAAGGAGAGACTCGCGGATTCCTCGCCCGTTGAACCGACTGCAACCTTCGACGCAGGTATCGCGGAAAAGAACGAATCGGAAGAGAAGGCCGAACAGGAAGCGAGGGATCGAGAAGCGCTCAAGCTGAAGGAAGCCGAATCCCTGAAGGAGGCAAAGGAAAAAGCAGAGGCTGAGAAGCAAGCCAAGAGGAAGGCCGAGGAAGAGGCGAGAAGGAGCGGGACAAGATTGAAGCTAAACCCGAAAAGTACCGATGGATTCAATAGAATCACGATCCACCTGACGGAGAAAATGGAAGACGAAGCAGAGGATTTATCAAGCCGGCGAGGATCGCTCAAAGGAGCGGAACATTTTCGTTTTTGGCCGCCGTTTTGGTCCGTTTTCAAGAAAGGAGATTTGGAGAATAACGGGGTTCCTGCCGTTCTGTTGTTCTCCCTCGGCAAGGATTCGGGCATCTCCTCCAAACCGAACGAATCCCGCGGAAAAATGGTTCTCGACCTGCGCAGACTGAAGGTGGAAAGGAAGACGATCGAGATCGACGTCAATTGTTCCATCGATGGAACGGAACTGCTGCTTCGTCTTTCCCCTAATAGCCACGAGCGAGTTGGAGTGAGCGTAGAAAACAAGGAGTCGACTCCCTTTGTCTGGGAAGGAGCGGAAAAGTTGTCGGGGAGACGCCGAGCATTCCTCAAGAACGTAAGCGCAAAACTTCTGGAACAGGCAATGGAAGAGCCGTCGTGGAAAGAATCCTTATCAAGCTACTTGGAGAAAGATCCCTTCGAAGACCTGCTTGCTCCCGAAATCCAAAACGTACCCGCAAGGCTTGGCGAGGTGACGTTCTTCAGAAAAGCAAACTTTTCGAGGGCCTTGCGCTCGCTTGCTGCGGATAAGAAGGCGGAAGAGGAAAAACATGAAAAGTTCAAGGTCAGACAGGACGTAATCCTCCTTCTCAACAATTTCTCCAAGGAACTGATGCTGGAAAAGGAACTTTCCTTGGCAAAAATGATTTCCCCGACGCCTGAGGGCAAGGCGGTCGAATTCCTGAGAAAGGCCTGCAGGGAAATTACGCGAAAACACCACCTGAGGCTGGACGAAAAAATCTTCGTGAGAAAGTCCCCTGCGGATTGCATCGCAAGCATTCACGACCTGTCGGAAAACTTTGTCGGAAAAATGGTTCAAAGCCAGTTCAAGAGAGACCTTGAATCAATTGCGAACAGGATAATACGGGCGGAGGCAAAACTGGAGAAGGCACTCCAGGAAGAGATCGATTATGAAGGAGAAAAGGATCCGACCCAAAAGCAGTTGGAGGAATTCAAGAGAAACAAGCTCAAGGATGAAGTGCTGAAGGCGAAGGAAGACCTTGCGGAAAAACAACAGGCCACGACTGAATTCTTCGAAATGAACGAGTTGGGAGAAGTTCCCGAGATCACCAAGGTCGACTTGGTCGTAAAGGAGATTGAAACCAAGTTGACCGAAAAAACCAAATTGATCCTAGGCAACGTCCACGAGCAATTGTCTCCCCACGCCAACGGCCTCGCTTCGGCGTTCGGAAAACCCGGCCCGCTCCCAAAGTCGGAGACCTTGGCGAAGTCCAACCTTCTTGAAAGCTTTGTCTCTCACCAAGAGGAAATGATGCAGGCGACCATAGAGTTGATTGAGGAGTATCCAATCGAATACGTTTACGAGGGGCACGTCGCCTTGCGTTTGACTCAACTCTCCCCCGAATAATACAAGGTCGAGGCAAAGCTTTGGCGATCGTCAGGAAAAACGATCCGCCAACTATGGTGAAAGACGACGAAGGGCCCGCATGGGTTTGGCCGGATGACCCGCAAAACCCTTTACCCCAACGGCGGCTCGAAGCACTCCGTTGGGTTCGCCAACGGTGCAAAATATCTCGTCATGGTTGAGTCCACCAAAGGTGACGTTCGTAACCGAGTGAACGGGAGCCTCGAGGGCTCCGAGGAATTTGCCTGCGGGATTAATCACGATCACGCGTCCTTTCTTGGTGTCGGGCCGATGGGAATCCGCCACCCAAAGGTTGCCTTCCGCGTCGAAGGCGCAGCCATCGCCCCCGTTGCCGCCCAGATCGTAGACCGTTTCTCGTTTTCCGGCGGGGCCATCGCCATGGAGCTTGTAACGGAGCACTTTCTTGGTCAACGTCTCGACCACGTAGAGGAATTCACCGGCGGGATCGACGTCCAGGCCGTTTGGAAAAGCCAGCCCGGTTGCGAACTTTTCAACTTTTCCATTAGGTCTCAAACGAAAGACGTGACCTTCGGGATTCTTGAGGGAGGAACCCACGGGATCCGTCCAGTAAAGGTTTCCACGGGAGTCGAAGGAAAGGTCGTTCAGGCTGCGCAGTGGCTTGTCCTCGAAACGCTCCGCCATAACGTCCAGCTCGCCCTTGGGAGAACGCCGTAGGATCGCCCTGTGCTTGTTGTCGCAAATGAAGAGAAATCCTTTCCCGCCCGACGCGGTCCCTGCAGGGCTAATGTCGGAAATACGGCTTGTCCTCCCATTGGAATCGACCCGCAAAAGGCCGTCGCTGCAGAAAAACAGTGTGTCTTTCAACCAAGTGGGCCCCTCGCAATAACCTTTCTCGTGCACGAAGCGTCGGAACTTCACCTTGCTCAAGCCGCTCGCAATCGTATTTTTCCCGGATGCCGCTTCGGTCAAAGCGAAAATGGAAGGCAAGACAGCTAGAAAACGTCTACGCTCTAAGTTCATGTAAGGGAGTAAATAACAGGAAAGATGTCCCTTGCCCACACGATTCGTTATGAAGAACGTACTTTTTGCATGGCAGACTTGCGACTTCCACGCCAAGGACGGCGTGGGAATCGACAGTTCCCGAGCAGTGCAAGACTGGGAGTTCAAGAACCCGGGCCGCTACACGGTCAGCCTTACGGTCATGGACAACTTCCTCACGCCCGCCCATGATCACGTTGTGGTAAACGTCTCGAGATGAATGGCTCGCCTTCGCGCATTAAACAGGCACCACGCTCCGGACAAGCCAAGGGGTGAAGCCTTACTTCTCTCTTACGACGACATACTCCGTCGGCTTGACGGATTTTTTCACCACTCGCGTTTTCGTGGCGGGGAAAAAGACCTCCACCTCGTAAGTCGACGCCGGTTTTGGCCCAAGCCCAAAGTGGGCTTCCAGAGGTGAACTACGCCCGTACCCCGCGCCCGCCTGAACGTGCCGGAAACCAACCAGGGTTCTTTTATTCCCCTGCGTACGAAACAACCGTACTTGGGCGCCGATGCCGTCGAGATTACTTTTCACTCCCACCGGTTTGACCTTCAGCCAGTTTTTGTCATTCGTGTTATTTCGATAGAGGACGACGTTCTTGTAAAAGTTGACCAGCAGCAGGTCGAGGTCGCCGTCGTTGTCGAAATCCGCCGCCGGCACGCAGACGCAATTGGACTCGAAGCCCACGCCCCATTCCTTGCGCACTTCAACCCACTTGCCCCCTCGACGAGTCCAAGCGGGGTTGCCGCCCTTGTGGGTGGCGAACCGGTTGCCCGTGGGGATGGCATCGACTCCGACGTAAACGTCGATAAGCCCGTCGTGATCAAAATCCTGCAGCACGGCATCATGCGAGAGCGTCTTGTGCAGGAGTGTCTCTGCTTCCGCCGCCCGGAAACGGCCCTTGCCATCGTTTTCGTAAAGCACGTTGGGCTCGACCGTATGGCCCCGTTCGAGAAGTTGCTTCTCTGTGTAATTGGCGCCCGAGAGCCACGAGTCGGTCGTGACGTGCAAATCAAGGCGACCCCGATTGCCTACGTCGGCGAACACGCATCCCACGGCGGCCGCCTTGCGATCCAATCCCGCCTTGGCCGTGACTTCCCGAAACTTGCCTCCGCCCAAGTTCTTCAGCAGCGCGCTTACCTGCGACCTGTAGTTGGCCACGAACAAATCGTCTAGCCCGTCGCCATCCACGTCGCCAAAAGCGCAACCGAGACTCATCCGCTCGTCCAAAGCAACGTTCGCCTGCTTTGTGACGTCGGTAAAGGTACCGTTGCGGTTGTTTCGAAACAGCAAGCTTGGGGTATTTGGACAGGCCACGAAGAGGTCGAGCCAGCCGTCGCCATCTACGTCCGACCATGCGCAGCAACGCCCCGGACGATCCAGCAGCACGCCCGCCTTGGCGCTAACGTCCGCGAACTTTCCGTCACCCCGACCCTCGAAGAGTCGGCTCTCCCAACCCTTCTTGGATTTGGCGCGGTCCTCTTTCTGCCAAGCCACGGAGGTCAGGTACACGTCCAGCTTGCCGTCACGATTAAAATCTCCCACCGCCGCTCCCGTGCCCCAGCCCTTGAAAATCTCCAAACCCGAACCCTTCGTGACGTCGACGAACTTCATCCCACCCACGTTGCGAAAGAGCTGCACGTAGGGCTCGCCGAAGCAAACAAGCAGGACGTCCTGCAGACCATCCCCGTCGAAATCCTCCACCGCCACTCCGTGCGGTCGCTGCGTGCCGTACTCCGGACGCCCCGGTCGCTTCTCCAGGTTGACCTTGATGCCGCTGGCGGCGGTTACGTCGGTGAACAACTGGGCGCCTTGAAGAGTTCCGTCGTTGATAACCAATCCCGCAATCGCCAAAAGAAAAGTTATTTTCATGACAGTTTTCATTGTGAGGTCATATATCCATTAAGGCAGTACGGTAACCTTCATGGGTTGTCGCAGTCTTTGGTCGAAATGCAACAACGTCTTTGGCTCGCCCTTTCCCTTGAATTGGTGCGTGAGCAGGACGGACTGGGTTTTCCACTCCAATCCCTTCTTGAGTTTTGCCTGAGGCAACCGGTGCAGTTTGCCCGCAAGCACGCGCCCCCAGTAGTTGTATACGGGACCCTTCACGTGGATGAACGACATCGGCGGGTCCATCTTCACTTTGCCCACCGCTCCGTTCTCGTAGCGAGTGTGGATGACCGCCACGGCATCGGCCGTCTTGTCGTGGTAAAAGGTGATCCACGGACAATCGGGTTCCAGCGGCAGGATGCCGTTCGCCTCAATCTTTTTGCCATGGGCCTCGCTCCCGATGGGCAGCAGTTTCGTGAGATCCCAACCGAGAACCGTGCCGGCCTTCTCCTTCCACAAGGCTCGATTGAATCCGAGCTTGAAGCCGAACTCGTCGTCGCGAAGGAATTCCAAGTCGTAGTCCTTCAGCATCTTCAGTTCTGTGTCCACGACCACTAGAGGTCGATGAGCATGGATAGTGTAGGTCACCGAGCAAAACACCTCCGGCGTGTGGGCAAAAGCACCCCACCGCCGCACGCGAACAAGCACCGGGCCGACTTCCACCAATGCGTTGGGGGGCGGGTCCCAATAGTGGACGTACTCCCACGCACGCTTGCCCTTCAGTCCGGGGGCATCGAACAAACGCGAACGATTGCGCAGGTCGGGATTCCAGTGGAGATTCGAGTTTTGGTTGCCTCCCACGAAACTCCACAGGTCTCCCGTTCCCTTCAGGAAAGCCAGTTTGCCGATCTGCCCGGACTTCGGGTGCAGATCCACGCGCAGATGCTCGTTTCGGATCGACAACGCAAAAGGACGACGCGGTTCGATTTTCACAAATCCGGTCACGGGTTGGCTCGTCAGGTCGGTCTCGTACGCAGGATCCTTGGCAGTCGCGTTATCGAAATAGATGCGATAACTCCGCTTTTCATTGGCCCTCAAACCAACTTGAAAAGCGACCAACACGGCCGACTTATCCGAGGCCTCAAGCACTTGCGATGGCAATTCCCCGCCCCCCGGCAATTCCACCACCCGTGCCTCCCGACGCCAACGCTCAAGCGACAAATCGAGGGACGGCAACCGAACCTCCACCGGTTCGTGAATCCGTGCCAATCCAAACGTTTCCTCAACCTGCACCTCGACCTGCCGACGCCAAGTGGCATCCCATCTCGTCACGTCGCCTTGAGCTTGGTTCGTGAAGGACGAAACGACAAGTACATGCGGTAAGCTCACGAGGAAACCAGTACTGAGTAAACGCATTGCCTGATAAAAGATTTTCATCTGAACCAAAACCCATCCACTACTAGCTTTCCCTTCGTTAGGTAATTCGTAAAACTGCTCAGGATTCATTTGGCTGCATATTCTATTCCCAATCGTGGGAACACCTTTACTCAGCGAGAACCTCGACACCGGCGATGACGGTCTTGCCCTTCACGGGTTTCAGTTCGATCAGGATGGAGTCGGCGACCTTGACGTGATCGAGGCGCTTGATCAGAGGGCGCAAGCGACCACCCGACTCCTTCGCGAGGTCTAGAGCCTCGGCGACAATCTTGCCCTGGAGAAGGACATCGAACACGCGTTCACCCGGCTTGCGATTCTCCGGTTCGGCGAAGTGGAGATTCACGGAATAGAGGGAAGGATCGTCTTTCGGTTGCCCGATCTTCAGCTTGATCGAGGATACGCCGGAAATTCCGGATGCAGCCACCCAGGCATGCTCGCCCTCCTTGGCTTGCACCTGACGCGAGTGCACTTGGTATCCTGAAGGCTTTGCGGGCTGTAGCGATACGCTCACCTGAGGTGAGGGCCTGCCGGCTCCGGGATAGTCCACCCACAATGTCCCGTTCGGTGCCATCCTGTCGCCAGGCGCATTGAAGTTTACGCCTACCTTGCGGATTCGCCCCGTATGCTTGCCGAATGTACTGTAGGTCCATTTGTCAGCGTCCGGCATGTGCACCATGGCAAGGGAGGTGTAGATCGAGAAACTGCAGATGCAACCGTTGGCGAAGTTGGGGGCATTGAGTATTCCGTTTGCGGGTATAAGGCTGTTGCGGCATCCCGACCGGAATCCGGGCAGCGCCATGGTGCCCCCGGTTGTGAGATCGTGATAGCCCGCGGTGGCAGCTCGAAAGGTAAGCAGGTGTTCCGAGGCTATGGCGTAGTTGCAGTGGTGTCCGATCTTGGTGAATTCCCAAGGAATTTCTGCCCCTGTTACGGGATGCTTGCGTTTGATCGGTTCACCAGTCTTGAGGTCATAGGCCTGTCCGGGGCCTCGTTGATCGATAATCCGATCGCGCCAGACGATAACCTTGTCCCAGAGGCTTTCGGGGTGACCCTTGAAACCGACACCTTCCGCTCGTTTTTCCCACAACTTCGCCCCGTCATCTCCCTTGTACGCCATGATGTTCGACTTGTTGGAAGCGATCAATGTATCATTGGGTTCGGAATAGGAGAGCCAAGTAAGCGGGATGTCCGCGGTGTTAGACCATAATTCCTCCCCCGTCCTGACGTCATAGGCCTTGAGACGCTTCTCCTTGGCGGCCTTTGGTATGACACCCTTGCGTTTCATATCGGTATAGAGCTCAGCCAAGTAACCATCGAAGCAAAAGACTTTGCTCGACCCGATGCCGACAAACTGAAAACTTTTCTCGGCATTCTTCGACCAGACGAGTTTGCCCGTCTTACGGTCAAGCACCCGTATTTCCCGTGGGGCCTTTCCTTTAATTTCAATTTTGTCTCCTAGGTTTTTCCCCGATTCCACGATTTTCTTGTCCGTCCAGATCGAGGCTACCAGAAACTCGCCGGTCACCCGAACTCGGCCCCATTCTTCGTTTTTTCCCTCAAGGAGAAACTCCGAGATAGTCTTGCCCGTCGCGGGATCGATCCTGAGGCAGGTCTTGGGATAGACCAAGTAAACGCTGTCGGAAGTTGCCAGCAAGTGATAGCCCGTGGCGGTGAAATTCCCTCTTCTGCCCTTGGTTTTGCCAATGGGAATCTCATTTTGCCAAATTACCCTGCCGGTATAGACGTCGACGGCGGTGAGCTTGCCGGGGCCCTGGATGAACATCCGGCCGTCGATTATGATGGCGCTGGGGGCCCACTCGTGACGATCGTAGAAGAGTTCGGCGTCTCCTGCGGGACCTCCGTACCAAAGAAGGCCAAGGGGGGCCTTTACGAGCTTGTCGAGAGAGGCAAGGGTATTGGATGGATTTGAGTACTCGTGGGTCCAGTCGGCTGCCCCCTCCAAGGCTCCGGCTCGCTTCAGGGTGATCCATTGGTCAGCTTGTCCGACCACCGCCCTAGAGAGCTTCGCCTCGTCGACCGCCTTGCGGAACATGCCGTCCTTGCTTCCCCCCAACGGCAAGAAGGCTGTCCCGCCGTAGGGACGCAGACAATCGAAGATCGTCTTGACGAAATCACTGGTCCGACCGAAGCCGGAGCTCCCGACATCCTCGCTAGTTACCACAGACGCGAAATACGGCGGCAAACCGAATGCAAGAGGGTCCCCCCGGTGAACCACAACTCGAGAACCATACAAACCCGCAGCATGGATACGCTTCCGAAGCGAAGCCACCTTGTCCGAATCACCGTCAACGGCAATGATTCGCATCCTCGACTCCTCCGCCAGCGCCTCGACCAACCGTCCGGACCCGACCCCGAGGACAAGACAATAGGCATCGTCCGTAACCTTACTCTCACTCACCAACCGTTTCGCCTTGGCCGACCAGACGTTTCCGCGGGCAAGTGGAGCATTTGGGCGACCGTGCAACTTCGGGTTTGTCTTTTTGCCGGCGAAGCAGGCGATCGAGCCCTCCCGGGTGACGACGAACAATCGACCCGCCGCAGCCAGCATAGCGGCAGGAGAACCCTGGACCTTGAGGGTTTGCCCAAGCTTTGGCTGCTCGCCTTTGACCTTGGGCAGATCGATGGAGAACACGCTGTCCGGACCTCGTCCGTACAAACGATTGCCCGCCTTAATTCCCATCACGATCCCCCTGTCAATGCCCTCCAACGGATGAACGGGTTCTCCTTTCTTGGGAGGTTTGCCCACTTGAAGAAACCACAACTCCTTGGGAACGGAAACCTCATAGGGTTTGCCGCGCCGATCCTTTTTGGTTTGCACCTTTTGGTGAACGAGGTCGTAGGCCCGGACGACACCATTCTTCGCAAAGTAAATCTTGCCTCCGGAAACCACTGCCCGAGGAGCGTTCAGAGCATAAGTCCGGCGAGCCTTTACGTCATGCACGCTTCCACCGGACAGCAACCAATCACCGCTCACGGCAACATGCCAGTCGTTACGCCCCCGCACATCCTTGTTGCCGACCGAACTTGGCTTAAGCGTAGTCCCATCAAAGGACTCCACCTTGGCCCGACCACCCGGCACGAAAACCTTGCCTCCGTTAGTCGAAAGATAGCCTTGGGGAGTAAAGTCCTTCAGCTTTAGAGCAACCCTCTCCAAGGGACCCGTCACTTTTGGTCCTATGGGAAGCCTACACAAACTAGCTCCTTCGAATGGCCAGACACCAGCCGAAAAATAAGCGGCATTGCCCTCCACGACAGCGCCGCCGCGAATCGGCCACACCGAACTCAACCTGGCATTCCCGACAACCTTGCGGTTCGAGATGGGTTCGAACTTGCGGATCAGTCTTCCCGTCTTGGCTTCAATGACGTAGAAACATCCGTCGTCCGACCCGAAATACAGCTTGCCCTCACGATGGGCAGGAGCAAAGCGGATAGGACCATTTGAGAAGAAACGCCACGCAACCTGACCGGTTGCCACGTCGAGAGCCGTTAAGCAATCCTCTCGTGACGAGGCCACGAACATCATGGTCCCTACGACAATCGGGTGGTAGCGATCGTCGAAACTGAGTCGGGGCTCGGACCACGCGGGAGATTGAGGTCCAAAGTCTCGAACCCATTGCAAGTGAAGTTCGGAAGGCAATGTCTCGGTGGTGGCTGCGGATCGCCCGGGATCGGCCCTCCAAGTTGGCCAATCTTCGGAAAAAACGGCAAAGGGCAAAAGCAGGCAAACGGAAACTAGTTTCTTCATAAAGCAAAGGTTGCTATGGTCAGGGGGAACGGTCAAAGAGAAACAAAAGGCTGGAAGACTGGACTTGGTCAGCGCCTAATCAACGCAGCCCGAACATCGCATCAAGATTCATCTAATGAGGAAGACCACCAGAGATCGTCGGGAACATGAGATATGGAATGGTATGGAGATTCAGCGAATGAAGATCTCATGAAACGGCTCCTTCTCTAGGTGAGAATATCGCCGACCACCTTGCCGTGAACGTCGGT
>CAZNWO010000071.1:0-16166 GCA_964576585.1 uncultured Puniceicoccaceae bacterium | reverse complement strand
GAGTCGTCCTCGGCCTCGCCCCCATCGGGAGCTTCCTCCGCGTCGGGATCGGGCTTGCCCCGCAGGAGCATCATGGGCAGGAGGACGATGGTCCCGATGAAGGCCCCGCCGAAGATGGAGAACAGGGCGCCTTGCCAGCCGCAAAAGGCGCCGATGCAACCGAGGAGCTTTACGTCGCCCTCGCCGAGGGCGTCGCGCCGGAGGAGCTTGCCCGCCAAGGCCCCGATCCAGTAGATGGATGCCGAGCCGACCAGCATGCCGAGGAGGGCGTCGAAGCCGGAACTCCAATGCTCGGCCGTGCCTCCCATCTCCCAGCCGAGGCGGATGGCGGGAAAGCAGAAGGCGAGAAAGACGCCGAGGACGGCCCCGCCCATGCTGAAGCGGTCGGGTATGATGAAGCTCTCAAGGTCGGTGAAGGCGGCACCTATGAGGAGGCTCGCGAAGAGGGCCGCCACGAAGGCTTTCTCGGGAAAGAGGTTGGCCCCGAAATGCAGGAAGCAATAGGCGAAGACGCAGCCCGTGAGGACTTCCACCACCCAGTAGCGGAGGGATATGCGGACTCCGCAGCACTTTGCCTTGCCACGCAGGAGGAGCCAAGAGAAGACGGGCAGGTTGAGCGTCCAGGGGATGGGCTCACCGCAGGAAATGCAGCGGGAACCGGGCTTGATCATGGACTGCTCGCGGGGGATGCGATGGGCGCACACGTTGAGAAAGCTCCCGATGACGGAGCCGAAGACGAAGGCGATGCTTCCCGCAAGGAAGGGATTCTGGAGGACGAACTCGGTGATCATGCCGGCATTATCAAGGAAGAGCCGAGCGGGCGGCCGAGAACATGGCTGCCTCGGGTACCTGCGCCCCGCTCCAGATGGAGAGGGAACAAGCGGCTTGGTGAACGAGCATGGCGAGACCGTTTGCGGCGGGCATGCCGAGGGCGCGAGCCCGGCGGAGCAAGAGGGTCTCGGGCGGGTTGTAGATCATGTCCATGACCTTGCAGTCGGGGGAGAAGGCGGAGAGGTCGATGGGGGCGGGATCCTCGGGGCGGAGGCCGAGGGAGGTTGCGTTTACGATGACGGCTCCTTCCGTGGGCAGGTCGGCGGGAGGATCGGAAAAAAGGAAGGAGCGGACGCGAGAGGAGCCGGGTTGTTCGGGGAGCGAGGCGACGAGGGAGTCCAGACGATCGCGGGAACGATTGCCGATCCAGAGCTCGGAGCATTCGCGAAGGAGAGCCTGAGAGGCGGCAGCCCGGGCGGCGCCGCCCGCGCCGAGCAGGATGACGGTGGCGCCGGAAAGTTCGGCGTCGAGCTCTTCCCGGAGGGATTGCTCGAGGCCGTAGCCGTCGGTGTTGAAGCCGCTCCAGCCATCGTCCGTCGCGAGAAGGGTGTTGACGGCGCCGATGAGGCGGGCCACGGGATCGACCTCGGAAACAAGCTCGAGGGCATGCACCTTGTGGGGGATGGTGAGGTTGAGGCCGCGAAAGCCGGCTTCCCGCAGCTTGGGCAAGACCTCGGGCAGGCGATCCGCCTCCACCTCTACGCGGTGATAGAGCCAGTCGGAAAAGCGTGGGTCGGCGGCAGCCATTTCGCCGAGGGCGGCATTGTGCAGGGCGGGGCTGATGGAGTGGCGAACGGGAAAGCCGAGGACGGCAAGGGAGACGCCCGGGAGGCGCAGCCCGTCCAAGTCCTCGGGCTGAAGGTCGCGTTCAGGCATTGGCCTCGCTGCGGAGGGCTTTCTCGAATTCCCGCAGGAAGGAGTGAAAGAGCTTGGAACGCTTCTCGTCTCCCTCTCGCCGAAACTGAAGAATGAGGTTGCGACAGCCCCGCGAAAGGGTTTCCGCAACCGTGACGGGCAAGAGGAATGCCGCGGAATCCTCGACCGAGATCCTGTCGAGGAAGTCCTGGAGTTCGTCGATCTCGCGAAGGTGTCCGCCCGCCCAGACGTCGACGTAAAAGGGAACGTCCTCGGCGAAACAGCCCACCATGAAGCGCCCCGGGAGCCCGATTGGCTCGAGGTCGAACCCGATGCGACGGGCGACGAGGAGGTAAAGGACCGAAAGCGTGATCGGAAGGCCGCGGCGCTGCTCGATTACCTTGTGCAGGAAGCTGTTGTCGGGATGATGGGACTCCTTGGCGGCTCCACGGAAGCCGTACTCGTGAAAAAAGACTCGGTTGAGCAGCTTGCAGGTCTCCCGAGGAGTGATCGGGGGAATCATGAGCTGGCGGCACCTCTCGGCCATCTCGTCCAGGAAAAGGTGGCAGACCGAGACGTCGCAGGTGGGGTGAACGGTACGATCGAGAAGCAGCCAGCCCGTTTCCAGCTCGTACTTGAGGGAACGGATGAAGCCGAGGAAATCTTCCACGCCATCCGACCAGCCCAGCTCCTCCATCAGGGCCAATGCCCGGCTTGCCAAGTCCGAATCGGCACCCTTGGCCACCTCGCGCAGGAAAGCATCGCCTTCCTCGGGAAAAGCCTTCAGCTGTTCCGAGACGGCGCTCGCGACCATAGGCGAATCGTCGTCCAGAAGCCGCAGGAGCGCCCGGGCTTTTTCAGCAGACCAAGTTTGCTTTGACATGAAGACAGTGTCGCGCCACCCGAGGTGGGATTGCAAGCCTTCAAGTAGGCGAATGCGCCTGAGGCCTGTTTCCAAAGAGGGCTGAACCTACTCGAACCACGGTGCTTCCCGCCCGGATCGCCTCATTCATATCGCCCGTCATGCCCATCGAGAGTTCGGGCAGGGGAACGCCGAACTTCTCCGCCAAATCGTCGCGCAGGTCCCGAAGGCGCTCAAAGCACCTGAGGGCGACGTCGGGATCTTCGGGAGCGTAGGGAGCAATCGCCATGAAGCCCTCGACCTTGAGGCTGGACGCAGACAGCGCGGAATCGAGAAAGGCGTCAGCATCCTCAATGGAGACGCCGAACTTGGCGGGATCGTCTCCCGCGTTGACCTGAAGCAGGATTCGAAGTGGCGGTGATTCGACCTTGGCCACGGCGGCGGCGAGGCGATGGAGCAGCTTAATGGAGTCCACGGACTGGACGCGGTCAAACTTGCCGGGAACGAACTTCGCCTTGTTTGACTGAAGATGCCCGATCAACTCCCAAGCACCCGCATTGCCCGTTTGCTCGATTTTCTCGAGGGCTTCCTGTACTCGATTTTCCCCAACGGAAGGAAAACCTGCGGAAAAAGCCATGAGGGCAACCTCGACAGGCCAAGTCTTGGTGACGGGCAGCAAGGAAACCTCATCAGGAGCACGACCGCAGGAGGAGCAGGCAGCGTCAATTTGCTCCCGAACAGCTTGCAGGTTCTTTAGGAAATCTTCTTTGGAGACCATGATTTGCAAGGATAAGAAAATCGAATAAATCGTTGCTTTTAATAAGATTGGTTTATAAGGGTGCGCGAATGCAAATTCAAAACTTCAAGACTTTTTGCGACTTGGTCGAAACCAAGAGCTTTTCCAAGTCGGCCCGCCTGAACGGTGTAACGCAGTCTGCAGTCAGCCAGCAATTAAAAGCCATGGAAGGTCATTACGACATGCTGATCATAGATCGCAACCAAAAGAAGTTTCGACTTACGCCCCAAGGAGCCAAGCTTTACTCGAGCTTCAAGGAAATCTTGACGGTATACGAGCGCCTGACCTGCGAACTGCAGGAGATGCGCAACATCGTAAGCGGCACGATCCAGATTGCCACCGTCAACAGCATTGGGCTCCATGAGCTTCCCCCATACATGAAGACGTTCATGCAGGAGTTTCCCTCCGTGAACGTAAGGATCGAGTACAGGCGAGCCAACCTAGTCTACGAAGACGTCATCCATGGATCAGTGGACATAGGGCTTGTAGCCTTTCCCAAGAAGCACAGGGAACTAACGATAGTCAACTTTTCCGAGGACGAACTGATCCTCGCCATGCACCCTTCCCACAAACTGGCGAAGAAGAAAAGCGTAAAGCTGAGCCAACTGCAAGGAATGGACTTCATCGCTTTCGAGAGAGACCAACCCACCCGAAAAGCCACCGACGAGATTCTCCGAAAGGAGGGAGTGGAAGTCGGGGTAGTCATGGAGTTCGACAACGTAGAGACCGTGAAGAGAGCCATCGAGATCAACGCAGGATGCGCCATCCTGCCGGCAAGCACGGTGCGCAACGAGCTCGCCCAGAACCAATTGGTTTCCTGCAAGATCAACGGCAAGAAGCACCTGCGCCCCCTCGCCATCATTCACAAAAAGAACAAGCTGCTTACCCCAGCCCTTCGCTCCTTCATCGAGATCATGAAGAAGCCTAAACCCTGAAACTAGACAACCATTAGTTTTTCTACTTGCTGATTCAAACGAGAATCACTCGGGGGCAGGTTTCTTGTTCTCGATCTTATCGAGACGTGCGGTAAAGCTTCCCACTACCACCTTGCTGGACATCTTTACGGGAATCCTGCGGGCATCGGACGAATACCAGACTCGCAACATTCCCTTGGGGCTTTTCTTGAAGACTCCGCGCAGGTTCTTCAGAGAAGGAGATGCCTCGAAGGCTTCGTACTTTCCGGCAGGCACCCGAAGCTTTTCCTTTGGCTTGACGGTGACCTCGACGTCCTGAACCAAGCGTCCATCACAGGTCGGCAGGATTTTCTTCTGCCCGGACTTCACCTCTCCCATTCGGAAGAGGTAGGCAATGGCGAGGGGATCGAAGGTAGACGACTTGAGGGGTATTTCCCGCTCCAACTTTCCGTGGTTGAAGTAGAGGGCAAGCTTGCGAGAATAATCAAAGCGAACCTCGACGTCGCGATCCGTCTTCCCCTCCTGCTGACGCTTCTTGTAAAGGAAGGATCGGGTGAAGTTCGCGTCGACGTAGCTTTCGGCTCGCGTGCGAACCTTGTAAAAGGCATCGGCAAAGCCGTTCGTTCGCACGGTCAATGAAAGCTTATGGCACATCGTACCGTTCACCTCCTCGGGTTGGCCAACCTCAAGCACTGCGGAACCAACGGAAAAAACTCCCCACTTGATCTTATAGCTGAGGGTTTCGCCAGGTGCAAAAGGCAGCGGAACCTGCCGAGCCAGGCTCAATGAAACCGATGCCAGAAGAACAAAGCCGGAAACAGAAAGAATCTTCACTGCTCCACTGGCAAGGGGTCCAGTTCCCAAATGTCGCTAGCGTACTCCCGAATGGTTCGATCGGATGAGAATTTTCCTGACCGAGCGACGTTGCGGATAGCCATTGATCCCCACTGATCCTTGTTGACGAAAGTTTCGGAAACCGATTCCTGAGCCCTGACGTAGTCCCGAAAGTCGGCAAGAACCAAGTAGGGATCTCCTTGGTCCAACAGGCTTCTCCCAAGGTCTCCGAACAGGGGATCCGAACCAAAGGAAAAATAATCCGAGAGGAGCCAATCCAAGACCGCCTTCAGCTCTTCGTCCTCCTCGTAGATTTTCCGGGGATCGTACCCTCCCCTGCGAAGTTCCTGAACTTCCTCTACGGTCTTCCCGAAGATAAAGATGTTTTCATCGCCCACCTCGTCGCGAATCTCGACGTTTGCGCCATCGAGCGTGCCGATGGTCAAGGCCCCATTCAGGGCAAACTTCATGTTGCCTGTGCCCGAGGCTTCCTTTCCTGCCGTAGAAATCTGTTCCGAGAGGTCGGTTGCCGGAATGATCTGCTCGGCGACCGAAACGCCGTAATTGGGGATGAACGCAACCTTGAGCCTTCCGTCTAAACGAGAATCCTCGTTGATGCGACGTCCAACTAGGTTGATCGCCCGAATGATGATCTTGGCAAGGTAGTACCCGGGGGCCGCCTTGGCTCCGAAGAGAAAGACCCGTGGAGGAAAGTCCAACTGGGGATCGTTTAGGATTCGACGATACAAGGTGAGGACATGGAGCAAGTTGAGGTGCTGCCTCTTGTACTCGTGAAGTCGCTTGATCTGGGAATCGAAGATCGCCTCGGGATCGATGACGAGACCAAGACGATCAGAAACGAATTGAGCCAAACGCTCCTTGTTTCTGAGCTTCACCCTATGGAAGGCTTCACGAAAGGAAGAGTCATCCGCCAAGGAATCCAGCTCGCGAAGGCGCTCCAAGTCCGTGATCCAGGCGTCGCCGATGGAATCGCAGATGAGGGAAGCCAGCTCGGGGTTACACCCAAGCAACCACCTCCGGGGGGTAACTCCGTTGGTCTTGTTGTTGAATTTTTCGGGATAAAGAGCGTCAAAATCGCTCATGATCCGTTCCTTGAGCAGCTTGGTATGCAGGGCGGCCACGCCATTCACGGAACGGCTCCCGACCACGGAAAGAAAGGCCATGCGAACTTGCCCATCGCCAACAATGGACATGCGCGCCTTGCGCTCTTCGTCACCCGGCCATTGGGCTTCGACCTCATCCGCCAGAAAACGCCTGTTAACCTCCCGCACAAGGGTAAGATGGCGAGGCAACACCTTCCCAAAGAGGTCTTCTCCCCATGTCTCCAACGCCTCCGGAAGAAGCGTGTGGTTGGTGTAGGCGAAGACGCGACGAAGGATGCTCCAACTTTTGTCCCATCCGAGGTTTTCCTCGTCGAGAAAAATTCGAAGGAGCTCCAGAATGGCCACGGCGGGATGAGTGTCGTTCAACTGTATTACGGCCTTTTCAGGGAATTCCTCCCAATCCGAATGCTTTTTCCGGAATCGGCGCAGGACGTCCCGCAAGGAGCACGATACGAAGAAATATTGCTGAACCAAGCGGAGTTCTTTGCCTCTCTCGGTCTCATCATTGGGGTAGAGCACCTTAGATATGGTTTCCCCGATTGCCTTCTCGCGAACCGCCTCGACGTATCCACCTTGGTTGAAGGTACGCAGGTCGAGCTCCTGGGAAGACTTGGACTCCCATAACCGGAGGAAGTTGACCGTCTTGGCTCCATGGCCGACGATGGCGACGTCGTACGGGATGCCCTCGATCGTCTTGGTCTCGACCCACTTTGGAGAATAGTTGCCCATGTTGTCGAAGGCGTCGACGACTCTTCCGTAAAGGCGAACGGTTTGGGAATACTGCGGGCGACGAATTTCCCAAGGATTGCCGAACTTCAGCCAGTCGTCGGGATGCTCGACCTGTCGCCCATCCTCGAAAGCTTGGCGAAAGAGGCCGAACTGGTAATGAATGCCGTAACCGACTGCGGGGAGCTCGAGGGTCGCCATGGAATCCAGAAAGCATGCCGCCAACCGCCCCAGACCACCGTTGCCCAAGCCCATGTCGTGCTCCTCGGAACAAAGCTCGTCCAAGTCGCTGCCCAATTCGGCCAAGGCGCTACGGACGGATTCACGCAAACCCGAATTGATCAAGTTGGCGTTGAGCAGACGGCCCATCAGGTATTCCAGACTCAGGTAGTAAACTCGCTTGGTGTCGGCGGAATTATGAGCCCGCTGAGTCTCGATGAAACGACCTACGACTTGATCGCGCACGGCCAGGGACGTCGCCGTCCAGAGCTCGTGGCGAGTCGCATTGGTAAGGTGTCGAGCAAGCGTGAGATTCAGATGCCTCAGGATTGAAGCCTTCATATCCCCTACCTTGGCCTCGTCAACGGGCGAGGATTTACGGGTTTCTTCCGATTCCTTGGTTTCAACAGTCATTGCCGAAAAAATGCTTTTCTACCTAAACTTACTTGAAAATCAAGCAAGCAGCAAGGTTTGGGCCAAGCAGGGCCCAAGAGATAAATTAGGTAAAGCTTTGCCCGAAAGAAAACAGAGGCTTATTCCGCGCGAAACTTGTGCACGATGACGTGCGTGTAGGTTTCCCCTGGACGCAAAACGCAGGATTGCCAACCATCTTCTCCCTGGTGGTTTGGACTGTCGGGAAAAACTTGGGTTTCCAAGCAAAGCCCGGAACGGAGCGGATAGGGCTTGCCCGACTTCCCCGTAATGGTTCCATCGAGATAGTTGCCCGTGTAGAACTGTATGCCGGGCTGGTCGGTGTGAATTTCCATTACCCTTCCGCTCCCGGGATCCTTCAGGGTGATGGCATGGGCTAGGCCTTCCTTGTCGCGGTTGATGACCCAAGTATGATCGTAACCCTTTCCGAACTTGAGCTGCTCGTCGTCGCCATCGATACGGGCGCCGATCTCGTGCGCCTTCAGGAAGTCCATCGGGGTGCCCTCCACCTTTGCGATGGTGGTCGGGATGTTGGTCTCGTCGGTAGCCACGAAACGATCGGCGTTGATGGTGAGCTCGTGGTCAAGTATGGTCGGGTCTCCCTCACCCGCCAAATTGAAGTAGGTATGGTTGGTAAGGTTGAGAACGGTTGGTTTGTCCGTGGTAGCCTCGTAGTCGATACGCAACTCGTTGTCATTCGTTAGAGTGTAGACAACCTTGCAGACAAGGGCTCCCGGATAGCCTTCCTCGCCATCGGGGCTGGTTCTGGTGAAGGTAACGGAAAGATCCTTCTCGGAAACCTTGGCATCCCAGAGGTATTTGTCGAAACCCCGCGTGCCTCCATGAAGGTGATTCTTGCCATTGTTGGTGACGACACTGTACTTCTTACCGTCTAGGGTAAAGTTACCGTCGGCAATACGATTGGCGTAACGACCCGTAATGCATCCGAAATACGGGCTTTGCTCGAGGTAACCGGCGAGGGAGTCGTAACCGAGGGCGACGTCCCCGAAGTTACCTTCACGGTCGGGAGCCAGGATGGAAGTGACGGTTCCCCCATAGTCCGAGACCGACACCTTCATGCCGTTTGCATTGGTCAAAACATAGAGGCTGGACTCCTTTCCATCGGAAGTCTTTCCAAAGGATTTCTTAGATACGGACATGGCGGGTGTTTCTACAGAGGATTCTTTGTTCAAGCCAAGCGCCTTCTTTGTAGAACCATAGGCTTTCTTGGACTTGTCGGCGATGAAGGAACCGGTTTTCTTGAACCCTTGCTTGGTTTTTTGGCCAACCTCGGAAAGGGTGCAACCGGCGGAAACGGCGAAAACGAGTAATACGGCGAGAGACAGGATGCGTGAAGTTGATTTCATGAATCTGGAGGATGGAAGTTTCGGATGATGCTTGTTTTGGAAAGGGAATGGACATCTTGGGAGAACAATCGTTAACGGGCAAGCACGGAAGGTCGGAACGCGAAAGAATCCTAAAGACCTCGCCCAAAGCGCTTTTCCCAATCTCGCCATGGATACTCCTCGTAAGTCGGATTGCCCTTTGGGCACGTGAGCGGATTGCGGCAACTCAGCAAGCTTTCCGCAAGGCGAACGATCTCCTCGTCGGAAAAGTCTTCACCTGCAGCGCGTCCTCCAACTGAAGCTAGCCTAGCGACTTCCTTCCGGATGACTTCCTCACCTGCCGAACCTCCACCGGACTCGAGAACCAAATCGATGAAGTCGCGCAAGAAGGAAACCGCCTCCCCGGGCTCGATCCACGCGGGGCAAGCCTCTACCCGGTAGAAATGCCTGCCGAACTCCTCGACGGCAAAGCCATGAGCTTGCAGTTCGGGTAAGATTCGCTTGAGGACTTGCTCCCCGTGACGATCCAGTTCGACTGGTTCGGGAATGAGCAGGACTTGACTCTCTACGGGCTTTTCTCCACTCATGGCGTCTTCCACTTGCTCCAGGCGCACCCTCTCGTAGGCGGCCCTGCAGTGCATCGCCACTACGCCCGCCTCCGTGGAAAAGAGGGCCAAATCGCCCTTGGCTCTACCCAGAAGACGCCATGGAGCAGATACGTCGTCGCGCAAGCCCACGTTCCTGCGAAAGGTTTCCGGGCTAGCAACGGGTGCCATTCCATCATCTGGCTTGGATGCGGATGCAAACCCTGTGGCAGTCGGAGTAGGAGCAATCTCGGGCCTAGCGAAAGTATTCCTCGACGGCAAGGCCGATGGTTCGGGAAGAGGCAAGGATCCATCTTTCGGTTCATCTCCATTCGGCAAAGGAACCTCTATCAGCCGATCCATCCCCGAAAGCTCCTTCAAGCGTTCCGAGATTGCCCCGATCAGAAAGCCCCTAGCCTTGCCCTCGTGACGAAAGCGAAGCTCCCTCTTGGCGGGATGAACGTTCACGTCGATTTCCCTCGGGTCAATCTCTAGGAAAAGGACCACGGGAGGGAAACGCCCCTTGGGAGCATAAGTATGAAAAGCCTCCAGAACTGCATAAGAAAGGGTCTTGCTCTCGACGGGTCTCCCGTTCACGAAAAAAAGCATCTCCTTCCGCGTAGACCTGCCCATCCCGGGCTTAGCGATCAAGCCATCCAGGCGGAGGCCATCGGCGATACTCTCTATGGATTCCAGAGATTCGGAAAGGCCCTTACCGAAGATTTCACGCACTCGCTCCAACAGGGAACTACACGTCGGCGAACGAAAAATCGTCCGGTTTCCCTCTGATAGTTCAAATGCAATCCCGGGGTTGGCCAAGGCATAGAGTCGCGTCAGGTGGCAAATGTGAGCAGACTCCGTGGCATCCGTCTTCAGGAACTTCCTTCGGGCAGGCACTGAGTTGAACAACTGGGATACTTCAATCCTCGTCCCCACAGGCATTCCGCACTCCTTTGAGTGGATTAGCTTGCCGCCGTTCAGGTAGACTTCCCTACCCTCTTCCGAACCCCTTGCTCGCGTCCGCATAACGAAACGGCTCACGCTCGAGATGGAGGGAATGGCCTCACCCCGAAAGCCGAGAGAGGTAACGGTCAGCAGATCGTCGGCATCACGAATCTTGCTCGTTGCATGCCGCTCAAGGCAGAGGAGAGCCTCATCGGCATTCATGCCCTTCCCATCGTCCTCGACACGCAGGTAGGACTTCCCCCCATTGCGGTACTCGACCTCGATGGAGGTGGCATCCGCATCGATGCTGTTTTCCACCAATTCCTTGACCACGGCTGCGGGCCTTTCCACCACTTCGCCCGCAGCGATCTGGTTGGCCACGCGGTCGGGCAGAATTCGAATCGAAGACATGGGAAACAACTCCTAGGGGGAAGAGCCTCTTGCCTCAACGGGAAAACGTTCCGGAGCCTTTCGAGCTTGGGAAAAAGACAAAACTTTGACAAGATAAACGGTTTTTCAAGATGCCAAACAAGCTAGCCGACGAATCCAGCCTTTACCTTCGCCAGCATGCCGAAAACCCGGTCGATTGGCTGCCTTGGGGAGAGGAAGCCTTCGAACTCGCAAAAAGCGAGGACAAGCCCGTAGTAGTCTCCATCGGATATTCCGCCTGCCACTGGTGTCACGTCATGGCCCGCGAATCCTTCGCCGACTCCTACGTCGCGGACATCATGAATCGGCACTTCGTCTGCATAAAGGTCGACCGAGAGGAGCGACCCGACGTCGACAACGTATACGTCGAGGCAGTCCGCATGTTTCAACAGTCGGCGGGTTGGCCCCTCAACGTGTTCTGCCTCCCCGATGGTCGCCCGTTCTGGGGCGGCACCTACTTCCCGAGGGATGACAAGGGGCAAGGGATCGTTCCCTGGCCGCAGCTTCTCATGCGAATCGCCGACCACTATCGGCGCGCCAAGGACGAAATCCTGGAGAACGCCGAAAACGTGGTAAAGAACCTCCTCCATGCAAACGATGCCCTGTCGGGCGGAGAAAACGATTGGCAGAACGGGTTCCTGCTCGAAGCCGCGGGGGCCATATGCTCCGGTCACGACGACGCGAGTGGCGGCTTCACGCCACCTCCCAAGTTCCCCTCCCCCATGAAGCTCGACTTTCTGCTCGCCATTCGAGAGTCCGCCGTTTGCTCGCAAATGAGGGAACTTGCCGAACGCATAGACTTGGTTGTCCCTTTCACGCTCTCCGCAATGGCCCGAGGAGGACTCTTAGACCAGCTCGGCGGAGGCTTCGCCCGCTACAGCGTCGACAAAGACTGGAAGATTCCCCACTTCGAGAAAATGCTCTACGACAACGCCCTGCTCCTCGCGAGCTACGCCCGGGCTCATCGTAGAAGCCCCGACCCCCTCTTCACGGCAGTCGCCGAGGAAACCGTGACTTGGCTTCTTCGGGAGATGAAGGCTCCCGACGGCGGCTTTTACTCCAGCCTGGATGCCGACGTCGAGGGCGAGGAAGGCAAGTCCTACGTCTGGAACCCAAGCCAAGTCGAGGAAGTCCTCGGTGAGGAAGATGCAAAAAGCTTCTGCGAGGCCTACGACGTCACCACGGAGGGAAACTTCGAGAACGGCTTTTCGAACCCCGTCCTGCAGGTCGAGGACTTCTCCCGCCGCGAGGAATTGGCTCCCCTTCGGGAAAAGCTGCTGGAGGCGCGCTCCCAACGACCCTCCCCAAGCCGAGACGAGAAACGCCTTGCATCTTGGAATGCCCTCACCGTGCGCGGCCTGGCCGAAGCCGCCTTCGCCTTCGACCGGAAGGACTGGCTGGAACTCGCCCGAGAAACAGCCGACTGGCTCTGGGACAACCTGCGGGAGGAAGACGGCGCTCTCCATGCCGTCCTTTACCCCGGAAAGGATGCCGATGGGCCCGCATTCCTGGACGACTACGCATTCCTCGCCGAAGCCCTGCTCACCCTCGCCTCCGTCGTCGACTGGCTCGAACCAGGGCTGTCCGCCCACTACGAATCCCGTGCTACGCAGTTGGTCGAGCGCGCCATCGAGCAATTTCGCGACCCCGACATGCCGGGCTTCTTCTTTACGGCATCCGGACAAACTGCTCCTGCCCAAGCCAGGCAGAAGTCATGGTACGACAACGCCGTCCCTGCAGGCAACTCCGCCCTCCTTCGGGTTTTCGCCTCCCTGCACGTCCTCACGGGCGAGGATCGCTGGCTCGACGAATTCTCCGAAACACGCGCCGCTTACCCCAAGCTGGCCCGCAAGGCGCCGCAGGGAATTGGCCACGCCCTCGCAGCCTTGGCGGAAGAGGCAATCGGCATCGCGGTCGTCAAGGTCAACGGCGTTCCCATCGAGCCCTTGGCCGATGCCCTGCGGAAAAAGCCATCGCGCCTCGTGCACCTGCGGTCGATCGAGGACCCGGAACAGCCGAGGGGCTACCTACTTTGCGTTGGCCAAGAATGCATGGCTCCCACGGAACAAGTTGCCGAGGTCGTGGGCCATCTTCACGAATAGCCCATCTCCCTACAGCCGCAACCGCGGACCTACTTCCGCCTCATCGGGCTCTGCGTCCGACCATCCTCCATGACCACCTTGGCGGCAACCTCGGAAAGGTTGTAAGGCTCGTCGTTCAAGGCGCTGTGGGCAACGTTGATCGCCGCCCGAATCAGCTTGGAATCGGTCTTTATGCGCTGCCCCGTCCTGGAGATCACCCGCTCGATACCGTCCAGCAGGGTAAGATCGTCCTGGGTAAGCGTTATGGTGCGCACGATGCGCTTGGGAAGCTTGGATTCTGGTTCTTCTGCCATGTCTACTTATTTGGTTGAAAAGCCTATTTACCCCATCTGCTCGTAAAAGTCAACTGCTCGAAGTCCACGAGAATGCATTGCCTTTGCTCGCAAAAGGCGAATAAGGTAGATTCCACATGGACGTGGATGCGGGAAACTACGTGTTGGATTTCGCCGAGTTCGAGACGAACTTGTGGCTTATCCTGTTCTACACCATCCCGCTTATGGTCCTGCTGTGGCAAGGCGTGCACGGCTGGCGATACGGGGCCAAGCAGAAGCTCGTCGCCCTCGGGGCCCTCGTCGCGGGTCTGGCGGCCGCCTATTACGGTGGTGAATACGTCGGTGGTCTACTCCCCCGGGGTCAACCCGCCCACCCCTTCGCCCGAGATCTCGTTCAAGCCGCCATCGCCGGGATCGGCGCCTACGTCGTTCTTCGCCTTCTCGCCATCGCCGTACTCTTTCGCGGGGAGCAGAAGGCCGGTTCCTTCGACCGTTTCGGCGGTCTCCTCCTCGGCCTAGGTATCGCATCCCTGTGGATCCTCGCGTGGGGGCTCACCGTGCGCTACGTCGGGAACATGCTGGAAACCACCCTCTTTGCGGCTACGCCCGAGGGAGGCTCGCCCAAGGAATCCGTCGAGGACAACGCTCCCAAGCAAAACGTCCTCGTCCGGGCCTTCCTTTACTGGAACAAGCGAGCCCGCGAAACGGGAACCGACGCCCGCATCGAGCAGGCCGACCCCATCCCCCCCGACTTCTACGACACCACCCGCAACCTCGTCCTCCTCTCCCGAAATCCCGACGCCCTCGGGCGACTCGCCGCAAACCCGAAGGTCAGGGAGTTCCTCGCCGAGGATTCATCCATCGTCAAGCTGTACGGGGACGAAAGCATACGCGACCAAGTCGAACAAGGTCGCTGGCTCGACCTCCTCCGCCACCCCAAGGTCTATTCCACCCTTCGCGACGGCGCCTTCCTCCGGCGCCTCGGTCAAAGCGGCCTGGACGAAGCCATCGCCGAGGCCGTCGAGCAAA
Source organism: uncultured Puniceicoccaceae bacterium (assembly GCA_964576585.1). Taxonomy (GTDB): domain Bacteria; phylum Verrucomicrobiota; class Verrucomicrobiia; order Opitutales; family Seribacteraceae. Next base: position 1,866 of record CAZNWO010000071.1, on the reverse strand, counting down.
GCCAAGGATAAAGATTATGAGCCGATACATAGCCATGAACCGCTTCAAGATCGTCAAGGGCCACGAGTCCGACTTCGAGGAAATCTGGAAGACCCGCAACACCTACCTACACGGGTCGCCCGGCTTCATCGAGTTCAACCTCCTGCGCGGTCCCGAGCGCGACGACCACGTCCTCTACGCTTCCCACACCCTCTGGGAATCGGAAGACGCCTTCGAGGCCTGGACCAACTCGGAAGCCTTTCGCCAAGCCCATGCCGGCGCCGGCAAACGCGGCCACCTCTATTTGGGCCATCCCGATTTCGAAGGGTTTGAAACCGTGGACGGCGCCTCCGTCAACCCAAGCGAGTAAACCCGCAGGCATCCTATCCCTGTCGGGCAAGGTGAGGCGCGGGCGGGGCCCGCACGGGCGAACCCCGCCCCCCCGGCCATGCCTGCGTATCGCCTCAGTCCTCCTCGGGAGCCTCCTTACTCTTGCGGGTCAGGCCGCTCTCCCTGCGGGAATCGGGCACGAAGCCCCAGCGGGCGTAGAGGCTCGAGTCGGGACCGAAGCTCGGGTGGGCCATGCACCCGTAGCGGGCCTTCTTCAGCCCATCCTTCAAGGTTCGGGCGGATTGGTCTCGCTCCACCCGGGCTGCCTTCAGGGCATTGGTTAGCTCGTTCACACGGTCGAGGTCCTCGTTCAGGCGCCCCGCCAGTTCGTTCATCCGCTCGAGGTCCAGACCGCCGAACGACTTGTCCGACGCCTCCTCTCCCCAGCCGATCAACACCTCCCGGGCGATCTCCCGGATTTTTTTGCTGTTTGGTCGTGTCATTTTGGTCACGTTGCCGCGCGGCGGGCCTTGGCGTAAGTGTATTTAGTTAATGGTTTGTTCGCAGGAAGACTTCCCGACGGGGAAGATTTCCTCCGCGCGACTGTGATCCTACCTCACCGACAAGGTATTTTCTACCGGTTGTAAACTTTTTCCGGAAACCTTTCGAAACACCTCCGGGAGCAGGCGAAGCGCGCATGATTCAGCACCGAGCCCACCTGCTTCAGCACCGAAGCGCCCATGATTCTCTGCAAATCACACGCGCTTGCCGCACGTTGCGACGCGCAAAGGACCCGATCACGCGCGCTTCACCACCAAAACACAGGTGATTCGCAGCCAATCACGCCTGATTCGTCCTTGCTCACGCATGCTTCGGGAACGATCACGCATGCTTTTCCCCTAAAAGACCGAGAAAAACCCTGCTGCCGGGCAAGGCTTACTGCCCTAAGTCGTGGAGGGCCTTGACCTCGGCGTCGCTTAGGGTGCGGTCGTAGATGCGCAGGTCGTCGAGGGCGCCGTTCAGGTAATAGTTGGCGTCGGTGATCGCCTTGCCCATGTAAAGAAGGGCGCCCGTGAAAGGCTTCTCGTTCTTGTAAGTGGGGCCGGCGTCCTTGGAGCCGTTTATGTAGGTTCGAAAGTTACCATAGTTGCCTGTAACATGCTCCCTGGAAAATGCGACATGCACCCAAGAACCCGTATTGACACTTGCGTTGGAAGTCTGGCGTAGTGCGCTACCAGTGTACCATCCTGCCCAAGCGGAGAACTTGCCGGTATGAATACAAACCTGATAGGAGTTGGTATTTCCAGTTAGCAAGGTGTTTTCATATCCCCAGTTGCCGTTGCCTCGGACATCGGTGGATTTCAGCCAGAGGGCGATGGTGAAGTTGGCATCGAGGCTGTAGGGTATACTTCCCCAGTCGTTCGTGCCGTCGAACCGGATGGCGTTGCCTATCTTGCCCGCTACCCAGGTGGTCTGGTTGGACTCGAACCCGACGAGGGTGCCGGGCCGGTTGTTGCCGGAGGCGTCCGCGGTCAGGTTGCCGTCGGCCCCGTCGAA
>CAZNWO010000070.1:0-16290 GCA_964576585.1 uncultured Puniceicoccaceae bacterium | reverse complement strand
TGGTCCCTTGCCTAGAAAACCTAGTCTTCTTCCACTATGAAACCTGAGGGATTGTCACCATCTCGCCGGAGCTTCCTGCAGTCTTTGGGTTGCGGGTTCGGGACCATGGCCTTGGGTGGACTATGGGCCAAGGAAGCTACGGTGAACCAGTTGGCGATGCACCATCCGGCCAAGGCCAAGCGGGTCATCCAGATCTTTTGCTCGGGGGGCCTGAGCCACGTCGATACCTACGATTACAAGCCCGAGCTCGAGAGGCGGGCGGGCACTCCCTTCGATCCAGGCGGAAAGCTCCAGTTCTTCGCCTCCAAGCCAGGTAACTGCCAGCCCAGTTACTGGAAGTTCCGCCGGCGTGGACAATCGGGAATCTGGATGAGCGATCTGCTCCCCAAGCTCGCCACTTGCGTGGACGACATGGCCTTCATCCATTCCATGCAGAGCAAGACCGCCCTGCACGGCCCAGGCAACTTCATGATGAACACGGGGCAGACCCTGCCGGGTTTCCCCAGCATGGGATCATGGGTGACCTATGGGCTTGGGAGCGAGTCAGACAACCTCCCTTCCTTTGTCGTCCTTCCTGACGTCCGCGGTCTTCCCCCGGGCGGCATCATCAACTGGGGAGCCGGTTTCCTGCCCGCCCGGCACCAAGCCACCACCGTAGACGTCAAGGACCCGGAACAGCCAATCGCCGACCTTTTCCCGCCCAAGTCCTTCGAGCCGGCTACCCCTGCCCGTGACCGGGCCGGCCTGTCTCTCCTGCAAAAGCTCAACCGCATGCACAAGAGCCCAAGGGCTGGGCATACCGAACTGGAGGCCCGTATCCGAGCCTACGAGATGGCGGCCAGGCTCCAGCTAAGCGCTCCCGAAGTGACAGGCCTCAAGGGGGAATCCGAAGCCACCAAGAAACTCTACCAGATCGATCATTCTGAGATTGGACCCTTCGGCCGACAATGCCTTCTTGCCCGCAGGCTCGTCGAGCGGGGGGTACGCTTCGTGCAGGTATACTGCGGGGCTGAGAACACCACTGCGGAAAAGATCCGCCCCAACTGGGACAGCCACGAGGACCTCCCCCGCGACCACGGCTACTGGGGAGCCATCCTCGATACCGGTGCCTCCGCTCTGCTCAAGGACCTTAAGTCTCGGGGCATGCTCGAGGATACCCTCGTCATCTGCACCTCCGAGTTCGGGCGCCAACCAGCCGCCCAAGGGAAGAACGCCAAGGGACGGGACCACAACGGGGGTGGCTTCACCGCTTGGCTCGCTGGTGGCGGGATCAAGCCGGGAACCACCTATGGAGCGACCGACGAGCTCGGCTTCAAGGCCGCCGACAAGATCGTGCACAGCTACGAGCTCCACGCCACCGCTCTTCACCTGCTGGGTTTGGACCACGAACGGCTCACCTGGTACTACAACGGCCTCGAGCAGCGTCTCACCGGCTTCGAAGGCAAGGGTGTGATTAGGGAGTTGCTTGTCTGAGTTTCGTAGAATCTCTCTGTAGATTTCCTGATATTAAAAAATGCATTCCAAAATTTCCAGAAGAGGCTTCTTACAAGGATCAGCCATTCTGCTCGCACCGATTTCGTCGAAATCCAAGGAGAGAAAGACAAAGTCCTTTGCCCTTGGCTTTGGCTCCTATGGACTTCCGGGATATTCGGTTGCTGATGCCATTCGTCTAGTTGCCCAGACTGGTTTTGACTCGATTGAGCTTGCGGCCATGCCGGGCTATCACGGTTCTCCCGAAATGCTGGAAAAACCGAAAAGAAAAGAACTTCGTGAACTAATGGAAAACCAAGGCATAAGACTTGGGGCCCTGATGGGCTTCCCAAGTCCCAATCTCGCTAAAATGAAGGAGGGTGGGGAAAGAATGGAGAAGTTGCTGGAACTGGCTTTGGACTTGAGCGAAAACAAAGAGCCACCTCTGCTCCAATCCGTCTTGGGAGGCGGGAAATGGGATGAAAAAAAGACTATCTTCCGGGATACCCTTGGCCCATTCGTGGAACTCGCTTCAAAAGCAGGCATAGAACTTTCCATCAAGCCTCATAGAAGCCATGCGATGTCTCGACCCGAACAGGCGATTTGGCTCATCGATCAGCTCAACGCCAAAGGTAAGCTCAGCCTGACGTTCGACTATAGTCACTATGCCTTTCGCAAAATGGATCCTGAAGAAACTGTTGCAAAAGCCCTGCCTTACACTGGCTACGTGGTGTTGAAGGATGCGGTTAGTGAAAACAACAGGGTGTCCTTCCGGTTGCCGGGAACAGTAAAAGACTTTCCTCACGTCAGGGTTCTCAAGGCTTTCTCTAATGGAGGATACCGAGGTGAAATCTGTTGCGAGGTAAGTTCCATGGTTTGGCGAGCAAAGGGTTATGACCCGAAAACTGCCACAAAGACTTGCCTGCGAAATATGAAACGCATGCTAGCGGAGGCTGGGATTCAAATAAGCAGATGAATTACTCGTCCATGTTTTTCGCAGAAAGAGCTTTTATCTAAAGCTCCATAAAAGATTCCACACGCAAATTGTATCGGGTAATCAAAAGAAATGAAAAAAGTCCTGCCTCCTTTTCCGTATGTTCGATTCTTCTTCTGCTTCCTTCTTGCAGGAAAGATTGTATCTCAAGGACAAGACACTTCCGTTGCCGGGAATGAACGGATTCTCGAAATCATAAAGAACTATAAAGGGCGGGGTACGCTGGCTGACGACACGCCGCCAACTCCCGCAGAGAAGGCGGTTCAAGAATTCAAGGTTAGGGATGGATTTGAAATCGACTTGATGGCCGCAGAACCGAAAATCGGACAGCCCCTGTTCTTGAGTTGGGACAGCCGAGGTAGGCTCTGGGCTTCCCAGTACCTGCAATACCAATTTCCCGCAGGCTTGAAGATCGTGGAGTACGACAATCACCTGCGAGCTCAATTCGACTCCGTTCCCAAGCCTCCTCCAAATGGTGCGAAGGGTGCGGACAAGATCACGGTTTTTGAAGATGTTGATGGGGATGGATTCTTTGACAAAAGCAAAGACGTCATCACTGGCCTGAACATCTCGACTGCCGTGGTCACGGGGAATGGTGGAATCTGGGTGGCAAATCCACCTTTCCTGCTTTTTTACCCTGACGAGAACCAAGACGATCTCCCTGATTCGGACCCGGAGGTACGCTTGTCGGGCTTTGGGATCGAGGATACGCACTCCGTCATGAATAGCTTGCAATGGGGGCCCGACGGTTGGCTTTACGGGGTAAATGGAAGCACGACTACGGGGAAGGTGAACTGCCCCGCCACAGGGAAAGTGGTCCAATGGCAAGGGCAAATGGTTTGGAGGTATCATCCCCAAACTCGTCATTTCGAAATTTATGCCGAAGGCGGCGGCAACACCTTTAGCTTGGAAATCGATGCAAAGGGTAGAATCTTTTCAGGCACTAATCATGGGAATACTCGGGGGATGTTCTATCCTCAGGGGAGTTACGGCAAGAAAGGCTGGGGCAAGCACGGTCCCCTCACGAATCCCTATGCATTCGGATATTTCGAGCACATGCTGCATGAGGGTGACAGAAACCGTTTTGCCCAAGCATTCTGCATTTACGAGGGCGGGCTTTATCCCCCTGAGCTAAATGGAAGAATCATAGCTCCGAACTCCCTGCACAATGTGGTTTGGGCTAGTCAGCTGAAAAGGGACACCTCCACCTTCAGGACTGTGGACGAGGCAAACATGGTTGAAAGCGATGACCGTTGGTTCAGGCCGGTCTTCGCAGGTCTTGGACCTGATGGATGCGTATATTTGGCTGATTGGTACGACACTCGGTTAAGTCACGTCAGGCCCGTGGACGATTGGCACAAGGCGAGCGGGCGCATTTATCGTTTGAGACCAAAGGGCAATAAGCCTGCATATGGTATTGGGAATCTGTCAAAACTGGATGAAAACAAACTTCTAAAGCTTCTCGAACATCCCAATCGGTGGGTTCGAAGAAGGGCTGTTCTTGAAATAGGATGGCAAGGCAAGGTGTCCCTACAGGCCGCCTTGGAAAAGAAAGTTCAGGCCAACCTAAGCCAAGCCTCGCTTGAAGCCTTGTGGGCGCTTTCCTTGCTTGATCGCCTGACGGGCAAGCGAGCCTTGGAATGGATCAATCATCCCGATCCGCACGTCAGACGCTGGATCATTCGACTGGAGGGAGATAGGCGAAAAACAAGCAAGCAAATGGCGGCAGCATTCAGAGTCTTAGCCGAGAAGGAAAAGGATGTGGAGGTTCGTTCCCAGTTAGCGGCTTCGGCCAAGAGGTTTTTGCCCAAGCACGGATTGCCCATTCTGATGGCTCTTTCGAAGCACAGGAAAGACATGGAAGACAAGCACCTGCCCCTGATGATCTGGTGGGGAATTGAGGCTCACGCGGAGTCCGGCAGAGACCTTATTCGCCATTGGTTCTCCGAGAGTGAAACTTGGGAGCAACCAATGATTAGAGAATTCATAGCCCAACGACTTATTCGCAGGTATGCGATGGGCGGCGGAAAAGACAATTTCTCAAGTTGTGCAGACTTGCTGGAATCGGCACCGAACGACGAAATCGAGAAAATTCTCTTCACGGGGTTGCAGCTTGCCTTTCAAGGCATGGCAATCCCGGAATTACCCGAACGCCTTGCAACGCGAATGGAAGCCTTTGCCTCGAAGACTGGAAAAGACCAATTGGTGTTGGGGGTGCTAAAGAAAGATGCAGTTGCTATAAAGAAGGCCATTGCCACCGTTGGCGACAGGACTCGCGACCGTTTGACTAGAATCGAGCTTGCCAAGGCATTCGGTTCCATCAGTGAACATTCGGTGGTTCCTGTGCTATTGAGAAACCTTGGCCTCGATCAAGAAAGTACCCTAAAGAGAGTTTCCCTTCAGTCGTTGGCAAACTATAGCGATGCGAGGATTCCGAAAACGATTTTGGCTAGGTATGGATCCACGCTTCCCGACGAACATCAGGTCAGGAGTACGGCGGACAGAGTGATGAGTGGTCGTCTCGATTGGGCCCTTCAATTCCTGAAAAAGGTTGATCTCGCTCATATAAAAGCAAGGGACATAGCTCCCGATGTCGTACAAGTGCTGCTCCAGCACAAGAATCCTGAGATAAATGAAAAGGTCGCAAGGCATTGGCCTGAACTAAGGCCACGAAGCACAAAGGAAAAACAAGTGGAAATCGACCGTATCAAGGGACTGTTGTCGGGAAAAGGAAAAGGAGGTGATGCTCTTGCTGGTCGAGCGATTTTCAAGGAACGATGCGCATCTTGCCACAAGTTGTTCGGAGAAGGAGGGTCAACGGCTCCCGACTTGACTGGATATGAGAGGAAAAACCTGAATTTTTGGTTGCCTGGAATCATCGACCCAAGCCTCGAAATTAGGGAGGGTTACGCCAACTATGTAGCGCAAACAAAGGATGGAAGGGTTCTCATAGGAATCATCTCCGAACAAAACTCCCTGTCGGTGGTTCTCCGTGATGCTGCCAACCAGACCACAACCCTGCCGCGAGACGAGATCTCGAGCCTGAATGCCTTGCCTGTCTCGCCAATGCCTCCGGGGTTGCTGGACGGGATGAGCAACCGTCAATTAAAGGATTTGTTTGCTTTCCTTAGCCAATGAGCACAATCAACCCTTCTTCTGGGGCAACCTTGATGTGAAACGCCGAAAATTTACCGCAGCTTCCTTTACCACACTGCTAGGTGCCGGAATTGATGCTCGCCCTCGCCCTCGTCGTATACGTATCGGTCAAATCGGGCTCGCTCACCCCCATGCCCTTGGAAAGCTAAATGCAATGCTTTCGCTTTCTGAAACTTTTGAATTCGTTGGAGTCGTGGAGCCCGACTTGAACCTGAGGAAGCGAGCCAAAGGCGTTCCGTTCATTTCCATGGAAGAGCTCATGAACACTAAGTCGCTCGATGCCGTGGCGATAGAGACCTCGGTAAAAGATTTGGTGAAGACGGCTCTTCCCGTAGTGGAGGCAGGCAAGCATGTGCATCTGGATAAGCCTGCTGGTCCTGCCTTAGAGCCGTTCAAAAGACTTCTGGCCTCCGCCGACAAACAAGGGCTTGTGGTGCAGATGGGATATATGCTGCGGTACAATCCCGCCTTCGAGTTTATGTTCAAGTCCGTCAAGGAGGGATGGTTTGGAGAAATCATGGAAATCGACGCCATGATGGGGAAGCAAGCCGGACCAGACCTGCGTAAGAAGCTGGGCGTCTTTCCCGGCGGAGGGTTCTTCGAGCTCGCGTGCCATATTCTCGATGCGGCCATATACATCTTGGGCAAGCCTCTAAAGGTTCGAGGATTCAACCTGCGTACACGAGCCGAGAACGGTGACCATTTTGCTGACAATCAACTTGCCGTACTTGAATACGCCAAAGCTACGGCTACCTTGCGCTGCAACCATAATGACCCTTTTGGTTTCCCCAGAAGAAGGTTTCATCTGGCAGGAACTAAGGGGGGCATGGAGATTCAACCGCTGGAATCGGGAAAATTCACCCTTAACCTCGACCAAGACCGCAGTCGCTTCAAGAAGGGTTCGCAGCAAGTCCAGTTAAAGGGAGGGCGAAGTTATCAAGCTGAGTTCTCGGACTTGGCAAAAGCCATAAGGGGTGAAAAAGCTTTTTCTTGGTCCAGCAAACACGACCTTGCTGTCCATGAGACACTACTGAAAATTTGCAAAATGGATTGAACCCGGACCCTTGCATTCAGGGAACTTTTGCAATCGACAAAACTTCAACCAGCAAACCTTGCCCTGAAAACTCAATTCTTTAGGCGCAGGAACATTGCCTTGCAAAAGGAGTCCTGAGCAGGCTTGTCTATAAAGACACATTTGTAATGAGAATAAAAACTTCCTTCATAGCCAAAGGACTGTTTAGGCAATCGACAAAGAGATATTCAGTGCCGTTGTTTCTCCAGTTTTTGCTCTTTATAATTCTTGGACAAGTTTCGGGAGAGACCAAACCCCCGGCAAAGAGGGCCGACTTTGTCGGCTTCGACAAACAGGCTAGAGCAGGTGAGAGACTTAGCGTGGTATTCTTCGGAGCCTCGCTTACTTGGGGGGCTAATGCTTCTGACCCGATGAAATCTTCCTACAGGGCGATTGTTGCGAACAAGCTGGAAGAAAAATACCCGATGGCTCGGTTCAAGTTTCACGATGCAGCCATTGGAGGAACCGGTTCTCAGCTTGGAGTTTTTCGACTCGAGCGCGATGTGCTTAAATATCAGCCCGATTTGGTGTTCCTGGACTTTTCGGCTAACGACGGCATAACCACCTCGGATTCCGAAACCTTGTCTTCATATGAGGCAATTGTCAGACAACTCGTAAAGTACAATCGTGTTCCTGTCGTGCAGGTTGCCTTCCCCTTTCTATGGAATGTGAAGTACGGGTCTCCCGAGTCGCTGAAACGCCTAATTGCCCACAAAAGAATTTCCAAGGCATACCAAACTGCATTTGGAGACGCAGTTCGCCATTGTCGTGAAAAAATTAGTTCGGGCGAAGCTTCCTTTGAGTCGGTTTGGCCATTTGACGGCGTTCATCCCGGAGATGAAGGATACAAGCTCTTTGCAAATGCGGCTTGGCAGGCCTTCGAACAGGCAGTCAAAGAGAAACGAGTATGCCGAGCACCCGACGAAATGCTGCACGAGAAAACTTACACGAAATCTAATCGCTTCAGGATTTCGGCTCTTAAAACATTGCCGAGGGGTTGGAAGATCAGTGTCCCAAACCCGGTGGCGGCTCATCACGACATGCTGATGTCGAGGTGGTTGGACGACGAAGTCGTGGCAAGTTGTCCGAAGGGAAAAGCACCACAAGTCGATCCGATAAAAATTCAATTTCGAGGGCGAATGGTCATGCTCTTCGGAGAATCGACCGAGAAGTCCGCAAAATATAAGATTTTGCTTAATGGAAAAGAAGTCGAACACGAGGTGCAGGTAGGCAAGAAGAAGGTTTCATCGATCGAATTTAATGCCGCCGAACTTGCCGAAAGAGTTAAGGGGAACTGCCAACTGGTACAGTTGGTGGCCACGAACTTGGATGAAAACAAAAAACATGTCTTGGAAATAATCCCCCTTTTTACGGGAAAGTCGGATCAAGAGATTCGTCTTGAGAGTCTTTGCGTAGCGGGCGAAAAAGCATTTGTTTTTTCTGATTAAGGATTTCCCATAGGAAGCGCCGAAATGATAGAAGCATGGTCAATTAATGGAATCTCTTCACTTTGGATTAATCACTAATCACCATGAAATACCTTTGTTCCTTCGCCTTGTCGCTGATGTACCTTTTCCCTTTCTCCGGCATTGCTTTGGCCCAAGACGGACAAAAGAAAAAGGAAACTCAGCAAAAACAAACGAATAAGAAAAAGCCTAAAACCAAGTTTTTCGGCAAAAAGAAGGTTCCGTTTCTGAATACCCAACTAACCTTCGTCGGACCGCTTAAAAAATTAGGTCGAGATGGAATTCAATGCGACTTGCCCACTGCGGCAGTCGGCAAGGAAAACCATGTTTTCGTGGCATACTTGGCTTGGGATGGTAAACAAGACAGCTTGGTCTTGGCGCGTGAAAATAAGGATGGGTTCGAAGATGTGGTCACGCTTGCAAGGGGCATCCTTCATCCACCCACCCTTACTTTTGATGAAAGCGGAACGGCATGGGTCGCATGGGGAGAAACCGCAAAGGATACTACTGTTGACCTAAAGGCGCGTTCCTGGAGCAAAGAGGGTGGCTTGGGCGAAGTTCAAGTCTTGGCGGATTCTGATGCATCCGAAGCTTTCGTTGTCTCCGGCAAAGACTCGATGGGGAGAATTTGGTTTAGCTGGCAATCCTTTCGAAACGGGGAAGGCGACGTCTTTGCGCGGTATTTCGGTCCTCGCTCGGGAAAGTGGTCTAAGGAAATCCCCGTGGCAGTTGGAAAAGGAGGAGATTGGGCTCCGAGCATCGCTTTCGACAAGGTCGGCAGAGCTTGGATTGCCTACGACAGTTCCCGAGACAACGAGTTCAACCTATTCTTGGCCCGAGTAGATGCCCAAGGAGACGTAAAGGAATATCCAATCGGCCATAGCCCGAGATACGAGGCAAGGGCATCGATCACTTCTACTGCGGATGGTCACGGCTTCTGGATTGCAGCCGAGAGAGGCAAGTTTAAGCATGGCCTCGATTACCGTGGGCATGGAAACCAAACTGGAATCAACGCTGGAAAATCAGTTCTCTTCGGAAGGTTTGAAATCAAGAGCGGTAAGTTTAACGAGGTTTCCGTTGGGAATGCAGGTAAGGCGGGAAACCCTGTAAATCGCCCCGTCGTCGGTCTCGGTATGGATGGAAATCCATGGATCGCCTATAGGTACTTCAACCAAGCCCTCTGGCGAATTGCCGTGACCGGCTATCGTCTCGACTCCAAGACCTGGAGCTCAAGGAGGCGAATCCCGAGCAGTAGCTATGGACAGGACAGGACTGCATTCTTCATTTCGCCGGCAAAGGAAAATGAGGATGTCCGTTTTTGCTGGTCCTCCGACGAACGACTTCACAAGACCCACCATACGACCAAGGTTTTTCTTGCCGCCCTGCCCTCTTCGTCCTCCTTGCCTGCGGCTACGCCCGAAAAACCTGCCAAACCGGCGAAAGTTCAGGAACTTCCCCACTCCCATAAGACTCCTGAGCGTCCCGCTGGTGACCGACACGAATGGAATGTGGACGGTCAAAGCTTTGGTCTGTACTGGGGCGACGTTCACCGGCACACCGATGTCTCCAACTGCAGGACTGGGTTCGACGGATGTATTGTCGATCATTTTCGTTATGCCTATGACTTGGCCAAGATCGATTTCCTAGGCACCTCGGACCACACCGACATTGGAAAATTCTATCATCCTTACGAGTGGTGGCACAACCAGCGCATGCATGATGCCCTTCATAGCCCTGGTCGCTTCAATACCGTCTACGTATATGAGCGCGAGCAGAGATGGCCGTGGGGGCATCGAAACGTAGTCTTCGCACAGCGAGGAGGCCCAGTGATATACATCAAACGCTCCCTATACCTTTCTTCCCCGTGGCAAAAGTCCCTTCCAGTTAATCCGGACAAGGAAGGCGAGATTTCACCCTACGAGCTCTGGGAAATCCTCAGGAAATACGGAAAGCCTGTCGCCGTCATTAGCCATACCGGGGCCACCGGTATGGGTACGGACTGGAAGAAGTACGAATCCTTTGATTACAGTTCGGAGAACATAGTCGAGATATACCAAGGAGCCAGAGTTTCCTATGAGGGAGCAGGAGCCCCCCAGCCCACGGTGGGCCTTAGGCCCGGACAGCCCTATATGATTAACGGCGACGGCAAGGCCACGCCACCCGATCCCGTAATGGATTTCGGGAAATACTCAAACGGCACCTACCAGACCGCCTTGAGCGTAGGCCACAACCTCGGAGTCTTTGCCAGCTCCGACCACATCTCACAGCATGCCAGCTATGGTGGCGTCTACTGCAAGGAGTTTACCCGAGAAGGTATCATAGAGGCGATGGACAACAGAAGAACTATAGCCGCAACCGACAAGATTTACCTCAACTTCACCTGTAACGACAAACCGCTTGGTTCAATCATCGAAACAAAGACCAATGCGAAGCTTTGGCTAAAGGTCGATGGCACGGCGCCCTTCAGGCGTATCACCATCGTAAGGAACGAAAAGGACTGGAAAAACTTCGGTGTCTTCAGCGGAACGACCTTTGAGGAATCCTTGACCGATGAAGATATGCTGGATGGAGAAAACAGGTACTACGTAAGAGTCTTGCAACGGGATGGCAACATGGCTTGGTCTTCTCCTGTCTGGGTGAAGAAAAGCCCTTGATCCAAGTTTTCCCTTCGTTGAGAACAGCCTCTGAAAAGACCTGCCCAATCGCAAAACCCAAAAGCATCCAATTTAGTCCAGAAGACCAAAATCTAGGTATATCACAAAGATGAATCTCCCGCGAAAAAATACAATTCCGCTGATTTGCTTGGCCTTTGCATTCGGAAGCCTGAACAACGGCTTTTCCGCTTCCCCTTGGAATGAATGGATCGAGAAAGACTTTCCTTTTTTCTCGACTACGGTGGATGCTCGCTTAGGCGGAGCTAAGGAAAACCTCATCCCTCGCGCCTTGGTTTTTCCCTTTGGAGATAACCACTTTCTGGCATACGATCTCGATTTGCTTAGGGTTGCCGCCTTCTGGAAGGCCGCGGACGTACCTTTCGAAAACGCGAGCATGTCCGTGAACAGCTATCCCTACCACCTAAAGAAGGTGGGAGGAGGCCAAGGGTCTCTGCCAAAGCCAAAGGGCAAGATGCTTTTCTTCAATGGACTCTATCCCGGAGTTTCCTCGGGCTCTCCATCATTCGACGATCCCCGCCCCGCTACCCCAACCGAAGGCGAAGTGGGACGGGGTGGAATTCAACCTTTGAAGGCTCGCTTCAAAGCCATAGACCTAAATGCAGAAGGAACTCTTCTCTACGAGGTGGGAGATACCAAGTTTCGCGAAAGGTTTGCCTTGGAGAAAAGAGGACTAGTTCGCCATCTGGAAGTTAATCCTCACAAGAGCCCACTTTTTGTTGTCTTGGCTCAAAACGCCAGTGCATTGGATGATTTCGAGTGCATCGGAAAGGGAAAGATAGAGCTCTTTCAAGAAAATGTGGTTTGCTCAATTCCCGCCTCCACAACCAAGCAAAGGATTTCGATTGTTTTCACAAGCGTCTCTTCTCAAGCACGAGCGAAGGACGAGTCGGGAGGAAAGAGGTGGACAAAAAAGGTCCGCCTTCCTCTAGCCAAAAGTGAAACCGGCAAAGCTCTCGTCGTTGAAAAGATTCCACTACCAACCCAAAACCCTTATGGGAGGGCAGTGCGTGCTGCTGGGATTGATTTCTTTAAGGATGGACGCCTTGCCTTAGTGACCTTTGACGGAGACGTCTGGATTGGGGAGGGCCTTGTTCCAGGTTCAAGGGCAATTACTTGGTCTCGTTTCAGCACAGGCCTTCACGAACCTTTGGGTCTTCGACTGCGTGAAGAAGAAATCTTTGTCTTCGATCGTAATGGCCTGTGGCTTCTCAAGGATATGGACGGCAACGGCGAGGCTGACAAACATGTCTTGTTTTGTTCACAGATCGACCAAACGGCCGAGACGCGCGAATTTGCGTCAGCCTTAGAAATTGAAAATGACGGAAGTTTTCTAGTCTGCAAGCCGGGGCAGACGAGTAGCAGCATCGGTCGCAACTCGAGCGCCATTCTGCGTATTTCACCTGATGGAAAAAAAGTTTCTCGGATTGCCCATGGCTTTCGTCAGCCCTACTTGGGCTACGATCCTGAAACTGGACGAATCGCAGCTAGCGACCAACAGGGTCACTACGTTCCGTCTACGCCGGTAGCTTTCGTGAGAAAGGGAGCTTTTTACGGTCACCCGAACGAACCCTCTGACAAGGATAGGCTGGTAACGCCTCCATTGACTTGGATTCCGCATCAGGAATGCGGTTCGGCTTCTGCGATCATCTGGATGCGAAAAAGCAAAATGGGACCTCTTTCGAATCGGCCGGTTCTTCTTTCCTTCAACCCGCCCAGACTTTTTCAAATCCATTCTGAGGAAAGCGAGTTTGTAACCCAAGGCGGAGTGACGCCCTTGCCGCTCAGCTTGGACGATCCCTTGCTCAAGGCGGCCATTAATCCCATGGATGGTTTGCTCTACCTCACTGGGTTCAACATCTGGGGAACTAAGGCAAAGGGAAAAACCTTCCTCAGTCGCGTGCGTCCTAATCCTGATCATGTTTGGGAAGTTCCCGTCCATGCACAAGTTGCCCGACGAGGAATCCTGTTGCGCTTTTCCACTCCCCTCGAAACGGGCAGCGCATCCAATGGGGATTCTTATTCTGCAAGGCGTTGGAACTACAGGAGAACTCCGAATTATGGATCGGCTCATTTCAAGTCGGATGGCACGAAAGGCACGGAAGCAATGACCATTGCATCGGTGAAACTTTCAAAGGACAAGCAATCCGTGTTCTTGGGCATTCCCGACATGAGGGAAGCAATGCAGATCGAGGTGGGCTACAAATTCTTGGCCAAGGACAAAGCCAAAATAGAGAACAAGACGTTCCTTACGGCTCACTTGTTGGGCAAGTTGAACTTGGCGAAAAATGGCTTTGAAGACGATCTCGTGAATCTGAAGGTCGAGGGAACCCTGCGAACCCCAAAAGCAATCACAAGGCCAAGCGTGGATAAAGGGAAAGCTCTCTATGCCCAACTAGGGTGTGTGGCTTGTCATTCGGTAGATGGTTCCAGAGAGGGAAAGACAGGTCCCAGCTGGCTTGGACTATTTGGTTCCGAACGAAAGCTCACAAACGGGCAAGTGGTGATTGCCGATGAGGCATACCTCAGGGAATCCATTCTCAACCCTGCAGCCAAGGTTGCTCAAGGTGCCGTAAATGGAGAAGCCGGCATGCCGATTTACGATGGAGTCCTAAGCGAGGAGCAGATAGCCTCAATTATTCTTTACGCCAGATCCTTGGCAAAATGAACTTTTTCCACTCCAAGGAGCAAAAGGCATTCTAGGTTCAAGGGGGCCACCAAACATTTCATGGCTTCTTAGAGGGCATTATAGGACTGTCGAAGCCTGCAAGGTCCGCAGGCTTAACCTTCTTTCGGCCACCTCCAAACTTAAAGGTGGTTGGTTGGTAAGGTCCCACGAAGTCGACGCTCATGTCCGCCTTGATGTTTTTCTCCAGACCCATGCACCAAAAGACGCCGTTGATGATTACTCGCCGGACACCTTCGCTTATAATATCTTCGGAGGCTCCTTGGGTGCTGGCGAAAACACGGCCTTTCTTGCCTGACTTAGATTCGTATTCACGTACCCAAATGCAAGGACTGGGAGGCTTGTTGGGAATCGGTTTGCCATCAGGCTTCATGGAATCGAGAACTTGGTTCTTGCCGAGGATGACGGACCCCTCGATAGGCACGGCGCTGTAGGCACCCGCCATGGCGTGCATGTCCGTAACGCCGCGAGTCACGGGATGATTCTTCTGCTCGGGAACCACAAACATGCGGGTACTGAACCTGTGGTTGCGTCCGTAATGCCCCGCCCCTTCCCTTGGTCTCCAAGTTTCCCCGATCACTTGTCGGCCAAAGCCCCAGTCATAGCTCTTGTCACGGGAATTGTAATTATACTTCTTGTTCTTACCCTTGAGCCCATTGAATCCGTGGGTGGTCGTTCGCAATCCAGCAACTGGTCCTCCACGGTCGAGGTAGTCGATGATGGGTTGCATGGTCTTGTCGTCAGGAGCAAGAAAGCGGATGAAGAAAAAAAGCATGTCCGCATCCTTCACAACTTCCGTTCCTGGAATTTTAGAGGAACCGGGCTTGATGTAACCCTCATTGTCTAGGCCAAACAAGACCGTGCACTTGAAGCCGTATCGATGGGCAAGAATTCGAGCAATCGCCGGGCAGGTTTCCTCACCACGATACTCATGATCACTGGCTATGAAAACGACGTGCTTGCCCTTGCCGACACCTGAGACGCCCTCGTATACGAGCGGATTTGACATTAGCTGGGTACACAATGAACCCATGTGGATGAAGGACAGAATAATGAGGAGTATTGATTTCATTACAATTACTGGATTGGGATTTATACTTATCATTAAGAATGATGCACTGGCGTCTGATGTCGATGCCGGATTGGGAAAAGTAGGAATTTCTCGAAATCAAAATTTTCCATAAAGCTTGTAGCACCCCAAAACCTTTTCTTGCAAAGGAGATGGTCAGGGAGAATGATAATGCTATCAAATCCATGTTGCCATTCCTTACCCTTGCTTGGGTCATTTTTGTTCCAAATGATGTCATGGCTGCGCGGTTGGTGCTGCAAACGGTTGATGTCGATAGCAAGAATCCGGTTCCGTGCCTGGTTAGACTTAAGGCCAAAGGTGAAACAGCGAGGTCCATTTCGACGAAATTCCTGAATCGAGGAACGGGTCTGCCCCAAAATCATCCTTCCCGACAATGGCTCTGCTTTCCGGGAACTGGAGAAATCGACCAAGTGACCGGTAGCCTGACCATTGAGGCATTTGCAGGTCCGGAGTATGAAGTGGTAAAGAAAAATTTGCTGATTGATGAAGAGGTGGACTTGCATGTGAAGCTTCAGCTCAAGCGGATTGCCCATCCTGGCAAGGAGGGTTGGCGAAGCGGAAATACTCACCTCCACCTTAACCAGTTGAGTCGTGCCCAAGCAGACGAGTACCTTCGCACAGTGCCGGCTTCCGACGGCTTGGAACTGGTTTTCGTATCTAATCTTCGACGAGCAAAAGACGAAAAAAGCTACGTTACCAACGAACATCGAGCGGTGGACTTGGAAAAGCTGAGTACTTCTGACCTGAAGTTTGGCTGGGGGCAGGAACATCGCCATAATTACGGGTCACACGGTCAAGGATATGGGCATGTGATGTTGCTCAACATCAAGCGTCTCATACGACCGGTGAGCATAGGTTCGGGAATTATGGGCAAGGGCACTGACTACCCATCCCTTCAGCGAGGTATTCGCAAGGCGCGGGCACAGGATGCAACGGTTGTGTGGTGTCACAATGCATTTGGTCTAGAGGATATCCCAAATTGGTTCAGCGGGACTTTGGACGCTCAGAATATTTTCGACGGGGGAGGCCGCGGGTCGTATGAAGACACTTTCTACCGTTACTTGAACGTCGGTTTGCGTGTTCCTTTTTCAACGGGTACGGATTGGTTTATCTATGATTTTTCCCGCGTATACGCCAAGGTTGAAGGAGAGTTTAACCAAAGAACTTGGTTGCAGGCCCTGAGGCAAGGGCGTTCCTACATTACTAATGGACCATTGCTTGAGTTGAATTGTGGTGAGCGTGGGATCGGCGATGTGATTGCCATCGACAAGCCGCAAAAACTTAAATTCTCGGGACAAGGTTTGGCCCAAAACGACTTTGGCAAACTGCAAATTCTGCACAATGGCAAAGTGGTGAAGGAAACTTCAAGCAAAGCTGAAAATGGTCATTTTAGAGCAGAATTGGAATGGGAGTGGAATGTAAATTCGCCTGGTTGGGTTGCGCTTCGCGTCCAAAGTGGTCACGCTACGATTCCTGCAAATGCTCCAACGAGGCCAAGGGCAAAGGGAGTAAATGTTTTCGGTCAAGGTCTCTTCGCCCACACTAGCCCGATTTACGTGGATTATTCCGGCAAACGAGTATTTCACAAAGAGACTGCTCAAAAATTGGTAAAGGAGATGGAGTCCGACCTAGATGAAATACTGAAAAAATCAAATTTCGCAGGTGATCCGGAAAAAATGGAGGT
>CAZNWO010000069.1:0-16442 GCA_964576585.1 uncultured Puniceicoccaceae bacterium | reverse complement strand
CCAACAAACTGGACGACCCCGCAGTCTTCGCGAAATGGGAACGGATCTACGACCGGGCCTTGACCGGCGAAATGCCACCGAAGAAGATAAAGGACCGTCCGCAGCACGATGAACTGAAGAACCTGAAACTTCTCTTGGAACCCGCCCTTTCGTCGGCCCACGAAAAGTCCAAGGGCACTGTCCTGAGGCGACTCAACCGCCGAGAGTATCAAAATACCATCAACGACCTATTCGGCATCAACCTGAAGCTGGAAGAAATGCTGCCCGAAGACGGACGCTCGCACGAATTCGACAACGTCGGCGAGGCTCTCGGTCTTTCCATGCAGCACATGCGTTCATACCTGAACGCGGCCAAGACGGCGCTCGACGGCGCCATCGCCAAGACCACCGATGCCCCGGTCCCGGACAAACGCATCGGTCGTTACGTCGACGACAAGGGGGCGGCCAAATTCATCGGCGATCAGTGGCTGAAGCTCAAGGACGACTCCATCGTGCGATTCCAGCGCGCGGGATACCCCACAGGCATGATTCGAACGGCCAACACGCGCAAGGAAGGTTTTTACCGCATAAAGGTCAAGGGCTTCGCCTATCAATCGGAGCAACCGCTCACCTTCTCCGTCGGCGCCCTCACCTTCAAGCGCGGCCTACCCCAACCGGTTTTCGGTTACTTTTCCTTTCCTCCCGGCGGACCGGACAAGGTGCACGAGGTGGAGCTTACCGCATTCATCGGGGCCAACTACATGGTTAGCGTCGAACCCTACGGAATAGCCGACCCCGACTTGGGCCGACGCCGCAAGGAAAAGATTCCCATAACCACCGTCAAAGCACCCGGACTGGGCGTGCACTCGGTGGAGATCGAGGGACCGTTGGTGGACGACTTCCCCTCCGCCGGTCACAAGTTGCTGTTCTCCGGGCTGAAGCGAGCGGAGATTCAGCCCCGCAACCCCAACGACCGGAAGAAATCGTGGTACAAGCCGCAATTCGAAATCAAGTCCGAAGACGAAAGGTCCGACGCCGAACAAGCCCTCCTTCGCTTTTCCAACGCCGCCTTCCGTCGGCCGGTCAAACCGGACGAGGTGTCGACCTACCTTAAGCTCTTCGAAGCTGAGCGAGACAAGGGCGAGCCCTTCGAGCCTGCTCTTCGCACCGCCGCCACCGCCATTCTCTGCTCCCCCCATTTTCTGTTCCTGCGAGAAACTCCCGGGGAACTGGACGACTTCGCCCTCGCCTCCCGCCTCTCCTACTTTCTTTCGCGCGCCGCGCCCGACGATAAATTGCTTGCCCTCGCTCGCCAAGGCAAACTGCGAGCCAACCTCCGAACCCAGACCGAACGCCTCCTTAAGCACGATCGCTTCGGACGTTTCATCACGGACTTCACCGAGGCTTGGCTCAACCTGCGCGACATGGATTTCACCATCCCAGACCGCACGCTATACCCGGAGTACGAACCCTACCTGCGCTTCTCCATGCCGCTCGAGACGGAGGCCTTCCTGCGCGAAATGATCACCGCCAACCATCCCGTCGCCACGATCGTGAAAAGCGACTTCGCCATGCTCAACGACCGCATGGCCGAGCACTACGGCGTCGAAGGCGTAATCGGCTCCGGGTTTCGCAAAGTGAAACTGCCACCGGACAGTTGGCGCGGCGGTTTCCTGAGCCAAGGGAGCGTGATGAAGGTTTCCGCCAACGGCTCCATCACCTCTCCGGTCGTACGCGGCACTTACGTGATGGAACGCATCCTCGGCGTCACCCCCACCCCACCACCGCCGAACATACCCGGCGTGGAGCCGGACATCCGAGGAGCCACCACCCTGCGCGAACTGCTGGACAAGCATCGCAACGTCGCCAGCTGCGCCTCCTGCCACAACAAGATCGACCCGCTCGGATTTGCTCTCGAGAGCTTCGACGTCATCGGCCTGCGCCGCGACCGCTTCCGCAACCGCGACTCCAATGGCGAAAAGGTCAACGCCGTGGTGCGCGGACGCAAGGTGCAGTACCGCCTTGGAGCGAAAGTGGACGCATCCGGAAAATTCTCGGATGGCAGTGTCTATAATGACTTCCGGGCTTACCGCGATTACCTTGCTGCCCGCGACGATCGCCTCGCCCGCGCCTTCGCGACCAAGATGCTCACCTTTGCCACTGGCCGCGAGCTTGGCTTCTCCGACCGCCCCGAACTCGATCGTATCGTCCGAGACACTGCCCAAAACAAACATCGCCTTCGCGATCTTTTGCATCGTATCATTCAATCTAAGATTTTCCTCAACAAGTGACATGAGCCATATCGCTACAAAACATTCGCTGAACCGCCGTGCTTTCCTCAAGGGAACCGGTGCCGCCGTGGCCCTGCCGTTCTTAAGCGCCATGACTCCCGCCTTCGGAACCACGCCGGTTGCCCCCAAGCGCTTTCTCGCCATGAACGCCGGCCTCGGGTTTCATGCCCCACACTTCTTTCCATCCGAGACCGGAACGAACTACGAGGCTTCGACCTACCTTCAAGAACTCTCGGCTCACCGAGACGACTTCACCGTGTTCTCCGGCCTGTCGCACCCGAATTCCAACGGCAACAACGGGCACGCCAGTGAACTCACCTGGCTCACCGGCGCCCCGCGACCCGGCTTGGCGGGTTTCAGGAACACCATTTCGCTCGACCAACTGATCGCTCGCCACGTTGGAGCCAACACGCGCTTTCCTTCCCTCACCCTAGGCACCAACGGCCAGTCGCTATCCTGGACCGCCAACGGCGTGCAAATCCCGTCGCAAAGCCATCCCACCAAGGTTTTCCGTCAACTCTTCGTCAACGGCACCGAGGCAGATGTGGCCGAGGAGCTCAAGAACCTCGAACGTGGCCGAAGCATTCTAGACACCGTGATGGACGACGCCAAAGTCCTCAACCGAACCCTCGGCGCCCGTGATCGCGAGAAGCTGGAGGAGTACTTTACCTCGGTTCGGGAACTGGAAATTCGCCTTCAGCAAAACAAGGAATGGGCCAATCGGCCCAAGCCCAAGGTGGATTTCGAGGAACCGCAGGACGTCGCCGACCGCCACGACATCCTGGCCAAGCAACGCCTCATGTACGACCTCGTCCTTCTGGCCCTGCAGACCGACTCCACCCGCGTAATCGCCTTCTCAATCGGCGGCTTCAACGCCGTGCCCAGCAACATTCCCGGAGTAAGGACCGACTGGCACATGCTCTCACACCATGGTCGCGACGAGGGCAAGATCGCCGAGCTGACCCGAATCGAGACCGCCGAATTCGAGGTGTTCTCCGAATTCCTCGCCAAGCTCAAGAAGGCGAACGAAGGAAGCGGCCATCTGCTGGATCACACTGCCATCCTCTTCGGTTCCAATCTAGGCAATGCCTCCTCCCACAGTTGGCGCAACCTTCCAATTCTCTTGGCAGGCGGAGGCTACAAGCACGGCTCGCACGTCGCCCACGACAAGGAGAACAACACCCCCTTCGCAAACCTCTTCGTTCCCCTCGCCCGGCGCATGGGCTTGGAGCTCGATCAGTTCGGCAGCAGCACCAAGTCCACCATCCGCGGACTGGAGAGCTGAATAAAGAAAAGCTTAAGAAACAAGCGAAGCCAGAACCTTCCGTTTGCCCACAAACGTTCGACGTCCGTGCATGGCGACGAAATTATCGATCAAGGCGACGTCGCCGGGTTGCCAAGAAAGATCAAACGTCAATTCCTCGGCAAGCTCCGCAGCAAGTCGAGCGCCCTCGAGGTCCATCGGTGAACCGTCTCCAAAAGTCAAAGCCTTGGCAGACTCGTTGCGGCTGTCGTCCCAAGCGGTAAAGGCGGCGACGAGTTGATTGAAGAAGACTTTTCTTCCGCCGGCGAGTGTACGAACCGCAGGCAAGGCCGGAGTGGTTGCACGAGCGCATTCGCCCTCCATCCATTCAAGAGAATAACGAAGTTCGGACATGCGGGACTCCAATTCATCTTTCGTCTGCACGCTGAAAGTGCTCTTCCAACTGCGCCCCATGCCTGAACGAAAATCCTCGAAGGGAGGCATGACGTGAGAGTACTTCAGGCCCTTTTCCTCACATCGATTGGCAAAGCCGGGATTCTCGTCCACCAATCGATCCCAAAGGACGTCGGATCTGCAAACCGGCGTAGCCCCTCCCGAGTCGGGCGCTTCCTGACAAAAGAAGAACAGCTTGCTCGGATAGATCGGCGTCTGAGCCATCTCGTGATGCAGGTTGATCGTCACCTCGGACGGAGCCTCGTTGGCGGAAAAAACCCTGGGCGTGTAATTCACCCGCACGGCATTGGACAGCGAGTCCTCGTAGGTAAAGGCCGGGAGGTCGAACAACTCGACGAAGGAATGGAAGTCGTCCGGGGTACGCAAAGGCAGACCCTGAAACAAAACGACACCACAATCGGCTGCCTCGGCGACCAGCTCGTCCCTGCCGGAGGAAATCCACTCGGAGACTTCGGCAAAGCCAACCTCTTCATTGACGCACGAGTAAGCCGACGGAAAGGGATACCCGTAATGCTCGGGTTGATCGTCGAGCTCCTTCGGCACCATCAATTCGGAAGATGAGTATCCTGTTCGGGCAATCGACATCAGTCCGCAAGTGGAGAGGAAAAAGGAAGCTTGGGGATGGTAGGGAGGACGATTTCGACTACAGGAGAAACGTCGAGGTCACGCCAGCAAATCCTTGACCACTCGACCATGAACGTCCGTCAGACGTTGATCCAATCCGCCGTGCGGAAAGACCAGACGCTCGTGGTCCAAGCCAAGAAGATGGAGTATGGTGGCATGAAGGTCGTGAACGTGAACGGGGTTTTCGGTGACGTTGAAACCAAGTTCGTCCGTGGCGCCGTAGGTGAGGCCCGGCTTCAGGCCGCCTCCCGCCATCCATACCGTAAAGGCCTCCTTGTGGTGGTCGCGCCCGTCGCCTCCCTGAAGCATGGGCGTTCGCCCGAACTCACCCGTCCAGATCACGAGGGTTTCCTCCAAGAGGCCACGCTCGTCGAGATCCTCGACCAAGGCCGCGAGTGGTTGGTCGAGATCCTTGCACCTTTCCGGAAGTTCCTTGAAGATTTTGCTGTGATGATCCCAGTGTCCATCACGCATCTGAACGAATCTAACGTTCCTCTCCACCATACGCCGAGCCATCAGCAGGTTGGCCGCGAGTGAGGGCTTGCCGACCTCCACTCCGTAGGATTTCAGGACATGCTCGGGTTCCTCCGAAAGATCGATTAGCTCGGGAATCGTTCGCTGCATCCGGAAGGCCATTTCGTACTGGGCGATCCTTGTCGAGATTTCCGGATCGCCAACGACGTCGAGGCGCCGACTGTTCAATCCTGCGATGGTCTTGATCGTGGCCGCCCGATCTTCGATGGACATTCCGTCGGGGTTTGAAAGGTAGAAGACCGGATCGGGACCCGAGCGAAGGGTGACGGCTTGGTGAACGGTCGGGAGGAAACCGGCCGGCTTGAGAGCCGAACGACTCTGAGACTTCCCGCTGTACATGTCTACGAAGGCGGGCAAATCGGAATTTTCGGTTCCCAATCCATAGGTGACCCAAGCGCCCATCGAGGGCCTTCCCGGTCGTTCGACGCCGGTCGCCATCATGACTTGGGCGGGCGTATGGTTTACGTTGTCGGTGCGCATGCTCCGGACGAGGGTCGTCTTGTCGGCCACTCGGGCGAGGTTGGGCAAAAGCTCGGACAACTCCATCCCGGACTGACCATGCCTCTTGAACTCGTAGGGGGAACCGAGGAGCTTGGACTTTGGGTTAATGAAGGCGAAGCGTTGTCCCTTCACGAGTTCGTCCGGAACCATCTTGCCATTGTTCTTCGCCAAGACCGGCTTGCGGTCGAAGAGTTCGAGTTGAGAGACTCCTCCGGAGGCGAAGACGAGGATCACGTTCTTCGCCCGCGGCGCAAAGTGCGGAAGCTTGGGAGCAAGCGGATCGGAAGAAACGGCGTTCGCCCGCGGACCCGCCAAGGCGTTAAGAGCGATTGAACCGAGGCCGATCCCAATGCTCGAAAGAGCCGCCCGACGGGAAAGATTCATGTTCAGGGCAAGCTGTGCGTCAAAAGGTTTCACTTTTCATCCTTTCGTGATTGTCTCATCCAAGTTGAGGAGAACGCTGGCGACGTGAAACCAAGCGGCCAGTTCCGCAGCGGCGCTTGGGTTTACGGGAGAAATTCCGGCCGCCAACTTGCCCCTGACCGACTCGATCAACTTGTGCGCCTTCAACGGACCACTGAGGGCTGGCTTGAAATAAAACCCACATGCGTCCCCACCGTTGACGATCTTGAGAAGCAGGCGGTTCTTGCCCTTGATGAGAGAAAGCTCGATCTTCTCTTGATCGGGAGCTGCGGCGCGGAACACCTTCTTCCTGAAGATTTCCTCATTGTTCAGGAAAAGCATCACGCCGTCGTTGCTTCCCAACGAAAGCTCCACCGTAAGGTCAAAGGGAATGTCAATTTCCCGATAAAGGTAATGAGCGGAATTATCGCCCTTCAAGAGGCTGTGGACTTTCCCGTCCGTCCATTCGGGGCGGGCTTGCCAAGACTCGTCAACGCCGAGCACCTTCTTCACGTCGATGTCCTTTTCTTGTTCGGGCGCAAAACGGGTGACGAAAGCTTCGTCGAAGGTCTTTGCCTTGAAAGGTCCCAAGTACCACCACTGACCGACGTCTGCTTGAGCATCCTTAAGGAAACGCTCGAGCCGGCTGTTGAACAAGTCTGCGAGAAGGGCGACTTCCTTCGCCTCGGGTTCTCTCGCAGTGGCCAGGCGGAAGCCCTTGCGGATTCTTTCCTCGACAGAAGCCGGAGACGATTCTCCCGACATCCTGCGGGCGAAACCCAAGGCAGCCTCAAGATATATTGGATCGTTCAACAAAGTCAGGGCCTGGAGAGGTGTGTTTGTACGGTCGCGCTCGGCGGCGCACGTGATGCGATTGGGAGCATCGAAGTTGGAGAAGGTGGGATGAGGATAGGAGCGTCGCCAAATTGTGTAAAGCGACCGTCTGTAGCGATCTTCTCCCACCGAGGTCTTGTAGACGGGGGACTTGTCGTCCCGAATCCACCAGATGCCTTCGGGTTGCGGGGGATAGACGGGCGGCCCTCCCATAGCCGGGGATAGAATTCCGGCGATTGAAAGCGCGTTGTCGCGAATGGCCTCGGCCGATAGACGTAGGCGCGGAGCTCGAGAGAGAAAGTGATTGTCGACGTCCGAGGCGAGTTTTTCGGGCGTGAGACTGGAGGATTGACCGTAGGTGGAGGAAAGAACGATCTTCCGAAGCACGTGCTTCATGGACCAACCGTTTTCCATGAATTCGACAGCAAGCCAGTCAAGCAGTTCCGGATGAGTCGGGGGCTCCCCTTGGGTGCCGAAATCGGTTCCGGTGCGAACGAGTCCGGCACCGAAGATTTCCGACCACCAACGATTGATCGTAACTCGCGCCGTAAGGGGATTCGCCTTGTCCACAAGCCAGCGGGCGAGACCCAGGCGGTTCTTTGGAAGGTCGGGTTTGGGAGTATGCAGGAAGCCGGGCAAGCCCACTGCCACGTTCTCGCCGGGAGTTTCGTAATTTCCTCTCTTGAAAATTCGGGTTCGACGCGGTTTGGCCATTTCCTGCATGACGAATGTGGTGGTGCCCCCCACCTTCAGGGTTGGACCGGCCATTGCCGCCCGCCCCGCCCCGATGTTCTTACCCATTTCATCGGGAGTATTGTTGAAATAGGCGTACAAGCGATAGTAGTCCTTTTGGGAGATGGGATCGTACTTGTGGTCGTGGCACTGAGCGCACTCGAGGGTAGCTCCCAGCCAGACCGTTCCGGTTACGTTCACACGATCAAGAACCTGATAGGTACGGCGCGCCTCCTTTGGGGTGCCGGACTCGGTATTGAAGGGGGCCGCCCTATGGAACCCCGTGGCGATACGCTGTTGCATGGTGGGTTTGGGCAGAAGATCTCCGGCAAGCTGCTCGATGGAAAAGCGATCGAAGGGCATGTCCTCGTTGAAGGCTTGGATCACCCAGTCTCGCCAAGCCCAGCTTGGGCGAATGACGTCCTCGTGAATTGCCGTGGAATCGCCATAGCGCGCCAGATCCAGCCAGTGTCTGGCCCAGCGTTCCCCAAAGTGCGGCGACTTCAGCAAGCGCTCCACCGCCAGTTGCCTTGACTCGGGCGAATCGTCGCGGACGATGGAGTCGAGTTCGTCCAAGCCGGGAGGCAGACCGATGAGGTCGAAACTCACTCTCCGGAGCCAAACCTCCGGAGGGGCGGGCGGATTCGGCTTTAGTCCCCTGCGATCCATTTCCGCCATCACGAAACGATCGATGGGCAACTTGCACCAGTCGGGATTCGAGACCTTGGGCAGTTCGGGAAGGCGGGGCGAGACGTAAGACCAATGCCTTTCCTTGGCTTGCGATCCCAAATGCTGCGAACCGAAAAACGCAAAGGACAAGGCAAGCAAAGGCGCAAAGAAAAAATTGGGTCTGCGACGACTCATGGATTATGTATTTTTACGGATGATGCAAAGGTTGTCCACCGAAGAAACCGAAGGAATGCATGAAAACGTTTTAAGGACGAAGTGAGAAATGACGACGCGCAGGCAATGATCAAAAAAACTTCCGGAAAACGGCCTTCCGATTGACAGGAGAAGCGCAACGAGGGTAATTTCCGCATAATGAAAAAGCTGCTGGCCATCATCTTTGCAGGAAGCGCGTCCTTCTCCGTACATCATGTTCTCAAGGGCGACGAAATATCCTTCAACCGAGACATACGGCCCATTCTTTCCAGTCGATGCTTCACTTGTCACGGCCAAGACGAGAAAGACCGAAAGGCAAAGTTGAGGCTCGATCTCGAGACCGGCGCGGACGGAGCCTACCGAACCGTCGATGGCGTTGCCGCCATCAAGCCGGGCTCCTTGGAGGAGAGCGAGTTGTGGCACAGGATCAACTCCGATGACCCCGACGAAATCATGCCTCCGCCAAAGGCGCACAAACCGCCTTTCTCCATAGAAGAAAAAGCCTTGATTTCGCGATGGATCAAATCGGGCGCTCCCTACGAGAAGTTTTGGGCCTTCGCCCCGATCCGAAAGCCGGACATCCCCGAAACAAAGGCGGGAGGCGACCGCTTGGGAGCAATCGACGGCTTGGTGCACAACAAACTGGAAAAATCCGGCATGAGCTTTGTAGAAGAAGCGGACAAGAGAACCCTGATCAGGAGGTTGTCCTTGGATATCACGGGCATTCCCCCCACCATTCGGGAAATCCGATCCTTCCTTGAGGATGATTCCCCCAAAGCCTATCGGGACTTGGTGAATCGCCTGCTGGACAGCCCGAGATACGGCGAGCACATGGCTCGCTATTGGCTGGACCTGGTCCGTTTCGCCGACACCAACGGGATGCACAAGGACTTCTACAGAAACAACATAGCCTACCGCGACTGGGTCATTCGCGCCTTCAATGAGAACTTGGGATACGACGACTTCGTTCGCTACCAGTTGGCAGGCGACTTGTTCGAAGATCCTAGCGGCGATCAGCTTGCAGCTTCGGGATTCAATCGGCTGCACCTCATCATAGACAGGGGGACCGCCTTGCCCGAGGAAAGCTTCTTCAAGAACGTGGTCGACCGCGTGACCGCCGTGGGCACGGCTTTCATGGGAATGAGCGTCCACTGCGCATCCTGTCACGACCACAAGTACGACCCGTTGACCCAAAAGGACTTCTACTCCCTGTTTGCATTCTTCAACAACATCGAAGCCGCGCCTGAAACGAACGGAGGTCCAAGAAACGGACTGCAACCGCCCACCGCGCTGCTCCCCACCAAGGAACAGCAAACCGAACGCACTAAAATCAACGAAGAGCTATCGAAAACCATCGAGGAAATCAAAATTACTCAAGGCAAGTCTCGAACAACGAAGGGCGAAAAGGAAAAAAAGTCACTCATTGAAAAAGAGAAGAAGCTGTTTGCCTTTAAAAAGGAACTGGAGCGAAAACGAGCCGCCTTGGAGAGCAAGATGATCCGAGCCATGGTCATGAAGGAGCGGGCAACGGTGCGCAAGACTCACGTCATGAAACGCGGGAACTACGAGGAACCCGGGGAAGAGGTTACGCGCAACACACCCGCCTTTCTTCCCGCCATGAGGAAGAAAGAAAAGGTGGCGTCCAGAATGGACTTGGCCGAATGGCTAGTCTCTCCCTCAAACCCGTTGACCGCAAGGGCCGCTGCAAATCGAATCTGGCAGCAGTTCTTCGGAGTGGGCTTGGTCAAGACTTCCGAAGACCTCGGTTCCCAAGGGGAATATCCCAGCCACCCCAAGCTTCTCGACTATCTTGCCGCCAAGCTCATGGAATCCGATTGGGACGTAAAAGGCTTGGTCAAGGAAATCGTGTCGTCCCGAACCTACCGCCAGTCATCGAATGCAGGGATCAAGGAATTTACCGGCGACCCGGAAAACAGGAAATTGGCCAGAGGCTCACGATTCAGAATGGATGCCGAAATGATCAGGGACCAGATTCTGTCAACCAGCGGTCTGCTTGTGGAGACCATGTACGGAAAAAGCGTAAAACCTCCCCAGCCGGCAGGCTTGTGGAAGGCGGTCACCATGATTGGCGAAAGGTTCAGAGCCGACGGAGGGGACTCCGTTTTCCGCCGAAGCCTTTACACCTATTGGAAGCGAGGAATGCCTCCCCCACAAATGACGATCCTGAACGCCCCGATACGCGATGCATGCGCTGCCCGACGCGAACGAACGAACACGCCTTCGCAGGCTTTGCTCCTGCTCAACGAACCCGAATACCTCAAGGCAGCGGGAAACTTGGCCAAGATTACAATCGATGCCGCGGACGACGACCGGGCCAGAATCCGTTTCGCCTACGAGACAGTGACCTCGAAGTTGCCCGACGCAAGAGAGACGCAGCTTCTCTCAAGCCTGTTGGACGACCTGACGAAAAACTATGAAAAAAACCACGCTTTGGCGGAGGAACTCTGCAAGAGCATCGCCGTAAAAGACCCCAAAGACAAGAAGTTGCTGTCTGCCTGGGCCATAATAATCAATGCGCTGTACAACCTAGACGTCTCGAAGACGCGCGAATAGGAGAAAAGGCATCATGAACCACTTGACCGCAACCGGAATCGACTCCCTCAATCGACGCAAATTCCTTCTAAATTCAGGCATGGGACTGGGAACCGCCGCGTTCGCATCCCTGCTGTCCGGAAAGAG
The DNA here is from genome assembly GCA_964576585.1 of uncultured Puniceicoccaceae bacterium. GTDB lineage: Bacteria > Verrucomicrobiota > Verrucomicrobiia > Opitutales > Seribacteraceae. The sequence goes on along the minus strand of CAZNWO010000069.1, from coordinate 5,246 downwards.
TGGAACGCAGCAAGGGCTTCACCACAATGCAAAGGCCAAGCGCGTGATCTTCCTGTTCATGGCCGGAGCCCCCAGCCAAGTCGACCTCTTCGACTACAAGCCCGAGCTTGAAAAGCGCTTCAAGACAGAGCTGCCGAAATCAATCAGCAAGGGTCAACGGGTCACGGCGATGACCAGAGGACGCAAGCAACTTGTCGCTCCGACTCGCTTCAAGTTCGCCAAGCAGGGAAAGAGCGGTGTCTGGATCAGCGAACTCCTGCCGCACATATCCACGGTTGCGGACGAACTGTGCCTCGTCCATTCACTCAACACAAACGCCATCAACCACGACCCGGGCAAGACTTCCTTCTGCACCGGGTCGGAGATTCCGGGGAAGCCCAGCATGGGAGCTTGGCTGAGCTACGGCTTGGGTTCGATGAACAAGGATTTGCCGAACTTCGTGGTGATTCCTTCGGCCTTCTGGAGCGGCAGAGTGAACGTGCAAGCCCTCTACGCGCGTCTCTGGGGCAGCGGATTCCTGCCTTCGAAACATCAGGGAACGTCCTTTCAATCCACGGGAGATCCGGTCCTATTCCTCTCAAACCCCAAGGGAGTGGACGGAAAAGTTCGACGACGAATGCTCGACTCGCTTTCGAAGCTCAACCAAAAGCACCTCGAGGAGATCGGCGATCCCGAAATCCGCACGACCATTGCCCAGCAGGAGATGGCCTTCAGGATGCAAACCTCAGTGCCCGAGCTCAGCGACCTTTCCAAAGAACCCAAGGAGGTATTGGACATGTACGGTCCCGAGGTCCACAAGACGGGATCCTACGCGAGAAACTGTCTCTTGGCCCGCAGGATGGCGGAACGAGACGTGAGGTTCGTCCAGCTTTTTCACAGGGGTTGGGATCATCACTCGAGCCTCCCCAACAACATGAGGGGACAATGCCGAGACGTGGACCAACCGACGGCAGCGCTCCTGAAGGACCTTAAGCAAAGAGGCTTGCTGAACGACACCTTGGTCGTCTTCGCGGGAGAGTTCGGCAGAACGGTTTATGGCCAGGGAAACATAACCCGCGAAAACTACGGTCGCGACCATCATCCCCGTTGCTTTTCGGGATGGCTTGCGGGAGGCGGAATCAAGGGTGGCATGCATTACGGGAAAACCGACGATTTCTCCTACAACGTCGTCGAAAACCCGGTGCACGTTCGAGACCTTCATGCAACCCTGCTCCATCTCTTGGGCATAGATCACAACAGGTTGACCTTCCAGTTCCAAGGCTTGGACCAAAAGCTCACGGGAGTGGAGGAATCCAAGGTGGTCAGGGAAATTCTGGCCTAACCTAAGAAAAGCGCGCCCTTGAAATCCTGCGACATGGCGAGAAGGCTAAACTCGAGAAAGCTGGCTTTCGCATCCTTTCTCTTCTCGATTCCTACGGCAGTCCTTTCCAAGGTCGACTATTCAAGAGACGTGCAGCCGATTCTATCGGAGAACTGCTACCAATGCCACGGCCCCGATGCCAAGAAGAGAAAAGGCGACCTGCGACTGGACCTCCGGCAATCCGAAGAGAAGAAGCGAGAGGGAACCCGCATAATCGAACCAGGAAAGCCAGGAGCTAGCGAGCTTATCCGCAGACTGCTTTCACATGATCTCGATGAGAAAATGCCTCCACCGGATTCAGTTCAAAGGCCCGACGAAAGGGAAATCGAAATTCTCAAAACTTGGATCGAGGAAGGTGCTGAATGGGAGGGACACTGGGCCTTCGAGAAGATCGAGAGACCTATTCCCAAACATAAGAACATGCATCCGGTTGACGCCTTCGTACACACGGTCCTCAAGGAAGAAAACCTTGAGCCCGCGCCTACTGCCGCCCGAGAAACCTTGATTCGCCGACTTAAGCTCGATCTCACAGGACTACCGCCCACCTCCGGAGAAATCGATGCATTCCTGTCGGACGACAAGACAGGAGCGTGGAAACGGCTCGTGGATCTCACTCTGGATTCTCCCGCCTATGGCGAGCGCATGGCTTGGGATTGGCTTGAAGCCGCCCGCTACGCCGACACCAATGGTTACCAAGGGGATCGCGAACGCACCATGTGGCCGTGGAGGGACTGGGTCGTGAAGGCATTCAACGACAACCTTTCCTACGACCAGTTCACCATTTGGCAACTAGCGGGCGATCTCTTGCCCGAGGCGACGCAGGAACAAATCCTGGCCACGGGGTTCAACCGAAACCATATGATCAATGGCGAAGGCGGCCGCATCGCCGAGGAAAACCGGGTCGAGTACGTGTTCGACATGACGGAAACCATGGGAACCATCTGGATGGGACTTACCTTGACCTGCGCTCGTTGCCATGACCACAAGTTCGATCCCCTGCTGCAGAGCGAATACTACCAGCTCAACGCCTTCTTCAATCAAACTCCGGTCAACGGCGGTGGAGGAGACCCGTTCACAAAGCCGGTTATCCAGGCAGGCTCCACTGCACAAAACGAGGAGTTGAAGCGGATGCGGGGGGAAATCCTCGCCTTGCAAAAGGAGATCGAGAAGCCACGAAACGAACAGGGTAACGCACAAGCTCGGTGGGAAGCGAAGATGCTCCGAGACCTACCTGCAAACGAATGGACCCGCCTCTTGCCCAAGAAGGCCGGAGCCAAAGAACAAACCTTGGAAATCAAGGAAGGCGGACTGATCTATGCTTCGGGTAAAAATCCGGAGAAGGACGAATACCTCGTGATCTATCCCTTGGGAAAAGGCAAGGTCACCGCCCTAAGGCTGGAGGCAGTCCGACATCCCGAGATGACCCATGGCGGCCTGGCTCGTTCCGACAGCGGAAACTTCGTCCTGACCGATTTGCAATTCAAGCTAAGGAAATCAGCCGTCGACGAACTCGTTCCTCTGGGTATCGCCGGCGCTTCAGCCACTTTTGAACAAGGTTCGCTAAAGGTACGCGCAACATTCGACAACAATCCAAGTACAGGTTGGGCAGTCTGGGAGGGCAAGCCAATCGATCGGGACCATGCGGCCGTCTTTCGTTTGAAGGAAAGCATCGAGGTTGCCGAGGGAGCCCAGCTTGAGGTCACCCTCAAGTTCAATTCTCCACACAAGCATCACAACCTGGGACATTTCCGTTTTTCTTCCACCAACTCCCCAAAACCCTCCCTGAAGAATGATCGAGGCGGCTTGACCGCAGCTCTTCGAACACCTCCGGGCAGACGGAGTCCCTCCGACAGAAAGATCGTCATGGAGGCTTTTTCTTCACAGAACGACGAACTGTCGGCATTGCGAAAGAAGCAAACCGAGCTCCAGGCGAAGGTGAAGAAAACCCAATCGTCTTTCCCGAGAGTCATGGTAATGGCCGACCTGCCGAAGCCTCGGCAAACCTATATGCTTGATCGAGGTCTTTACAACCAACGCGGCAAGCCGGTGTCCCCGGAAGTTCCCTCTTGGTTGCCTCCTTTGCCCAAGACGGAAAACCCCAACCGCCTCGACTTGGCTCGATGGTTGACGGATCCCCGTCACCCGCTTGCGGCGCGCGTAACCGTGAACCGTTTCTGGCAAATGCTTTTCGGGGTGGGTTTGGTCAAGACGGCGGAGGACTTCGGCGTGCAGGCGGAATACCCTCGCCATCCCGGGTTGCTGAATTGGCTGGCAGCCGAATTCATCGAATCCGGATGGGACGTAAAGGGATTGATACGAACAATCGTCACCAGCGACACCTATCGTCGAAGTTCAAGGATTTCTTCCTTTGAAGAATACGAAAGGGATCCCGAAAATCGACTTTTGGCGCGAGGTCCAAGGTACCGCATGCCATCTTGGATGATCCGCGACCAAGCGCTGGCCGTATCGGGTTTGCTGAATCCGCAAGTGGGCGGAAAATCCGTCTTCAGCTACCAACCGGGCGGTATTTGGGCGGATGCCACCTTTGGAAAGAAGAGGTTTCGGCAAGACAGCGGTGAGGCTCTCTATCGACGGAGCCTCTACACCTATTGGCGCAGAATCATCGGACCAACCATGTTTTTCGACGTTGCCAAGCGCCAAGTGTGCGAAGTCAAACCCTTGCGGACCAACACACCCATGCATGCCCTCACCATCATGAACGACGTCACCTACGTGGAAGCAGGTCGATCCCTAGCCGACGACGTTCTCCAAAACGCAGGGAATGAAGAAACCCGACTGCGCCTCGCCGTAAAAAAAGTGCTTGCCAGAGAGCCATCGAAAGAGGAACTGACTTTATTGAAACGCAGCTTGAATCGAGGGTTGGACAGCTTCACGAAAGACCCTGAATCCGCCGAGCGATTTCTCTCGCATGGTGATTCGAAGTCGACTTCCGACATTCCTCCGTCGACTCGGGCCGCCTGGGCCGCCCTTTGCCTGAACCTGCTGAACCTGGATGAAACCCTTAACAAGGAATGACCATGGACCAAGCATGGAGAATTCTTGATCCCGCCTCGCCCAAACCCGTGCGAGACCGGCAACTCGACATCAACAGACGCCAGTTCTTCGGTCGAGGAGCCACCGGCATAGGCGCTGCAGCCCTTGCAGGCTTGCTAAGTGGAGACGGATTGCTTGCTTCTTCCGACGCCAAGCAAGGCGGAGCACTTGGTTCATCTCACCTTCCGGCCAAGGCCAAACGAGTCATATACCTGTTCCAGAATGGAGCCCCCACCCATTGCGACCTTTTCGATTACAAACCTCGTCTTCACAAGATGCACGGAAAGCCCGTCCCCGAGGAATACCTTGGAGAAAAACGTTTCAGCACGATGACGGGCAACCCCAAGGGCAAGCTAATGCTGGAGCCCGTGGAGCCCTTCCATAGACATGGTCAATCCGGAGCTTGGGTCAGCGAGTTCATGCCTTTCACGGCAAAGATCGTCGACGATCTTTGCTTCGTCAAGAGCATGCACACCGAGGCGGTCAATCACGCTCCCGCCATCTCCTTCTTGCTCAGCGGGTCGGAAATGCCCGGACGTCCCACCATGGGCGCTTGGCTGAACTACGGATTGGGATCTCCTGCCGAAGACCTGCCCGGCTTCGTGGTAATGACTTCGGTAAGCAAGGGAACCACCTGCGGACAAATCTTTTACGACTTCTACTGGGGATCCGGCTTTCTTCCGTCACGATTCCAAGGAGCTCGCTTTCGGGGCAGTCGCGATCCCGTTCTATACCTCAAGAATCCCGAAGGCATGAAACCCGAGCTTCGGCGAGGACTGCTCGACGACTTGGCCGAATTGAACCAATTGAAGTTCAAGCAAGCGGGCGATCC
>CAZNWO010000068.1:0-16611 GCA_964576585.1 uncultured Puniceicoccaceae bacterium | reverse complement strand
AAAATACTCCTCTGCCTCCGTAGCCCCATAGAGCCCCAATCATGTCGGGGCGCCATCCCCGGTAGGACCAATTCCATGACTCACGCTTTCTGGGCCATCCGCCATGCAAATGACGAAAGTTCAAGGAAGCGTTCTCGAAACGGAAGGAGAGGTTGGATCGATCCCTGCGAAAGAGGTTGGAAAAGCCCTGCATCCAGTTGTGCGGCTTGTAGGCGTCCAGAGATTCGTCGTAGAGGGCGGCCACCATCTCGGCCACCGCCTTCTTGGCGTCGGATCCGGTAACCACCGCCGTCCAAGTCTCCTTGACTCCCGGCTCCAGCTTGGAGGTGAAACGCTCCCACTTGACGCTGAGGTTCTTGTTGGTCCAAGGGACGTTGACTTGGCGAGTCGTCAAATAGGCCCTGTTCTCGCGAACGTAGGTGACGTGCACCGTAAAACCGCCGCGCATCGCCTCCGTGACTTCCTGTTCGATTTTGGCCTGCGTCACTCTCTCGTTCGTCCAAAAGGCCTGGAGAGGCTTTCGCCGATGGATGATTTCCACGAAAGCGCGGCCCCGAGGATAACCTGTGCCCCACATGGCTTCGAGGGAATTGCCCGGCTCGACCGTCCAAGTGGGAGCGGCGACGTGATTCGGTATCTTGATCCCGAAACGCCGGGAATCGGGCTTTACCACGAGTATGGGCAAGAGCCCCTTCACCTCTTTGCCGAAGCGATCCTCGGTTTGAAGAACCGCCCGATAGGCACCCTCCTTCAACTCGAAGGAAAAGTCCTTGTTCCCCTCGGCGTCGGTGGTGAACCCTTGAGTGGAAACGACTTCGCCAAGCTCCCAAGAGCTGGTGTTGGAAAGGTCTGGCTCGGGCTTTACGTCCATTCCCCCTCTACCACCGTGGAAATGACGGTGTCGTCCACCGAGCTTGGCTCGCTGAACGCTTTCGGGTTCCTTGAGACGATGAATCTTAAGCGAGCCCTCGGCAATGCGCCCTTCCCCATCCAACGAGGTAGTCTTGAGCGTTACCTTCACGGGATTGCCCTCGGTCTGCCACTCCTCGGCTGAAAGGGAAGCCTGCAAGGCTACGAATCCAACGTTCACGCTGCGGTCGCCCGAACGGGTTTCTCCCGTGCCATCGACGACGTCGGCGTGCACCGTGTAGCTGAAAGTGGGCTCGTCCTTCTCGGAAACGGAAGGATCGGGCTTGGCCGTGAACTCAACCTCAAAGGAACCGTCGGCTCCTGTCCGGGCAGTGCCATGGGCGATTTCCTGGGCTGGCGAGGACGGGAACGGTCTCCACCAATAATGCCAGCGCAACCATGGCGGAAAGCGAACCTGACGCACTACGCGGTACTTGACCTGAGCGTCGTTTATGGCGGCCCCCGTATAGGCCATGGCCGAGCCCCTTACCTTGACCTTGCCATGCAGGACGGCGGGCTCGGCGGGAGCATCCACGGTAACTTGGAACTTGGGTCGCTTGTACTCCTCGACGTTCACGTGGGCGGAACCGCCCGGGGAACCAGCTCCCTCGATTTGTATGCGCATCCTGCCCATCAAGCGATCCCGCGGTGCGGTGAAGCTGCCGTCGAACGATCCATAGTCGTTCGTACGATGCTTGGCCCGAGAAATTTCCTGGTTGTTGCGGTCGCGGAATACCACAGTGAGATCACGATTGGGGATCACCTTGTAATTGTCGTTGGCTTGGTCGATGCGGTAGGAAACCCCCTTGTAACGGATTGTCTGGCCGGGTCTGTAAAGGCTGCGATCCGTAAAGAACACGGAGCGTTCGTAAGGTCTGGGATTGTGGATACGATCATTGACGTAATAGTCGTTCGCGGTGGCAACTGATTGGCCTTGATGCGAAGCCATGATTGTCAGGCTTGTACGGTTGGTCTTGAGACTGAATAGTCCGTTGGCATCAGTGCGGGTGGCTCTAAGCTCAACCCTGCGATTGTTTCTTTCCCTCTTCCAAGAACGTACGGAAGCTCCCGGAACAGGTTCGCCCGATATGGCGTTGAGAACGAAACCCTCTATTGCCCCGGACCCTTGGCGAGTCCTCATGACGAGAGAAAGGTCGCTCACCCAAAAGCTGGAATAACTCACAATGTTCTCCTTGTCTCCAAATTTCGGATCGTGACTGGCCAACAGGAAGTAGGATCCGGGTTCCAGTCCCTTGGGCGCGGGAATCTTTTCCACTCTCTGCTTGAAATCCTCCGTCGGCGGCAAATCCACGGACCATTCCTTGACCGGTTGCCTCTGCAACCACTCGCCCTTGCGGCGATGATCAATGTATTCGGGATGACGCTGCGTTTTTACCAAACGATCCACCCAATTGAAGGAAACAACCCGAAAGTAGGCCTTCGTGAGGTTGCGGTATCGCAATTCAATGTTGGGTAAGGGAGCATTCCAGACTCGCTCGGTGGAGACGGAGGAAGACTTCGATTCTATCTGAGTAACGAGGTTTTTGCATTCTTTGCCGCCCACGCTGTCGGGGAAGACGGCAGCTCCTCGCTTGGCCAGTTTATGAGCTTCTACCGTTTCACCCTCGCCATTCAGGACTTGAGCATGCCTGTACATGGCGCGGGCGGAAAGTTGGTGATCGGCCCATTTCTGGGCGAAACGCTTGAGGGCTGCCTTGTAGCGGGCTTTTTTCTCCTCGCCGAAAGCTTGGTTGTTGCCGAATTGCAACCTGTGAAGGTCTGCATCCACGAAGGCATCGGGATTCTCGTCCTCCTGATGAAACCTAAGTAGGTCTTGGTATAGGCGGATCGCCTTGATCTTGGGAGACTCATCGTCTTCCGAATCGATTTTCCAAGCCAGGAAATCCTTGGCAGAGGCAAAGATGGGACTCTCCGCCTCCAAAACGAAGGCATCCTGCGACAAGGAACCCGCCTGCTCGCCGGCGGAATAAAAGCGCAGGGCATCGTGAACCACGAAATCATAAAGAGTCGGTCGGTAACTGTCGGGCACGGACCCTTGGTTCAAAAGAAAGTTATATTTCGAGACCTGCTCCTTCTTGAGAACTTCATGATTGGCCAAAGTCTTCTGAAACTGACCGTCGATCTCGGATAGGATACGAGGCAAATCCCAAGTGGTGATATCTTTGCCGGGAGCTTCAGCAGTGCGAGTTCTCTGGGTGAAACGCCAACGGTTGCGCTGAAAGTACTGCCAGTACCAATTGGCCAAGACCGCGTTCATCAATGGAACGATCTCCTTGGGAGCCTTGGCCATCTCCGCTTCGAGCCGAGTGATCTTCTCCTCGGGCTTGTTTCCTTGAATGGCTCCCTCCAAGTTGATCTTCTGGGCAATAGCCCTAATGGCTACGGCATGGGCTTTTTCCTTGAGGGCCCGATCGATGAGAGGATCAAGCTTCTCTATGGCCGTCTTGGGCAGGCCCTTCTTGGTCGCCTCCTCAACTTCCTCCCATTGGTCAACAAGGCTTCCGTCAAAACTTTTTTGCCCGATGAGAATAACGGCAAAGGCAAGAAATACAGACGACGCTGCGATTGGAATAATTTTCTTCATGGTTCTGTTGGATTAGGAGATGAGAAAGAGGTGTAAGGGGAACAGGTGTAAGGAATTTCGATTTAACACAGTAAGAACAGACGCGCGCGCATTCTTTTTATTAGAAAAAAATGATTGAAGCCAAACAAGGACTAGGACTCGACAACTTTGAGCGTCAATTCCAACAAAATGTTTTCACCATTTGGTTTGGTGAGGGGAAAATTCACGTTTTCCCCGGGGACAACCTCCCTCGAGAAAACGCTTCCGCCACCATCCATGGGCATTAGGGAGGGAATATCGGAAACCTTCTCGGTCTTGAGATCGATTCGAGCAAAAAGGCCGTCCTTTTTCAGAATGGCATGCGGGGCGGCATCACTTAAGTCCACCCGTACCAGCTTGACGCCATTACGAGTTTGCCCGAGCTCAATCCAAAAGGAAGCCCCATCACGGTACTTTAAGGAAATGCGGGGCGGTTTTCCCTTCAAGCGAAACATTCCTCTCATCTCAACTTGCTCGGCAAATGCCGGCAGCTTCACATCCTTATCGGATTTACTTTGAAGTTTCTTGAGATTGGCCAAGGCGTTCTTAGCTTGAGATTTGATTCCATCTTCGCCTGCGAACTTCCCCTCACCGACAAAGGCAAAGCCTTCGAGCAGAATCTTGCCATCCGAAATAGTGGGAGTCACGGAAAGCATAACCCCGGTAAAGACCTTTTCTTTTTTCGTCTTTTGGCCAATGAAACCCTCCTTCCCTACTGAAATCGTGGCCTCTTGACCTGATAGAATAGTGACTCTCGGGGAAGCAAGAACGTCGTCGTCGGCAAAAAAACGACTAGACAACTCAATTTGCGGTTTGGAGTTTCCTCCTGCGTCCTTCCAGACAAACACAAGGATGAGAGCAAACCAAAGGCCGATGTTTCCCAAAAGGTACATTCGTGTAAACCTAATTGAACGCGCAAAAGGAAACAATCGTTATTTTCCCCGCAGAATTTCAATTGCTTAAGGGATCATGATCATTCAACCTGAAAAACCATGCTTACCCTACGATCGCTCGGAACGGCATTGACTACCTCTGTCTGCGTACTTGCATTGATGGCGGAAAGCAGTTCCGAGATCAGCTTTCCGGGCGACCGTCCACAGCCTTCGGGCAATCACGCATTGGTTAATGCCAAGGTGTTCAGCAAACCAGGGGAAATCCTGGAGAATGCCGTGATCCTCATTGCAGATGGCAAAATCAAGGCAGTGGGTCGTGATACAGAGGTTCCCAAAGGAACAAGAACTTGGGACTGCAAGGGAAAGACGATCTACCCCGCATTCGTCGAACCCTACTGGCTGCAGGGTGAAAAGAAAGGAAAGCTTCTTCGGCTTGGCCATGCAGGTTCCGCCGAGTTGACCTCGGGCTTGGGATTTCATGGTGCAAAAGGGGTGAAAAAAGACCCGGGGAGCAAAGGCCCGGGCCATGAGCTTGCATCGGTAAAACCGGAAAAAAACATAGCCGACAATTACTCTCCTGATGAAGAAAAACTAAAGGGTCTTCGGGAACTTGGATTTGGGGCTGCTCATGCCGTTCCATCCGAAGCGATTTTCAGGGGAACAGGTACATTGGCCCTCTTGCTCGACGGAGATCCGAACAAGGCCATCCTGCAATCGAAAACCGCTCAATGCATCGCCTTCGACACCGGAATCGGAACTTGGAACAAGGAAAGTTCCTATCCGAACTCACTAATGGGGACTTTGGCAGTAATACGGCAAACCCTTCTGGATGCTCGCCACCATGCCTACCTCAAAAACCGCATTGCGAAAGATCCTTCCGCCATTCGCCCGACCTTCAACCCGGCCTTGGATGCTCTCAAGGGCATTTTACAAAAGAAAAACCCTACTCGCATCTTCCTCGAGCCAGGCAGCGTCCTGATGGCTCACCGAGCCGGCAAGGTGGCGGCGGAATTCGGATTGAAGCCTACCTTGGTGGCGACGGGTCTGGAGTGGCGCAGGCTCGACTTGAGCGCCAAGGCAGCCTCCAACTACGTCGTGCCGCTGGATTTTCCCGCTCTCGTCAAAATGCCTGAGGAGGACGACTGGAACCAAGTTTCGCTCGAACAGCTGCGCAACTGGGACCACGCCCCCAGCAACCCCGCATTGCTTCGCGAAGCCGGATGCGAAATTGCCTTCACCACGAGCAATAAGGACGGTCTAGGTTCCTTCCGAAAAAACCTACGGCGAGCCATCGACCGTGGGCTCGCGGAGGAAGAGGCTCTTTCCGCCCTAACAATCGTTCCCGCCAAGCTATGTGGAATGGATCATATTCTTGGAACAATAGAACCAGGCAAGCTTGCCAACCTCGCAGTCGTCGAAGGTGGCAGTTATTTCGAGGAAGGCTCGGTCGTTACGGAAACTTGGGTAAACGGTCAACGACATGCCCACCACGACGCCGAACCGAAGAAGCCCGAAGCCGACGAAAAGAAGGAGAATATAAGGAAACTTCTAACAGAAAGATCCGCCCGCACCCCCGCCGAAACTCGTCGCCCTTCAGCGGCTCCGCCTGCCGTCCTCGTAAAAAATGCGACCATCTGGACTCTGGAAGCGAAAAGTCCACTTGGGAAGGCCGACCTCCTCGCCGTGAACGGCAAGATTCGAGCCGTGGGACGAAACCTATCCGTTCCGGAAGGAATCAAGGCCAGAATCGTCGACGCCAAGGGCAAGCATCTCGTACCCGGAATCATTGATTGTCACAGCCACTCCATGATCCTCGGACGAGTCAACGAATCCACCCTCCCCTCCACAGCCATGGTCCGCATCGCGGACGTCGTGAATTCCGAAAGCGTCAACGTCGAGCGGCAGCTTGCAGGAGGTGTCACGGTCTGCAACCTCCTACATGGCTCCGCAAACCCAATCGGCGGGCAAAATGCCGTGATCAAGCTTAGGCTCGGGGTCTCCCCGGACGAAATGCTCTTTGCCGAAGCGCCCTCGGGCATCAAGTTCGCCTTGGGCGAAAACGTGAAGCAAGCGAACTGGGGAGACAAGTACGTTACCCGATTCCCTCAGACCCGCATGGGCGTCAAGACCTTCTTCGCCAATCGCTTCACCGCCGCCCGTCGACACCTCGCCGCCAAGGAAAGCGCAGCCGCTGGAAAAGGACCGACCCCGGCACCCAACCTTGAATTGGATGCCATCGGCGAAATCATTCGAGGAACTCGGCTCATTCACTGCCACTCCTACCGACAAGACGAAATCCTCATTTTCCTCAGAACCATGGAAAGCTTTGGCGTAAGAGTCGGTACTCTTCAACATGTTCTGGAAGGCTACAAGGTGGCCGACGAAATCGCCGCTCACGGAGCCGGCGCCTCCGCCTTTTCCGACTGGTGGGCTTACAAGTTCGAGGTGTACGACGCGATTCCCTATGCAGGCGCTCTCATGCACAAGCGCGGAGTAGTCGTGAGCTTCAACTCCGACTCCGCCGACCATGCTCGCCGCCTGAACCTAGAAGCCGCCAAGGCAGTGAAGTATGGAGGTCTGGACGAGGTAGAGGCCCTCAAGTTCGTCACTCTTAATCCCGCCAAGCAATTGGGCGTGGACAAGTTCGTGGGCTCCTTGAAGCCGGGAAAGCATGCGGACTTCGCTCTCTGGTCCGGACATCCTCTCCATTACGGCTCTCTCTGCCTTGAAACCTGGGTGGACGGCGTAAAGCAATACGATCGCTCGGAAGCAGAAGCCGCCGCAGAAGCTCGATTCGAGGAAAGGGAAGCCCTGCTTGCAAAGGCAAAAAAGGCCCTCGGCTTAGGTGCCGACAAGGATGCCTCCGAAGACGCAAAGGACTCTTTCTTCCGCCACTCACTGGAAATTGCTTCCGACCTCCGGGCGCATACCTGCCGTGCCAATTCCTGCTGCGGAGGCCAGCACCAACTCGATTTCAGGAAATATCGTCGATGATTTTGAAGATGACAGCGAGTGTAGAGAAACGAAGGAAAAGAATTAAGTCCCTACTCGCAGTTCTTCTACCTGCAACCTTGCTTCTACAAGCTGGGGCATCGGGAAAGAATTCAACAACGATCCTGTACAAGGCAAAGGCGGTTCACACGGTGTCAGGCGAAACCTTTCGTCCAGGCAGCATATTGGTGAAGGAGGGACTAATTGCGGAAGTCGGAAAGTTGGAACCACCCAAGGGCACCCAAGTGGTGAACTGGCACGACCTAGAGGTCTATCCGGGAATAATTAGCGCGTCATCCTCTCTCGGCTTGGCCGAAATATCCGCCCTGCGCCCTACCCGCGACTTTAGTGAGGTTGGCGAATTCACACCCGATGTGGAAGCTTGGGTGGCCGTAAACCCTGATTCCGAACTTATACCCGTGGCCCGAGCCAACGGCGTGTCTCATGCCTTGGTGGCTCCCATGGGCGGAACGATTTCCGGGACTTCAGGCTTGGTGAGACTGGATGGATGGGGCGTCGAAGCCATGACCGTAAAACGACCCGTCGCCCTGCATCTCTGGTGGCCCGGAATGGGTTTAAACACTACCTCAAAAGAGAAATCTCTGGATGAACAGTCGAAGAACAGAAAGAGGTCTGTCGCCAAGATCGACACATTCTTCGACGACGCCGAAGCCTACGCGCAAGCCAAGCAAGCCGGGGGTGAAACCTTTGCCGAAGTCCCCGCTTGGGAAGCCATGCTCCCCTTTCTTCCTGGCAAGAAACAAAAACCCGTGATGGTTCATGCAGACGAATTGCGCCAAATCAAGGCTGTGGTTGAATGGGCAAAACGGCGAAAGCTACGCATCATCCTGGCTGGAGCAAAGGACGCTTGGCAGACGGCCGACCTACTAGCCAAGGAAAAAATACCTGTGATCTTCCAACACGTATTCACCTCGCCTGCACGAGACTTCGATCCGCACGACGTTCACTTCAGAGCCCCTGGCCTATTGGCTCGAGCAGGCGTGAAGCTTGCTATTGGGATGCGCCTTGGATCCTGGACCGCAGCCAACCAACGGAACCTGCCCTACCACGTCGCCCACACTGTTCCATATGGGCTTTCTCGTAAAGACGCTATCGCCGCCATCACCCTCCACCCAGCAGAAATGCTGGGCGTGGACGACAGACTGGGCTCTCTGGAGAAGGGTAAGGAAGCCACCTTTGTCGCAGTAAGGGGCGACTTGCTCGATCCTCGATCATCCGTCAAGCACTTGATCCTGTCAGGCCAAGAAGTCGATTTGGAGAGCAGGCACACTCGGCTTTACCGACGTTACGACAACCGCCCCGCGCTACGACAGAAATAATTGGGTCAACCAAGCTCACGTCCGCCAAGCTCGATCTGGGTGAGCAGCTTCTTGTAAAAAAAAGACGCGCGGTCTGCCCGGACCGCGCGCCCAACTTTGCAACTACCCTTTAAAAGGTGAGGTTTCTGCCCATTTCAACTCACCGGGTGTTTCCGAACTAATAGCTAAAGGAAAATACTTTTGGACAAATAATTTAAGAAAAATCAAAATCGAGGAGAAGGTACGATTTCGGCGAGATGAACTTGGATCAATAAACGCTCAAGAAAAAACAGTTCATAATTCAAGCTCTGGAAATGAGTGGACCAAACAAGCATCGATCAAGATGCCTAATTCGGAGACAAAGAAGAGGAAATCAATTGTTCGCTTGGACTTGTTTGAGAATCACTTTGTTGCGGGAGTCCCTTGCAGGCATATAGCGAACCGAAACTCTGCCAACAGTTGAAGAGTTTTCATCAGTCTTGACAAGCAACCTACCGGAAGAATCAAACTTATGGCTTTCCGAGCCTTTGTCACTCCTGATGGTCCGGTCCCATCCGAGGAGAGAACCATTTGCATCATAACGATATTTATCGATCCAGTCCCTTGGTGTCTCGATCAACGGATCTACGTAATTGTCCAAGGTATAGTCTACCGAAAGAACTCGATCGTGTTTATCGTAAACACGCTTTTGGTTATCGGGAAAGTAAACCGAGAAAAATGCTGGAGCAGACCAATGATCCCCATTGCCAACGAACAAGCCGACGTCGACTCGATTGGAATCAAGCTGCGAGCCTGTCTCGACCGGGAATCGTTCGTGCCATGGAATGGAAAGGCGAACAATCGTTCCATTCTCATCCTGTTTCTCAACCAGAATGCGTTCTTGATCGCCTCTAAGCACGACCCATCGAAAAGTTAGCGGCTTGCCCGAAAGGTCAATGGAACTCCCCGCATCCAGCGTAAAATGAAGGACACTCGAAGTACTTTTAAAAACTCTTGCCGAGGCGCATGGAGTATCAAAAAGACGCTGATGTGGACGGAAATCGAAGAAGTCCAAACCCTGCGTGGGCAGATCCTCCTCGACTACCCTGAATCTTGCCAAAGGCGGCAAGGCGTCGGGACGCAGTTCGTGGGCTAGGCGCACCATCTTCTCCGAATCTAGCTGAGATGCGTCAAAAACAGTAGGATGAGCTTTCCCTTCAAAATAGTCTTCCTCCCGAGCCAACATCCGATTGCTCCTACGGAAAACTTGTTGCAAGGTCGGCGTGAGCAGGGAAGAACGAACCAGAGTCTTCTTGGTTTCAGGTCGCAGAGCGGCAAGCATAGCGGCAAAAGCATTCATGAAGGGACGATCCGAACCCGAAGAACCTTGACTGACAACAAAGTACGGCACATTGGCCGGAAAAACGTCTCCATGCCCACCACCCTTTCCGTTTCGCCCAACGTCATGATCGCGGTGCTCCGGGTAGAAGTAGACGTGGTTGCGAAGGTATTGTAGGGATAAACGATTTGCCCCATTGGGCTGCGTAAGGGCAAATCGAGGCTGACTTCGCCAGTTTTGCCCACTCGTTATCGCAGTGGAAGAATTCCCCAAGACCACCCCACTGAAGAGAAACGAAAGCTGAAGACCGTTGTGCAGGTTTCGTTTACGGAGTGTTTCATCATACTCCAAGCGAGTCAGTTGAGGGAAAGCAGCAAAGTTCATGTTCGAATGATCGCCATCATGGTTGTCATAATAATCTCCCATGTTGCCCGCAGCTGTACCTTCCTCGTACCATTCCCTCAGGAGCTGGCCTATTTTTCCTTGCCCCTTTGCGATAGGCCAGTCCGCCTTCTTCGAGGGACGCCCCAGCAAACCCAAGAACATGCCCACCTTGGAATCATAGCCCAAGTTTCTTTCGCTCAGCACCACTTGACCCTCTTTGGGAACACAGGGAGTCGGCTTGGGGAACTTTGGCCAAACTGAGCCTTTGAAAGGCTTGGCTGCCGACTTCAAGACTTCGGAAAACCTTTTGTCGGCCCTGAGCTTGTCTAAGTCTGGATCGCTTCGAAGGTGCTCCAGATTGCGAAAACCGAGAGCAATCGCCTCCTGCAACGTCTCGAATGCGTCATCCTTCCGCCCCTTCATGGCGAGTAAACAAGCGAGATTATAATGGGTGGCGGGAGACTGCGGGAAGTTCCTCTTCATCAAACGAAGAAGAGACTCCGCCTTGTCGAACTGCTTCGACCGCATTAGATGGACAACTTGAGCTTGTCTTCCGATTAAAG
Source organism: uncultured Puniceicoccaceae bacterium (assembly GCA_964576585.1). GTDB lineage: Bacteria > Verrucomicrobiota > Verrucomicrobiia > Opitutales > Seribacteraceae. Next base: position 5,611 of record CAZNWO010000068.1, on the reverse strand, counting down.
TGGCCTGCAAGGCAGGCAGATCAAGAATGCTGGATTGCTTGGAATCCTCGTCAGCAAAAGAATAAAGTGAAAGGAAGGACAAGGAAAGCAGACAGCATCCTAACTTGGTCGAAAGTAGGAAAAAGCAAACTCTCACAGTTTGCCCTTGCCGGAGAGGTAAGCCGTGCGTCGTGAGCTTTCCCCAGCCTTGGCCTTGAGCTTCACTTTGGATGGATCGAAGGAATAACCGCAGTGGTCGCGGAGGTAGGTAACGGCGTTGAAGGTAAGGAGAACTTCCTGGGATGACTCACTTTGGTTCAAGACACCCACAAGAGTGGGCATGGGATCGACGGCCTTTAGACGGCCGAGGAATTCGGCGGCCCGCACCCGAACCATGAGATTTTCGTCGGCAAGCAATGGCTTGACGATGGGTACAAGTGGACGGGCGACATCTCCCAAGGTTGCCGCAGCAACACAGGCATGGTAACGTTGCCAAGGACTCTTGCCATTGATGGCGGAGACTAGCTTCTTCTCAGCGTCAGGAAAGGGAAGCAGGGCCAAATCCGCTATCTGCACAAGTTGATCGATTTCCTTGGCATGCCTTTTGCCGTAGGCAACTCCATCGCCCAAGGCATTAGCCACCATGTGACTTTCCGGGTAGAAGCTAAGATCGTTAATGGCCTTCAACTTTGCAGAGAGCCGGCGTCGCAAATCGAGCAGGACTTCCTTGTGAGCCGGGCTTCGTGAAAGGTCGTTCACTTCATGCGGATCTTTGGAGAGGTCGAAAAGTTGCTCTGCCGGACGAGGCTCGAAAAATTGACGCTGGGCAGAATTCAGCTTTCCCCCCTTGAAAAGATTACGCCACTCGGCATAGGCCAGCATTCGATAGCGGTAGTTGTTTTGGAGACCGTCGGGGTAGTATCCTTGGTAGTTGCGGTGGTACTTCCATTTGCCTTTGCGCAAGGTACGAACGAAGTCGTACTTTTCATCGAAACGGTCGGCATAACCGAAGGCCTCGTCTCGAGAAGCAAGTTCAGCTGCAGTAGTTCCTTTTCCAAGAAAAGCCCTGCCGTCCATTTGCTCCGGAACGGGAAGCCCTGCAAGGCGAAGTACGGTGGGACCGAAGTCGATGAAGCTGACGAAACCGTCCGTCCGCGTTCCTCGCTTGTGGTCCGCGAGATGCTTAAAGTTCTCGGGAATGCGGATCACTAGTGGAACATGCAGTCCACTTTCGTATGCGTAACCTTTGCCGCGTGGAAGGACTCCGCCATGGTCTCCGAAGTAAAAGACAAAAGTGTCCTCGAGGAGACCGTCGGACTCAAGCTTTTCCACGACTGCTCCGATTTGGGCGTCCGCTAAGCCAATACGATCAAAGTAGCGTGCATGGGTGTAGCGAAAGGTGGGAGTGTCGGGATGATAGGGATGAAGCGTAACCTTGTCTGCGGGCGTCTTGGTTTTCACAGAGTTCATCAGCCTTTCGGGGAAGTGAAGCGAGCTTTCGTGGCTGACTGCAAAGGACTGCATGTAGAAGAAAGGCATATTCTTTCCGGGACGTTTTCGCCATGAGGCCTTTCTAGATGACTCGTTCCAAGCTTCACCCTTGGCGGTTGCGAAATTGTAGTCCGTCTTGGAGTTGTTGGCGCAATAGTAACCGGCTTCCCGAAGAATCGCCGACCAAGGCCTCAGTCCCTTCGGCAAGGTCGCCAAGGCGGACTTTCGATGGTATTGGAAACCTGCCCGAGGAGCCAAGACCCCCGTGGCCAAAGTAGAACGCGCCACCGAACAGACGGGACCATTTGAAAAGGCATGATTGAAAGTCAATCCCTCCGCAGCCAGTTTCTCAACTGCGGGCATCGCCCCGAAAGGCGCCCCGTAATGCCTCAGGTAATGAACGGAATTGTCCTCCGAAACAAGAAACACCACGTTTGGTCTCTTCGCTCCCAGCAGGGGAGCACCGAACAAAACACAAAAAAAGAGAGATCGAAAAAAGCACATGGCTTGAAGGACGGAAAGTTTCAGTGGGCCTCTATTTTTTGCTGATACAGTAGAGCGATTTGTAGCCTCGAAGGTAGAGTCGTTCGTTTGCAATGGCGGGGGAAGCCGTGAACTGATCATCGAGTTTGTTTTTGGAAATGATTTCGTAAGTTCGACCTGCCTTGAGGACGGTGAAAGTACCGTCGCGGGCAGTGAAGATAACGCGTCCGTTGGCAGCCACGGGAGAGCCTCGGTAGGTTTGGCCATGAAAGCGTTCCTGATAAAGCTGTTCACCCGTGCCTGCATCGAGGCAGAGCACGGTTCCGTTTTCCTTGCAGAGATAGAGAATACCCTCGTAGAGAAGGGGAGAGGTAACGTCGGTAGTTCCTCGGTCCATGCGCCAAAGTTCCCCGGGACCACCCTCTTCGATGATGCCCTTGGCTGCGGAGAGACGGACAACGGAAACGCCACGGTTCTTCGCCGAAGGAGCCACCACAACTCCTTGGTGAGCCACGGGAGAAGCCACGAAACGGAGGGTTCGGTTGTACTTGTCCTTGGGGTTGAGACCCGAGATACGCCAAAGTTCGTTCCCTTTCTCGGGATCATGACCTATGCAGTAATCGTTTCCGTGCGTAATGAGAACGTTGATGCCCCCATGTCGGTGGACCGTGGGCGAGGCGTAGGAATGCAGGCACTCGGCCACGCCATCACTCTTTCGCTCCACTTTCCAGAGTTCTTTACCAGTCGAGGACTCTATCCCAACGACGAGTTGAGCCGCAGTATGAATGAGTTGCAGGAAGAGGCGTCCCTCATGAAGCACACTGGTGGAGTGAAAGCCGAAACCGAAACGGAACTTGCCGTAACGTTCTTGGGCGTTGAATCGCCACCTTTCCTTGCCCAGAAGATCAAAAGCCACGACTTCTCCCGTGCCGGTCGTGACAAAAACCTTGTCGCCGTCAGAGGAAGGCGTGGCGGAGGCATTGGTACGTTCACCATTCCCTTTGCCGTTGGTCTCGCAAACCTTTCGCGTCCAAAGCTCCTTGCCTGCCGTACTGATGCAGAGGAGATGAACTGCATTCTCGTGCTCGACGGTAACGAACACCTTGTCCTTTACCACGATGGGTGTGGAAGAACCTGCGGCGGGCAATCGAAACTTCCAAAGAACGTTTTCGTTTTCGCTCCAGACGTCCGGCAAGTTCTTGGCGATGCTCACACCGTCGTTGGTTGGTCCGCGCCAGGAACGCCACTGCGACTGTAGAACCGAGGAGCTTACGAGAAAGACTAGAAGTAGTCGAATTTTCATCATTTTTTCACTTTAGGAGAGAATGTCTTTAACGACATGGCCATGAACATCGGTGAGGCGATAGTCACGGCCTTGATAACGGTAGGTGAGCCGCTCGTGGTCAATACCAAGAAGGTGAAGGATGGTCGCGTTGAGATCGTGAACGTGCATCGTGCCGGGTGTCCACTTGTCCTTGGTAGGCTTAATGGGGTTCCCGTCGGAATCGGCGATATTGTAGGAGTAGTCATCGGTTTGGCCATAGGTAATACCCGGCTTCACGCCCCCACCTGCCATCCAAATGGTAAAGCAACGAGGGTGATGGTCGCGCCCATAGTTTGCGCGGGTAAGCTTACCTTGGCAATAGGCGGTCCGTCCGAACTCCCCTCCCCATACAACGAGGGTTTCGTCTAGCAATCCCCGTTGCTTGAGGTCCTTGATTAGAGCTGCGCTACCTTGGTCCACGTCCTTGCACTGATTTTCATGCTCACGAGGCAAACCACCATGAGCATCCCATCCTCGGTGGAAGATTTGCACGTTTCGCACGCCCCGTTCGACGAGGCGACGAGCATTCAGACAACAGGCGGCGAAACTCCCAGCATCACGGGCTTCCTTGCCGTAAAGCTCGAAAGTGGAATCGGGTTCCTTGGAAAGATCCATCAACTCCGGCACGGAGGTCTGCATACGGTAGGCCATCTCGTGTTGACGGATACGCGATAGGACTTCGGGATCTCCAAAATCCTTATGGTGCTGAGAATTAAGAACGGAGAGAGCATCGAGTTGAGCACGGCGATCTTTAGCCGAGAGACCTTTGGGATTGGAAAGATACAGAACAGGGTCACCCTGACTGCGAAGCAAGACCCCTTGATGATCAGAAGGCATGAAGCCCGTGCCCCAAAGGCGCCCGAACAGGCTTTGTTCAGCGTGCTTCGTCTTGGCGTGCATAACGACGTAGTTCGGCAAGTCCTCGTTCATGCTACCGAGACCATAACTAAGCCAAGCGCCGAGGCTAGGACGACCGGGCACTTGGCTTCCGGTTTGGATATAGGTGATGGCGGGGTCGTGGTTAATGGCCTCGGTAAATGCGCTGCGCACGACACAGAGGTCCTTCACAACGCCTGCAGTATGGGGAAGCAGGGAGCTAACCCAGACGCCATCGGCGTTGTTTTCACGCTTGGTAAACTCGTACTTGCTGGGAGCCAAAGGAAGAGTCTTTTGGCGAGAGGTCATACCCGTGATGCGCTGACCATCTCGGACATGATCCGGTAAGTCCTTGCCGAAATCCTCCGAAAGCTTTGGTTTGTAATCCCAGAGATCGATGTGACTTGGCCCACCGCTCATGAACAGGTATATGACTCGCTTGGCCTTGGCCTTGTGATGGAGTCCTCCACCAAGGCCTTCTCCACCCTTGCCGCCGGCACCTGTGAGCAGTCCCGCCGGAAGCAAATTCGCCATGGCTGCCGTTCCAAGACCGAGAGCCGTTCGTCCAAAAAGTTGTCGGCGCGTGAGCCGCAAGTCGTATTCGCGTAATGGGTTCATAATTTCAAATTCCTTTTTAGGTTAGTTCGGCAGCCGAAATGGATTGAGTGGTCAGTAGGTCGTGATCGCGGAGTCACCGGCCAGAACGATCCCGGCAATTTGAGTCCAAGCGGCTAGTTCAGCGGGGTTGAGCTTCTCGTCTCTGGGAGCATCGCCGACAGCGAGGAGGGCAAGAGCATCGGCTTCGGCTGAGGAGTAACGGGAGAGTCGGCTTTGGAGCAGCTTGGTGCAGGCGGCTCGTTCAGGAATCTTCGGCGGGCGAGAGACGAGGAGAGTAAAAAGAAGATCGAGCCTGGAATCCGTATCTTTCTCCTCACGAAGAAGCCGTTCGGCAAGTTTGCGGGCGGCTTCGATTCGTTGCGGTTCGTTGAGGAGCCCTAGAGACTGGAGAGGCGTGTTGGTCCGGGAACGACGGACGCAGGCAGACTCGCGACTGGGAGCATCAAACAAAGTCATCATTGGGTGCGGGCTAGTCCGTTTCCAATAAACGTAGAGGCTTCGTCGATAGAGCTTAGCGCCTTTATCGGCAACGTATTGCTTGGTGTTGCTGGCGGGGTGCATGAGGGCTTTCCACATACCGGCGGGTTGATAAGGCTTCACCCCCTCGCCGCCCATGCTTTCGTCGAGTAAGCCCGAAGCCCAAAGTGCGACGTCGCGAAGCACTTCAGCATCGAGACGATGATTCGGTCCACGACCGACGAGAAGGTTTTCGGGATCAGGCAAATCATCCCTGCGTGCGGAGCTTTGCTTGAAGGCGCGGGAATTCACTAGACGCCCAAGCATTTTCTTGAGATTCCATTCGCTTTCCTGAAATTCGACGGCAAGCCAGTCCAAGAGCTC
>CAZNWO010000067.1:12965-16765 GCA_964576585.1 uncultured Puniceicoccaceae bacterium | reverse complement strand
GTTGCTTGGTGCATCGTACCATTTGACGCCAAGAAGCGCGACCCCGCCGAGCGAGCCGCGATGGTGGCCAATCTGGGCATCAAGAAAGTGGCCTACGACTGGCGAGGCGAACATGTGGCGACCTTCGAGGAAGAAATCCTTCAGTACGAAAAGAAAGGGATAGAGTTCTTCGCCTTTTGGAGCTGGCACAACTCCATCGAACCACTCATTAGGAAGCACGGGATCACCCCTCAAATCTGGCGTACCCTCGGCTCTCCCAAAGCGGAGACACAGGATGAAAGAGTGGCCGCCGCCGCCAAGTCCATGCTCCCCCTCGCGGAGAGGACCAAAAAGCTCAGGCTACAGCTAGGCCTCTACAATCATGGCGGTTGGGGAGGCGAACCCGCCAACCTCGTCGCCGTGTGCAAAGCTCTCCGAAAGCACGGCCACGAACACGTGGGTATCGTCTACAATTTTCATCATGGACACGGACAGGTCGAGAATTTCGCTGAAAACCTAACCGCAATGCAACCTTATCTTCTCTGCCTCAACCTCAACGGCATGTCGGGCAAAGGCCAAAAATTCCAGAAAATCCTGACTATCGGTAAAGGTCGGAACGAGGCGGCGATGTTGAAGACCATACTCGACAGTGGCTACAAAGGACCCATCGGCATTCTAGGTCACGTCGCCTCCAGAGACGTAGAGAAGGTTTTGAAGGAAAACCTCGCCGGTCTTGAAGCACTGGTAAAGAAAATCCGTTGATGCGGATCGAAGAAAGTCTTTGCTAGTCCTTGAACTGGGCTACCAGTCCAGTGATCGTCTCCTTAGCATCGCCGTAGAGCATGCGGACGTTTTCCCGGAAGAACAACCTGTTGACCAAACCGGAAAAGCCCTTGCCCTGCCCGCGCTTAAGGCAAAACACGTTCTTGGCCTCGTGAGCATTGATGATCGGCATACCGTAAATCGGGCAAGACTCGTCTTCTTTTGCAGCAGGGTTCACGACGTCGTTGGCGCCGATAACCATGACGACGTCGACCGTCGAGATCGTAGGGTTGACATCGTCCATCTCACAAAGTTGCTCGTAGGGAACGTCCGCCTCGGCGAGCAGAACGTTCATGTGCCCCGGCATCCTTCCGGCAACGGGATGAATGGCATGGCGAACCTCGCAACCGTTCTCCTCCAGAATTTCCCCAAGCTCCTTGACCGCATGCTGAGCCTGAGCAACGGCCATGCCGTAACCGGGAACAAAGACAATGCTCGAGGCGGACTCGAGAGCATAGTAGGCATCCTCCACTGAAATCGGCTTCATCTCGCCTTCAACTTCCGAGGACCCGCTCCCGGCATCGGCTCCGAATCCGCTGAAGAGCACGTTGCCGAGGCTCCGATTCATGGCCTTGCACATGATGACGGTGAGTATCAACCCACTTGCACCAACAAGGCATCCCGCAACGATCAATACGTTGTTTTCGATTACAAAACCAGCTGCCGAGGCAGCAAGACCGGAAAAGCTGTTGAGAAGGGCGATGACGACGGGCATGTCTCCACCACCAATCGGCAGCACACCCAAAACACCCAGCAAGAGGGTCAAACCGACCAAGAGCAAAAATGCATCATGAGACGAGATGGAAAAGCCACCAAGGCTCGCAGCTCCTGAAACAAGGATGAAGCCAAGGACGAGTATCGACAAGGCGACCAGCCCGTTGATCGGCTTCTGCATGGGAAAGAGCGTGGCCTTTCCGCTTATCTTTCCCGAAAGCTTGAGGTATGCGACCAAGCTTCCCGTAAAGGTCACTGCCCCGATGGCAACGGCGAGGAAGATGACCAATCCCTTGAAGATTCCGTCGGGATCAGACCCTGAAGCGGCTCCACCCAAGAACTCGAAACCGGCGACGAGCAGGCTGGCCAAGCCCCCGAACCCGTTGAAGAGAGCCACCATCTCGGGCATCGCGGTCATCTGGACCTTTTTGGCTGCCACGAACCCGATCAATGCGCCGACGGCAATGCCAAGCGCAATCCACTGATAGTCAAGGCCCTCGGAAAAGAGGGTTGCCACAACTGCCAGCAGCATCCCGATCGAGGACAGTCGATTGCCCCTGCGGGCGGTTTCGGCAGAGCCTAGGAGTCGAATTCCCAAGATGAAGAGGATCGCAGCAAAGACGTACGCCAAGTTGATCCAGTTCGAGGCGACCGAAGCCAAGAGAGGGTTTAAGATCGGATGGCTCATTCCTTGTCGGCGCCCTTCTTCTTAAACATCTCGAGCATGCGATCGGTCACCGCATATCCACCGACCACGTTAATTGTGGCAAGAATCAAGGCGGTCAAAGCAATCCAGCGTTCAAGGTCGCCCTGATCCATTCTCAAGGCCAAGATCGCCCCGACAATGGTAATTCCCGAAATTGCGTTGGACCCCGACATGAGGGGAGTATGCAGTTGCGAAGGAACCTTCGAAATAAGCTGGTAGCCTAGAAAGGCAGCCAAGGTAAAGATAAAGAGTAGCTGGACCAGATCCATTGCAGTTCAGTCGGTTTTCTTGAAACGCTCGTGCACGATTTCTCCTTCGTGAGTGATCAAGCATCCCTTCATAATCTCGTCATCGAGGTCAGGACGGAAGACCTTTTCCTCACGATCCCAGAAGTGCTCGATGAAAGCGGTGAGGTTGGAGGCGAACATCTGGCTAGCGTCTCGAGGAACCATCGTCTCGAGGCGAGCATGACCTATGATTCGTACGCCATTAGAGGTAAGCACTTCTTCGTTAAGCTTTACGCCCTCGACGTTTCCACCAGTCTCGGCGGCCAGATCGACCACGATGCTGCCGGGACTCATCTCATCGAGGATTTTCCGAGAAACGATCCTTGGAGCAGGTCGTCCGAAAAGCTTTGCCGTGGTGATGACTAGGTCGGCCCGCGAACATGCCTTCGCCATAGCCTCTCTCTGCTTCTCCATTTGCTCGGGCGTCAACTCCTTGGCATAGCCTTGGTCCGTTTGCCCGGTTTCTCCCAAATCCACCTTCACGAACTTTGCTCCAAGGGACTTAACCTGCTCCTCAACGACCGGACGCGTATCAAATGCCTCGACACGAGCTCCCAAGCGCTTGGCCGTTGCAATCGCCTGCAAACCGGCGACTCCTACCCCGATGATGAATACCTTGGCAGGAGAAAGCGTTCCGGCAGGCGTCATCATCATGGGGAGGATGCGATTAAACCTCTCGGCCGCCAAAACCACGGACTGATAACCGGCAAGGTTTGCTTGCGAACTGAGAACGTCCATCTTCTGCGCCAAGGTGGTGCGGGGAATCATCTCGAGGCTCACGGCGCTCACACCGGCCTCGGCAAAGCCTCGAATAAGCTCCTCTTCGTTAAACGGGTCCAGGAAGCTGAGGTGAAAAGTACCCTTGCCCAAGCTGCCGAGGGATTCCGAGGAAGGCTTGCTCAAACGAGCTACAATATCTGCGGATTCCCCAGTGGAACGAGCGTCGTTCGTAAGTTGCGCCCCTGCCTCGACGTAGTCCTCGTCGCGAAAACCAGCGAGGTCGCCAAGACCCTTCTCCACCGAGACCTGCAAGCCCATCTCCACCAACTTCTTGGCCGACTCGGGAGTCATGGCAGCCCGAGTCTCTGTCTCCTCGGTTTCCTTGGGAACGAATAGTATCATCGCATTGCCGATTAGCTAGCCTTTCAGGAAAAGCAACTAGTGTGGAAAGATTGGAAAAGGTCGAATGATTGTTGTTTGGAAACTAGGGTGAAGGATGGCAATTCATTGATCGTGACTTATCCGAAACCTAGCCATCCACGACCCAATTGAAAAGCGGTTCTAAACTGGTG
>CAZNWO010000067.1:0-12865 GCA_964576585.1 uncultured Puniceicoccaceae bacterium | reverse complement strand
TATGCAGAAGGTCAGCTGAACGTCTTCGGGCGATCCACCTTGGCCGTGGAATGCGAAGGAGAACATGCCGCCCAAGGCGGGGCAATAGCCTATTCCGTGACCGGAAGAAGAGTGGTAAACTTTACCTCGGGCCAAGGAATCGTCTACGGAGTAGAGCAATATTACCATGCACCCGGCAAACTCTCCACTATGGTTCTTGAGGTGGCAGCGCGAGCTCTCACCAAGCACGCCCTGAACGTCCATTGCGGCCACGACGACATCTACGGATGCCTGGACACGGGCTGGATCATGGTCTTTGCCAAGGATGCCCAGCAAGCGGCAGACCAAGCTCTGATCCTCAGAAGGGTTACCGAAAAAGCCCTTACGCCGGGAATCAATATTCAAGACGGATTCCTAACCTCGCACTTGGAACGCACCTTCCGCAAGCACGAATCCGAACTGCTTCGCGAATACTTAGGCGACCCCGACGATATCGTCGAGTGCCCGACGGATGCCCAGCGCACCCTATTCGGACCCACCCGACGCCGCGTGCCCAAGGTCATCGACCTTCAGAATCCCGCTCTCATCGGACCCGTCCAGAACCAAGAGCACTACATGAACGGGGTTGCCGCTCGACGAAACAATTTCGTGGAGCCCCTGCTCGATTTCTTCGAGGAAGCTTACGACGAGTTCGCCGCCCTCACGGGACGTCATTACGGCTTGCTGACCAACTACAACCTGGAAAAGTCCGACGTCGTCTTCGTCTCCCTTGGCTCGGCGGCAGAAAACATCGAGGCCGCAGGCGACTACCTACGAGAAAAGCGGGGAGTGGAAATCGGTTCCGTGCACATCAACTTACTGCGTCCTTTCCCCGAAGCAGCCGTAGTGGAAGCTCTGAAGGGCAAGAAACACGTAATCGTAATCGAGCGGACCGATGAACCGATGGCAGGGGACAACCCCTTGGCACGAGACGTCCGAACAGCCTTGACCAAGGCCATTGCCAACAGTTCGAGCAATGCCTACGAGGGAATTCCTGCGATTACCGCCGAGGAAATGCCTCGCGTCTATTCAGGTATTTACGGCCTCGGTTCCCGTGACTTTCGTCCGGAAGACGTACTGGGCGCATACGAATATGCAGCCGGCGAGATCAAGCGTACGGACGGGCGTGGTCGTGACGACGGCGAGTCCTTCTTTACCCTCGGCATAAATCATCCCTACAATGTGGTCTCGGAAGATACGCCCTCCCTGCTTCCCGAGGACTCCGTGGCAGTCCGCCTCCACTCCATCGGAGGCTGGGGCATGATAACCACGGGAAAGAATTTGGCAGAGGTTATCGGCGAAATCGGCACCTACGCTGCGGAACGGGACGGTGAACGGGACGAGACAGGTGAACTGAAGGAGGTCATCCACATCAGCGCCAACCCCAAGTACGGATCGGAAAAGAAAGGCGCCCCGACCGAGTACTTCCTCGTGGCGGCCCCCGAACGCGTAAGGGTTAACTGCGACCTACGGCACGTGAACGTCGTTCTTTGCTGCGATCCCAAGGCCTTCACCCACATCAACCCTCTCCACGGCATCGTGGATGGTGGAGCATTCGTATGGGAGTCGGAAGAATCCCCGGAGAAAGCCTGGCAGCAAATCCCGCAGCACCTTCGGCAAGTCATCATCGACAAGAAGCTGCGGCTATTCATCCTGCCCGGCTTCGACATCGCCAAAAAGGCCACCCCTCGCCCCGAGCTGCAGCTCAGGATGCAGGGCAACGCGTTCCTCGGCGCTTTCTTTAAGGTGTCCACACTCCTCGAGAACTTCGAGGTCGGTGAAGAGCGATTCCGCAAGATCGTGCACGCCCAATACGTCAAGAAGTTCGGCCGCTTCGGGGATGCCGTGGTCGAGTCCAACATGGAGGTCATGATCCAGGGCGGCGAGCGACTCCAGGAAGTTGCCTATGGTCCCGTCGACGCCCCCGACCTGTCCGAAATGAGAGGCGACGTGCTCATGCCACTCTCGGGATGCGGAAGCGATTGTCGCTCCGGATCCTGCGCAGCGCCTGCCGAACAGGATGAGCGGGCGACGATGTACAAGATGAAGACTTTCGACGACGAGTTTCGCTCGGGTCTAGGATACGACCAGCCTGCTTCGCCCTTGGCAGCCGTGGGCATCATGGCTGCTGCTTCAGGCGCAACGGCCTCCAAGTACGGAGCTCGCAGGGAGACTCCCCTCTTCAAGCCGGAGAACTGCACACAGTGCATGGCCTGCATCACCTCCTGCCCCGATACGGCGCTTCCAAACACCGCTCAGGATTTGTCCACCATCATAGAGACCTCGACCACCAACTATGTAGCCGACGAAGGAGCACGGGCAGCCATCATCGCCGCCATCCCCGCCATCGACGAGGCCATTCGCCCCGAAATGATCGATGCGGCAAAAGCGAAAAAAGGCCGAACCGTGGCGGAACTGGTCATCGAGCAAGTTTCAAAGCTCGAGCAAGTCGACGAAAAATCATGCGGTGAGCTTCAAGCAATCCTCGAAAAACTTCCTCTGGCCTACACGAAAGTCAACGCCGTCTTCAGCATAAAGGAAAAGCAGGAAGCCGGGGCCGGCGGCATTTTCTCGATCTTCGTCTCCGACCTCTGCAAAGGCTGCGGGCTATGCGTGGTTGAATGCGGAGACCACGATGCTCTCGTCATGACTCCGGATACCGAGGAACTGAATGCCGGAATCCTCTCGGCCCAGGAATTCCTAAACATCCTCCCGGACACGGACCAGAAATATCTGGGCAAGTACGACGACAACAACCCCGCCGAATCCCGGGAAGCCACCTTGAGAAATCACCTCATGGTCAACCGCAACTACGAAGGCCTCACCTCAGGTGACGGTGCCTGCGCAGGTTGCGGCGAAAAGTCCATTCTCCACTCGCTCGCATCGGTCACGGAAGCCTATATGCGCCCCATATTCCACACCAAGGCAAACAGGTTGGACGAAAAGGCCGACCACCTTACCAAGGAAGGTGTCGTCATGCTCGAGAGATTGATGGAGGAAGATGCCGTCAGCTACGCATTCTTCAAGCGTACCGTGGCTCACGTTCTCATGGGACTGGGAGGAGACAGCGACAAGGACACCGACAAGAGAATCGAGGAGCGCGGGACGATCTCGGATGCCGAGGCGATAGACGCCATATGCGCCGTCATGCGGCAGGAAGCTTTCAACCACCGCGACCTTCAACCCATGGACGGACGCCTCGCCAACGGTATGTCCGTCATGGCAATGGGAGCCCATACGGGTTGCAACACTGTCTTCGGTTCCACTCCTCCGAACAATCCTCACCCCTACCCTTGGATGAACTCTCTCTTCCAAGACGGCGCCACCATCAGTTGGATGATTGGGGAAAGCTTCATGGCGGAAAACTCCCGACATTCCATCATTCCCGAACGCCTCGCCGACCATCTCTTCGACGAAAGCAACATGTCGGAGGAAGATTACTTCATCTACACTCACTTCAGCGACGCCCACATGACGGACCTCGAGGTTCGCGAACTGCCGAAGGTCTGGGCCTTGGGCGGGGACGGAGCAATGGGAGACATCGGTTTTCAGAATGTATCGAAAGTCGTCCTGCAGAATCGTCCCAACGTGAACATGTTGATGCTAGACACCCAAGTTTACTCGAACACGGGTGGGCAAAATTCCGATTCTTCACCCATGACCGGTGGTTTCGACATGAACCAGTTCGGGGCCGCCAGCCAAGGCAAGCTCTGCGAGATGAAAAACGTCGCGGAAGCCTTCCTCGGTGGCCACGGTTCGCCATTCGTCGCCCAAGTCTCCATGGCCGACGCCCCAAGGCTCTACAAGGCCATGCTGGACGGCTTGGAATACCGAGGCACCTCCTTCTACCACTGCTTCACGACCTGTCAACCCGAGCACGGCGTCGCCGACGACATGGCCACCCCGCAAGCTATTCGGGTTCGAGACTGTCGCGGGTTACCCGAGTTCGTCTTCGATCCCACCCTGGGCGAATCCTACCAAGAGGCCATGAGCCTGAAGGGCAACCGACAAGTCAATCGCGACTGGATGATTGCCAAATACAAGGAGTCCAAGGAAAAATACAACTACACGGTAGCCCACTGGTGCGCGTCAGAAGGACGGTTCCGCAAGCACCTCAAGAAGGTCAAGGAAACCGAGATCGCGGAACTCGTTCATCTCGACGACCTGCTCGTGCGAGTCATGCAGGACGACGTCGTCAATCGACGCTACCTAGATCACGGACACCGTGCATACGTCCCCGAGTTCGGCGCCTATATTCTTTTCGAGGACAATGCCAACAAGTTGAGCTACGTCACCCTTTCACGCCAGATGGTCCTATTTGTAATCGAGCGTCGCAAGGCGTGGCGCCTCCTGCAGAGCAAGGCGGGCGTGGAGAACAAGGACTACGAGGCCCAGAAGGTTCTCCTTCAGAAGGTCGACTCCGAGGAAATTCCCATAGAGGAGCTCTTCAAGCAAGGTCGAGCCATGCTCGATCGAATCGTCAAGGGAGAGGATCCCCTCGGCGCTCCCGAGGAAAAGCCAGAGGAAAAACCTGCCGAGGCGGCGGAAACCAGCTCGAACTGAAGTCATAAACACCGCTTTGTGCGGTTCGCCAAGCTTTCTTGATCAGTAGAATGGGGTAACGCGTTTGCAGTTGAGCCGTCTCCGGCAGTAAGGTGGGACTAGAGATGAAAATCAAGTTTCCACTAATGGCGGGACGATGGCTTGACCTCCCTCCGAAAATCACCCGCGTCCTGCTCACCGCCGGCGTAGTTGGCATAATTCTGGTGACCGTGGGTAGCTTGGTCGGGAAACAAGCCGGAACCGTCGGCGTCGACAAGGTCATACACTGCGCGGCCTATGCCTTACTAGGAACGACATTAGTGCTCGGTCTTCCCATAAAAGGCGCAGTAGCCGGTCTAGTCGGTTTGGGCGTCGTGAGTTACCTCATCGAACTGCTTCAGCCACTGAACGCTCGCACGGGAGATTTTTTCGACGCCTATGCAAATACCGCCGGCGTCTGCATAGGCGCTGGCATGGGTCTTCTAGCCCGATGGGGGTTCTCATGGCTATGGACCGATCTACAGGAACGCAGGGCTCGAAAGACGATCGTTCGTTATGCTCCCGGAGAGATCATTCTGAGGGAAGGACAGCATATTGAGCGCTTTCACGTAATTAGGCGAGGTCGCGTAAGCATTGCTCGCGAGGAAGACGGCGAGCAAGTCGAAGTGGAGGTCGCCGGCCCGGGCGAACCTTTCGGGCTCATCGCCGAGGTGCTGCACAAACCGCAACCCAACACAGTCACGGCGATTCAGTCCACTGAGGTCTACCAACTCGATTACGACGACATCGAGGAGGCAGTCGGCGGCCGCAATCAACCCGCCGCCAAGGTTATCAGGGCCCTCGCTTGGGAATTGGATTCAGCTCAAGAGCACTTGGCCGAGAAAGAGGACGTCAGAGAAAATGAAGGTTCAGCCTAACACAAGCGACCAACGATCAATGGTCTCGAAAGCTAGATGAGATTGCATCAAGGGCACTCGTCGGCTATGCGCCGGTAGGTTTCGAAGGCCCGATCGTAGGCGAGCCTGGCGGCGGCTTGTTCCCCTTTCTTGATGAAGCGATGCCTGTTGCGCCAGAGCAACTCGACCGACTCTGCGCACCACAGGGCGCTTTGGCGGGACGCTCGAATGGGTTTTCTTCCAACCAACACGTTCACGGGATTCGTATGCAATTGAGGGAATTGGCGCAAGGCAACCCAACTGCTGCGGGCAACGTGGTGCTCGAACTCGATGTCGTGCGCCTTGCCGTCCGCAGGCACCATTTTCTTGGCGACAACTTGGCCGTTCACCACAAGTTCGACTAGGCGTCTCCCTCCCTTTACCAACTTTCTCTGTCTAGGGGCATGCAGATTTACGGTGTCTCCCATCAAGCGCCTGCCCGCCGCAGGTTTCAGCAGTCCTTGGGCAACAGTCATGGGCGTCTCAGGCGCAAAAGAAACCTTTGTCTTGATCCCGACCTTGCCGGGTTTGTCGAGCAGCAAGTCTTCTCCCCCCGGAACCTTACCGCCGACCTCGAAGCGCAAGGCATGGGCGTAACCGTCGGAGACGTAGGAACGCCCCGCACCCAAGCCTCGGCACCATTCGGCGAAATCAAGCTTTTTGCGAGGACCCAGCTGAACGTACACGCGACCTGCGCCTACCCGACGGCTGGACATGCAGGGAAAGTCGGTCTCCCCACTCAGCTTGAGAGGAAACCCGCAGTTCATGACGTGGTACCAGGTGTTCAATTCCGACACGCGGGGGGTATCCATGGCGCTGATGAAATCGCAGACTCCCTCGACGGTGCTTACGAAAACCTCCATCCCTCCGGGACCGTCGAGGGCGGGAATGGCGAGGTTGGGCAACTCGTCCGCGGCGCGATCGGCGCCCTCGGACAATTCCTTCTCGGACAAGGCTTTGTTCCCGTCGACGTCGAGCTTCTCAAACTTTCCCGGCAGGACGCCGTCCGCAGTCTCGGCGCGGGACAGGGTTCCGTCCTTGTCGGCATCCAGCCTCGAGAGCAACCACTTGGCGGCAGCGGGTGGATTCACGGTCAAAGCGGAATGCGGGTAACCCGTCACCCCGCCCTGCTCCTTGCACCAGCGCATCACGGGAATGGTCCAGGAAGGCCAGCCCTCGGTCTTGGTTCCCTTCGACTTGGGATAAGTTTGGTCCTTTAGGTTGAGCAGGCAAACGTGGCCGAGGGGAGCGGATCCGAATCCGCTGATTTCCAGGTCGTATTTCAGGAGAGTCAAGGGCTCGCTCACCTTGTCTGCGTTGGGGGAAAAGTAATTCCTCTGGAAATCGAAGCATGGCCCCCAGGTAAGCACGCAGCCAACGTTCAGCCCCTCGCCCTTCACCTGCAGGAACATGTCGGCGGGAGTCACCCCTTGCGTAGGGCTGTCGTAGTGCGAGCATCCCGCGCCGTGGATGTGGTGGTCCCCCGAATAAAACCCGTATCGGGCGGGATCCACCCAACGCTCGAGCCGAACCTCAATCCTGTGATCTCCCTTGGCTGGAACCTCGATTTGCCTTTTGCGCACACGGTATTCGGGGCCACGCGAGGTCTCCATGGTGAACTTGCCGGGCGGCAACAGGACCGATTGTCCACTGGCTCGATAAACCTGCGGCTGAAAGAAAAAATCGGGGGCAAGCCTCTTTGCCTGCGGAGGATACACGCGTCCCGTGGCGTCCCTGAACTCGAACCTGGCGGTGGTGGGAGTTCCGTCGAAATCCAGCACCTTCAGCTCGACCGTCTTGGCTGGCAAAACCTCGAAGAGGATGGGAACCTCGGCCCGAAAGCCGAGGTCTTGGGTACCCTGACCGAGGTCGAACTGCAAGGTCGCCTCGCGCCTGCCCGCCTCATGACTGTATATCAATACCAAGACGTACTCCACCTCCAACCCGCTCAGGTTGGGCGACATGGGCGAATTGCCAAAGGTTTCCACCGACAAGAAACGACCCTTCTCGCCCTTCACGTTCTCGTTGTCCTTGAGGTGAGTCTGGGCCTGTCTCTTGAGGATGCCCAGGGACGAACCCGAATACACGGGCCCCGCCTGGGGACTGTTTACCCGCAGGGGCCTTGCCGCGGTGCTGTCGTTCAGAACCTTCACCACGAACGGACTGAATCCGCCCTGCCTCAAGACCGCCTTTGCGGGTCCTCGGCGAGCCTTCACCCGCACCTCCGGATTGATCGAGACGGCCGCCAGCACCCTAGGGTCGAGCAGCTTTTGAATCGCCTCGGAATCCCTCGCCTCTGCGGCAGCCTCCAGACGCGACAACTCCTCTCGCGGCAAGGGAGCCCCGAGAAAATCGAGGGCCCGTGCCAAACGCAGGACGTTTGCACCCAAGGGTTGTCCCTCGACCTCGACGATTGGCAAATCGGCCCCGCAGGCGCGAGACGCAACAACGAGGAACAACAGGAAGCGGATGCAGGAGCTCATGAAACCATCATTCCTGAAATTACCCCGCAGTCAACGCTCTCCCTGCGCTGGCCGATCTAAGAAAAACTGCAGTCAGGCCCAGACTATGGGCACGCGCAAAACTCGACGACTCTGGAAAATGGGCTTTTGCGGGAATCTCCTCTTGCATGAAAAGCAATAACGGCAAAGTATGGCGGGAATGAAACCTTCCCAATCCAGACGTATTTTCCTCGGGCAAGGCGCGACCGCCCTCGCCTTCCCTTACCTAGCCAAGACCTCTTGGGCAAAGAAGCCCCCGAGCGAAACCGTGCGACACGCCAGCTTCGGCGGCGGCGGCATGGCGGGCGCGGACCTCAGCTCCATTTCCTCCCACCCGAAGGTCACCGTCGCTGCGGTCGTGGAGATCGACCCGGGCAGACGCCGACAAATTCAGCAGCGGTTTCGCAATGCCAAGGTTTATGCAGACTGGAGGGAAATGCTGGAGAAGGAGGGCAAGAACCTCCACACCGCAAACGTCTCCGTACCCGACCACATGCACGCCCCGATGGCGATGTCTTCCATGCGCATGGGCCTGCACGTCTATTGCCAAAAGCCTCTCACGCACGATGTTTTCGAGTCCCGCGCCTTGGCCGAATACGCAGAGAAAAACAAACTTCACTCCCAGATGGGAATCCAGATTCATTCCTCGGCCCAGTACCGTACCGCGGTGAAGCTCGTGCACGACGGGGTGATCGGCAAAGTGAAGGAGGGGCACTCCTTCAGCAACAAGCGCTGGGGAGACTCCAACCCAAAGCCCAATCGGAAGGATCCCGTGCCCGAGGGACTGGATTGGGACGCCTGGATCGGGCCTGCGCCCTTCACCGACTACATCAAGGGCTACTACCATCCCAGCCAATGGCGCAAGCGCCTGGACTACGGCACGGGCACCTTCGGGGACATGGGCTGCCACATCTACGACCCCGTCTTCAAGGCGCTGGGCCTCACCTACCCCATCTCCCTTCGTTCGGAGGGCCCCAAGCCCAACGACCACAACTGGGGATTCGACGCCAAGATCCGTTACCTCTTTCCAAAGACTCCTTATTCCGACGGCGACACCCTCCCCGTCACCTGGTACGACGGCAGCGCTCGTCCCGGACCCGACGTCACCAAGCTCCTGGAAGGCGACAGGCTGCCGGGACAAGGCTCCGTGGTCATTGGCACGAAGGGAAGCATGCTCATTCCCCACGTCGGTCACCCAAGGCTCTACCCGAAGAAGGATTTCGCCGACTTCAAGATGCCCAAGGTGGAAGGCCAAAACCACTGGCACACCTTCATCGACGCCGCCCGCGGGGAAGGTCCCGCCCCTTCGGCCAACTTCGCCTACTCGGGACCTCTCTCGGAAACCGTCCTGCTGGGCGGAGTCGCCACTCGCTTCCCCTTGGAGGAACTGAAATGGAACGCCGAGGAACTCGCCTTCACAGGCAACGACGCAGCCACCGCGCTCATTCGCAAGAAGTACCGCAAAGGCTGGGAAGTGGAAGGGCTCTAGAGGCTCGGGGAAGGACCATTCTCGAGCGGGGAAAAACACCTTTCCGCTCCTCCCGCCCGCCGAGGCAAAAGGCGCTCAATCGACTGTGATGGAACCCAAGATTTGCTTGAAGGCGGGACCCGTCATCTTCAGGTCTTCCTCCGCGCTCTGGCAAACGACGTAGACGACGCCCTCCGTGCGCTCGATGCGGTAGAATTCCTGCGTATGGGGCACGTTCACTCCCATGAGGGAAAGCTGCATCCTGTTCCTCAGTCCCTTGAGCATGCCCGCCTTCCCTTTCGCCGTAATCTCGGCAAGCTCCAGGTTTTCGACCTTGCCGACGGGCATCTCGATCTCCTCCAGAAAGCTCTTCACGTATTCCCTTAGCGTGGACCCATCCTCGAACCCAAATACGGTAATCATGACAAAGGCGTCCCCCGGGCTTTCGACGTCGATCAGCTTCCAGTTCAAGTCGGCAAAGGCTTCCTCGGAAACGGTCCAGTTCCCGGGATAATCAAAGGCAATCCCATCTTTTGCATACTTCCTTGGAGCATCCACCTCCGCAACCTTCTCGCAACCCGTGGCGAGCAGCAGCAAGGGAAGGCAGGCGAAGATGATCCTCACCGGCAAGCGCGATTGCTCCAAAAGCTCAAAGGTCGGGAAAGAGGCTGCCGCCCTTGCCCAGCTTCTTCGCCCTGCAGTCCTTGCAGACGCAGACGGCCCCGTGGTCGCTGGTGTCGACCGGCTTCTTCGGCTTCTCGGGGGCGGGTCGAGCAGCCATATTGTCTAGCAGGTTGGCGGGCTTCTGCGGGCTCTGCGGACGCCCCACGGTGACTGCGGGCCTGCCGGGCAGGGAGGTCGGCGCAGGAGCACTGGGCTTGCCCGCAATGCCGGTGGGCGAGGGACGCGACGCCTGAGGCGCGGTTGCGGTTGGCCTAGAGGGAGGCTTCGGCTTCGGGAGCAGCGGGTTCGCCATCCCCGAAACCTTTTTTTGGTGGGCAAGGTACTTGGGCTGTATGACCTCCGCGAAATTGGTGTCGGATACGGCTGCGAGGGCAAGGAACTTGTCGCTGTTGGGCTGGGCCACGATGATTTGCCCGGGAGCCTGGGGATGAAAGCCGGTGGCCCGAAGGGAGTTGCCGACGGGAACGGGAATCTGCACCTGACGGTTACGGTCCTGCAGGGTGATGACCTTCTTGCCCTTGACCGCAAGCGGGAACACCATGGTGGAGTTGTTGCGGGCCCATGCCAGGACTCCCTCGTTGGCGCTCGGGGCTGCAGGAGGCGTCGGCCGAACAGGGTTTCCGGGAGAAGGCGTCGAGGGCAAAGTGGGCCGGGGACGCTCCGGAGCCCTTGCGTTTGCCGCCGCCAAGCGGCCTTCCACGTCCGCCAGCTTGGCCCGCAGGTCGCTGAGCTCGTTGTCCTTGCCCATGGATTCGGAAAGCTTGGCGACAAGCTCCTGCTTTTCCGCCGCCAGCTCTGCCTTCTCTTTCTTGAGAACTTCTTTTTCGGCCGTCAGGCGCTTCTTTACCTTCTCGTAAAATTCGAGGTCATCCTTTCGCTTCTTCTTCACTTCCTCCACCAAGCCAGCGTCGGCGACGGCTTCCCCACCTCCTCCACCCATCACGAGAGAGGCCACCAGCCCGGCGGTACTCAGCAAGGCCAAGATTGCGGCGGCGATGCCCAAGGCGCCAAAGGCGGGTTTCTTGGTGGCTCCGCCCTTGAAGGCGAACTGGGTGGCCTTCACCCCGCCCTGCATCTGGCGCATGGCCTGCGCCTGCACCTTGCCCGCCTTCTCGGTTTGCTGAAGCTTGTGCAGGGAAAACTGCAGTTGCTTGCCGATCTCCATCACCTTGCGGTTGCCGTCCAGCAGCCTTCCCGAGAGAACGCTGGCGAGGTTCATGCAGAGCTGGCCTCCGGCGGCGCCGTTCTCGGCGATAAATTCAAGGAGGCGCTCGTGGTCCAGGCGCCAAAGGATGCACTCGCCCGAGGCCTGGGCGTCGGCGGAGGCCAAGCCCCCGCTCAGGAAGGCCATCTCCCCGAAAGCCTCCCCATGGCCGAGGGAAGCCAGGTGCTGGCTCTGCCCCTGCTCGTTCCTCTTGTAGATTCCCACCTCCCCGGTAATCACCAAATACAGGTAGTTCTGGCGCTGGCCGTCGACCACGAGGTTCTCGTCGTCGGCCAAGACCCACTCGCCGGCAAACTTCAGGGCCTCGAGGTTGAATTCGTCGATCCTTGCGCACAAGCCGGTAACAGGCATTTCGTAGCCTGCCTCCTCCACTTCATCTCGATGCAGCAGTTTCATGGGCTAATCCTCCGGTAGAATGGGAACTTTAAAGACAAGGGTATGCAACGGGGCAAGGCATGGCAAGCGCCTAGTGGAAAGTCTTGCGGGAGGACGGGCAAAGCCGAGAAAGCGTTGCCTATACGGGGGCTGCCTCGCGCCTCAACCTCTCCCTCACCTCGATCTGGGCGACAAACTCCGCCAAGGCCCGAATCACGAATTCCGCCGCCTGCGACACCCCGTCGAAGGTACGCCTGCGCTCGATCACGTCCCAAGGCGGGTACTCGTAGGTCGAGAACAGGTAGCGCAGCACGTTGCCCAAGCGCATCCGGAGGTAGAGCTCGGTTATGAATTGCTTGAGAAAGCGGAATGGCTGCCTCATAAAGCTTACCTTGTAGCCGAGGAAATGGGTCACGACTTCCACCTTCTTCTTTTTCGTGGGCGCAACCTCCATCACGCGCTGCTCCCCTAGGACCAGCCGAAAGTAATTGTCCCCGTATTGAAAGTCGATCTCCGTGCAGCTCTCGAACTTCTTGTCCATCCTCTTCATGGCCTGCAGGAATGGGCGAAAGTGAGCCTTTGGGGTGGACTTTGCGCCCGCCTTGGTCTTCTGCACCTTCTCACGACGAACCACGTCCTCCCTGGCGGCGGCCAGTTCTTTGTCGAAGAATTCGTCGAGGTTCATGAAAAGAGGAAAATTTAAAGTTTCAACAGATTAACCTATAAGCGCGCGGAGGCAACTTATACTTAGCGGAAAATCGGACAATATTGCCTTTTGTTTAGCCTTTTTTCGAAGCATATCCCATAAAGCATTCTTCTTCATAGGTTTGCGAGATATAACTTTTTTAGGGGAAACCTACGTTCGGGCTGTCGCCGGGGGTGTCGACCTTCCGTCCGTGGCTCCTTTACTGGCTGGCTTTGAAACCGACACGGAAGCCAAGGTCGGTGGCGCGGCCGCCGGGCGCGTTGCTGCCGCGCTTGGCGGAGCGCAAATTCGCCCCGGGGCTGCCCCAGGAGCCACCGCGCTGGACCCGGTTCGAACCCGATGCCGCACCTGGTGGATCGGTCACGTTACCCGTCGGGTACGCAGCTTGATACCAGTCCGCGGTCCATTCCC
>CAZNWO010000066.1:0-16828 GCA_964576585.1 uncultured Puniceicoccaceae bacterium | reverse complement strand
TTCGGCGGACAAAGCTTTGACGATCCCGCGACTAAACAACTGGCACTGGCACTGGGAGACAACACTTGGGCAAACGCAGCAGGCAAGAAACGAGATCTCGTGGCGCACTGGCGAGACCCCAACCCGATCTCCATCAAGAAAAGAGAAGAATCGCGGGAAGGCGGATTCAAGGACCTGTTGGTGGTAAGCTACGGTGATGAGATTCATCTGCCGTCCGACCCCGTTACCGACGAAGAATTCGCCGCTTGGCTCAAGCAGCGGGGAGTAAAGCACGCAGGTGCCGTGAAGTTTACTAGGACGCGAGGACAGCCCCTCTATTACTATTCGCAGATTTGCTCGAAGGAAAAAGGCGGGCGACGTTTCGCGGCTGGCACGGCTTACTATAAAAGCAAAGGCGTTCGTACCGGCGCGAACTACTCACCGCATTCCAATTATCTGGTAAGCGAACTCGACTACATCAGGACATTCAAGCTGCGCGCAATGAGCCTGCCGTGGAGCGAGGACTACGTTTGGCAGATTCCCGAGTTCAGCATCCAGGCGATGGGCTACCTCACCTCAGGATTACGGGCAGGGGCAAAGTACGACAACTTGCCTATCCACATGTACGTCATGCCACATTCGCCCGGGAACACACCGAGGGATTTTCGTCTATCCTTTTACACGGCGATTGCGCACGGGGCAAAACACATCAACTACTTTTGCGCATCACCATTGGCAACCGGGGTTACCGAGAACTACATTGCAACCGACGACCTCGCGATGTGGCGGCAGGTTCACGATTGCACCCATGAGACGGGGATTTTCGAGGACTACGTCGTGGACGGAAAAGTACGTCAGGCAAAAGTCGGGCTGCTGCTGTCCAGTGTCGACGACATCATGACAGGCGCCACAAACTCCACCTTGGTGATGCACAACAACGAGCGAAAGGCACTGTATTATGCGCTTCGGCACGCCGAGATTCCCGTCGATTTCCTAAGCGAAGACGATGTGATCGAGGGGCGAGCGAAGGACTATCAACTTATCTACGTCACGCAGCAGTGGCTGCACTCCAAGGCCATAGACTCGTTGAAGAAGTGGGTCGAGTCGGGAGGCACGCTTGTGGCAATGGCGGGGGGAGGGTTCAAGGACGAGTTCAATCGACCGAACCCGAAAGCCGGCGAACTGTACGGCATCAAGTCGGAACAACTTACGACTGACCCGCAACTTGTCTCCAAGTATCTGCTGGTGGAAAACCGACCGTTTCTGACCAAACAGGACCTGCCTCTCTACGAACCCATCGACTACGTGACTTGGACGAGCGATGCGGTGGACGATGAAAGTCCGTTCATCAGTCGCGTTCGCGATGTCCCCGTCATCGTCTTCAAACAGAACCTTTCTCCCTCGGACGGCACGGTAATGGGATGGTACAAAAACGGACAGCCTGCAGTCGTTGCAAAGTCTCACGGCAAGGGTCGCGCATACTTGTTCGGTTTCCTGCCGGGTCAGGCATACCTCAAGAGTGGTCTGCCCATCGCGCCTCCCGACCGAGGCTCGACCGATGATTCGAACGCACACTTTCTACCCACCACGATGGACGTCAATCTGAGGGCGAGAATCACGAACGACTTCCTTCCCGTTGCAAACCTTCGCCCGGTGGAATGCGATTCACCGCTTGTGGAAACCACTTGCATAGACACAATCAAGCCAAAGAAACGATTGGCGGTGCCCATGATGAATTTCTCCGGCAAGAAAATCCACATGCTCACAGTAAAGATCAACGGCATCAAGAAGGCTAGTTCAGTCAGGAGCGTAAAACAGGGAACACTCAAGGCCACCGTTGCCGACGACCAACTGACAGTTGCTCTTCCCCTGGACATTGCAGATATGCTGTTGATCGACCTCTGACCTCGCTTACATCTAGTCGGACTGCCTCGCTTACATTGAAGAGCAAGTCCGCAAACTGCAGAAATAGGGGGAAGCCAGTCTCCCAAAGTAAACTTAAACGAAACTATTTGTTTGAGTTTTTTGGGGAGGTGACTGCTCATAAGGCAATGAACAACAAGACCACCCCTCCCATACTTCTCGTCCTTTGCGCCATGGTCATGACTATTGGAGCAAAAGGGCAACAAAAGCCCATTCGCCTCATGGCTGAAGCGGAGGATTTCACCATAAAGAAAGGCTGGAATATCGTACCCTACCGTGAGAACTACTACGCTTCCACCTTTGCCATATCTTTTCTTTCGAGAATGGCGTGCCTAGGCGCGCCTGCTCAGCTTGAGAAAGAAGCCCTGGCCGAACAAGTCGTCAACGTACCAAGAGACGGCCAGTATAGACTGCTAGTAAGGTACGAACAACCCTACAACTTCTCCGCCGAGTTCACCATGGAAGTGAAACAAGGCTTTCGGACGGTGTCCAAGCAGGTCTACGGGAGGTTGCAGGATCCGAAAATCTGGGCGATGGTCGGAGGTCAACGCATCCCGATGGCACGGTATTTCTGGGGCGGTACGGACAACATCGTATGGCAGGAATTCCAAGAGGTGAAATTAAAGAAAGGCAAGGCGACAATTCGCTTGCGGGCGGGTCCTCAAATGGATGGCCGTAAACGTCGCGTCAATGCAGGCAAACGTCACGTTGACGTCATTTGTCTGACCGACGACAAGGCGGGTTGGGAGTTGCAGAAGAAGACAGCCTACTTGAGCGGAGACGGTTGGTTGACGCAGGCTGGAGACATTTACATGCGGTTCACAAACCGTGGGGGAGGTCCTGCATCGATAGTCATGGGCGGAGCTGAAATTCGGTCTCCTCACAAATACGGAACAGCGAAGCGCGACTGGGCAAGGACTACCGTCCTGAACGGTGGTTACCTGAAAGGTAAACAGAATTACGTAAATGCGGGCCCAAGGGTCGACGCGGTGGACGCCAGAAAACTTGCCAAGGAACTAGATCCCGAGTCACACAAGAAGATTACCGACGACCTGAAGCTTCAGCCTGGGAAAATCTCGGGGTGGGTTCCGGTTGGCCAGATGATCGACGGCTTGTTCGACAGCAACTGGAACGTGACTGTACCCGAAAAGCAAAAGATAGAGGCCGAGATCGCCCTGCCCGACGGCAAAGGAGGTCTCAAAACCGTTCGGAAGCTTACGATACAAGACAAGGAGACTTTCTCCATGTCCGGTTGCGTGAACCCGAACCCCGCCGTCCGAAAGGAACTGGAGAGAACCGGCTTCCCCCCGCGAATCTGGACTGTGACCGAGGCATTGAGCGACCTTCGCGACCGCATAAGAAAATTCCCAAAGAAAGGAAAGGCACCCAAGCGCCTACTCGTCTACAACATCATGGGATGGGGAGGACGTGGAAACCCCATCGCGGACGACATTTCCCGCATGATTGGCGACAACACCTATCTGGAACCGAAGCCCGTGAAGCGAAGTGGCATCCTTTGCCATTGGAGAAACCGCAACGTCGCCGACATCAGGAAGGCCGAAGCCGCTGGAAAGTTCAAGGATCTGTTGGTCCTGAGCTATGGCGACGAAACCCACATTTATCCCCACAAACCAAGCGACGAGCAATTCAAGGCTTGGTTGAACAAAAGGGACAAAAGTTGGAAAGGGCCCACAACCTATACGACCAATCGCAAGGATCCCCTTTTCTACTATTCGCAGATTTGCGGCAAGGAAATCGCCGTCGAGAGCTTTGCAAAGTCCACCAAGGAATTCACAAGGATGGGTGCGTACACGGGAGCAAACTACAGCCCGCACGGTAATTATCTGGTCTCGGAAATCGATTACGTTCGTCCTTTCAAGATGAGGGCAATGACTTTGCCGTGGAGCGAAGACTACGTTTGGCAAGTGCCTGAGTTCAGCATCCAGGTGATGGGCTACCTCGTCAGCGCATTCCGAGCAGGGGCAAAATACAATAACGACCCCATCCACATGTACGTCATGCCGCACAGCCCCGGGAATACGCCTCGGGACTTCAGGCTGTCCTTTTACACGGCGCTAGCCCATGGCACAAAGCAGATCAACTATTTCTGCGCCTCTCCCGACGTAGTGACGCGCTCGGAAAACCACATCGCGGTGGATGACACTCCAATGTGGAAGGCGGTACACGACGTGACGCATGAGGCGGGCATTCTCGAGGACTACGTCATGGACGGCAAGGTGCGCCCCGCGCAGGTCGGCTTGCTGCTGTCCAGTGTCGATGAGCTGATTGGTGGCATCAACAACCAGAGCCTCGCCGCTCACAACAACGAAAGAAAAGCGATATACTACGCCTTGCGGCACTCGCAAGTTCCGGTGGATTTCTTAACGGAAGACGACCTCGTCGACGGCCTGGCGAACAACTACAAGCTGATCTACGTCACGCAAAGATGGATGCACTCGGAAGCATTGAATGCATTGAAAAAGTGGACTGAAAAAGGTGGTGTCTCGATTGCTCTAGCAGGTGGTGGCTTTCTGAATGAATACAATAGAGCCAACTCCGAAGCCAATGCCTTCTACGGCGTGAAAAGCCAAAAGCTTGCCGAGGATCCCAATCTCGACAAGTGGGTGCCTCGCAAAGATCCCAAGAATCCGAACAGCGATCGCTTCACCTTGCTTACCAAGCAGGACTTGCCCCTGTACGTTCCATTCGACCAAGTTACTTGGGGCGAAGACGAAGGAAAGGTCGACGCGGGTGTAATGGTTTGGAAACAAGCCCTTGCGCCAAGTGACGGGAAAGTCATAGGCACTTACAAAGACGGCAAGCCCGCAATTATAGAAAAGCAACATGGGAAAGGCAGGTCGGTCCTCTTCGGTTTTCTACCGGGTCAGGCTTACTTGAAGAGCGGCTTGAAGGTAATACCCGCGGACCGCGGAGCAATCGACGATTCCTCGACCCACTACCTGCCCACGAAGATGGACAAAGTCCTCAGGGACGCCTTGGTGAAAGCCTACCTTCCCGAGGATTTCCAAAGACAGGTCAATTGTAGCGTGGCTATGGTCGAGTCCAGTTGCATCGATACTTTAAAGCCGAAGAAAAGGTTGGCCGTTCCTCTAATGAACTACACCGGCGAGAGCATCGGGAAACTAAAGGTAGAGGTCCCCGGCATCACCAAGGCAAGTTCAGTGAAAAGCGTGGAACAAGGCGTGCTGAAGGCAACCTTTGCCGACGGGCAAATGACGGTTGAGCTCCCGCTCAATATTACGGACATGCTTTTGATCGATCTATAGCTCACCAATTCATCATGCTATGAGAAAGCTTGGCTTCCCTGCTCCTATCGCTCTCTTGGCACTAGCGTCCTTATTCGGGGACGAAGGTAATCAGGACCAGGAAGCGTGGCCCGATCTAACCGTTCCGTCCCAACTGGCAAAAGTCATCAATCTGGCCACTTCCGCCGAAAAACTTCCCGTCTCAACCAAGGATTCGCAAAGCTTGGTACACTTTCCCGACCGCAGCACGCCCTACAACGGATGGTCCAAGAAAATGCACGCAAATGGAAAGATCGAGGATCTCGTCCACTACAAAGACGGAAAGCGCGACGGACCTTGGGGGCGATGGTACGACAACGGCCAATGCCAATACCAATTTCTCATGCAGGAGGGAAAAATGATGGTCGGCAAAGGTTGGAAACCCAATGGCGACGCAAGCCCGACAAGGATAATCGACGGAAACGGGCTGTGCGTAGGGTACCATTCAAACGGACGCAAGAGGTTCGAAGGCATGAGAGTGAAGGGAGAGCTCGAGGGAATCGTAAGCGTATGGTATGGCAACGGTTCGCCCTACTGGCAGAGACGCTACAGGCAAGGCAAGGCAAACGGTCCCGCGAAGGAATGGGTGTCGAGCAGCAGTAGAGTGATTTCGGTAAGCGGAGGAACTCAACGCATTCCAATGAATCCCGGCAAGCTAAGGAAAATCGAGGGCTACTACAAGAATGGCCTGCGGGACGGCGAATGGCTCGAATTCGACGATCAAGGAAACCCGATGTTCCGGACGACCTACCGAGCCGGAAGCGTGTTAAAGAGGTTGTCTGCCTTGGGAGATTGATGT
Source organism: uncultured Puniceicoccaceae bacterium (assembly GCA_964576585.1). GTDB lineage: Bacteria > Verrucomicrobiota > Verrucomicrobiia > Opitutales > Seribacteraceae. Next base: position 10,822 of record CAZNWO010000066.1, on the reverse strand, counting down.
GAGGCACCTCGAGACGCTCGAGCTAATGCCCTACTCCTCCTTGCGGGAAAAACGAACGTAACGAGTGTCTCGCTCCCTGCCGGTGGTTTCGGCCAACTCGGCATAGAGCTCGGGGCGCCGACTGCGAATCCAGCGAACACCCGTACACATTTTTCTCAAGTCGGGATCAAGATCGGCCACCACCATCTCGTCGGCCGCTCGCCAAGTCTCGGCCAAGAGATCGCCGTAAGGATCCAGAATCATGGCATTACCAGTGCGAACTTCATTGTCGTCTACACCCACCCCGTTGCTGAAGACAAGAAAGATGCCATTGTCGTGAGCCCTTGCGGGAAGCCACTTCAATAGCCATTCGCGCCCTTTCGGTCCCTTTAGCTCGGCCTCGATGGCTTCAGGGTTCTCGGATCTGTTTTCCCAGAGCTTGAGATCGATTGCCCCCATGCAGCGGGGGCTGGGAGTGTCGCAACCACCAGTCTGATGAGGAGCAAGCAACACCTCTGCTCCCCGGAGTGCGGTGGCCCGTACGTTTTCCCCAAGGTTGCAGTCGTAGCAAATGAGGACGCCGGCCTTCGTGCCGTCGGGAAGCTCGAAAACCGTGTAGTCCGAACCGGAGGAAACGTGCTCGCTGATGAAGGCGTGCAGCTTGCGATGCTTGGCAAAGCGTCCGTCGGGCATGGCCACGAGATAGGTGTTGTAGTTCAGACCGTCGTCTCCCCTCTCGATTAGACCCGCCCCGATCGTGAGGCCCTTCTCGCTTGAAAGAGCAAGCAAGGCCCGAGAAAGAGGACCGTCGGGAACAGGCTCCGCCAACGCCTCCACCCCCGCCTTATCCAAATTCCTCACATGCCAATACCCAGTGAGGCACATCTCGGGAAAGACCACGAGATCGGCCCTTTCCTCCACGGCTTTGTCCACGAAGGATTCAACTATGCGCAAGTTGGCCTGCTTGTCTCCGGGAAGGTGTTGAAATTGTACCGATGCTGCGCGAATTCGATTCATGCATGAAAGCCCTAAAAAGTTCGTGGACTTGTTCAAGGACAAAGGAAGGTTCCAACAAAAAGAACCCTGAAATCCTGATTTTTTGCTAGAAAACTATCCTTAGGATAGTATGATTAGAACTTAATTAAAATTATTCATCATGATCAATTTGTTGGGAAGCAAAAGGGGAAATCGATCGCATTGCGATGGAATTCCGAGGCGTGATTTTCTAAAGCTCGGCGGCATGGCGGCCGGAGGATTGTCAATGGGACAGCTCCTTAACTTGGAAGCCAAGCAAGGCTTGGGCAGTTCGCACAAGGCGGTTATCAATATATTTCTTCCCGGAGGTCCTTCCCACTTGGACACTTTCGATCTCAAGCCCAATGCTTCCAGTGAAGTAAGGGGTGAGTTCAGCCCGATTTCCACAAACGTACCGGGAATGGAGATTTGCGAGTTGTTTCCGCGCCTTGCGAAACTTGGCGATAAATTCTCGATCATTCGTTCGATTTCCGATTCGGAAGGCGCCCACAGTTCCTATCAATGTATGACGGGGCGTACCAAGAAAGACTCCAACAATGCTCCTGCCGGAGGTTGGCCGAACTGGGGAGCATGGATTTCCAAAATTCAAGGACCCAAGAACGGTGTCCCTGCCAATGCATCCTTGGTATATCCAACTGGTGCGGGATGGAGCCAAAAAGGCGATGGAGGGTTCATCGGCCCTGCCCACGCCCCCATGCAACTGGTTGAAAAGGATCCCAACAAACGAGTTTCCAACATGACCTTGGAAGGATTGAGCCTAGACAGACTGAATGATCGCGTAGGCTTGCGAACCTCATTGGACAAGTTCAGAAGGGATGCCGACCACAAGGGACAGATGAAAGGACTGGACTCCTATGAATCCCAAGCCTTGGAAATCCTCTCCGACACAGGGTTGGTTGACGCCTTGGACCTTTCCAAGGAAGACCCCAAGGTGGTCGAACGCTACGGGGTTAACGATCCTCGTTACCTTAGGGACGGCGCCCCGAGGATGATCAGGAACTTTTGCATAGCCAGGCGACTGGTTGAAGCCGGAGTACGCGTCGTGTCCCTCAATTACGCCAGATGGGACTGGCATGGAGGGGACGGTCTTAACTTTCCGCGTTCCCGCGAGGAGTTCCCCTTGCTCGACCAAGGTCTCTCCGCACTCTTCACAGACTTAAGTGAGCGAGGATTGGACAAAGACGTTTCCGTCGTCGTATGGGGAGAATTCGGCAGGACACCCAAAATCAACAAGATGAATAGCCGAGACCACTGGCCGCGCACTTCCTTCGCATTGCTTGCCGGAGGAGGCATGCGCCACGGACAAGTGATTGGACGGACGGACAAACATGGCGGCGACATTGTCGATCGCCCCGTAAAGTTCCAAGAGGTCTTTTCCACGCTTTACCACTGCCTTGGAGTTGATCCGAGGGCAAATACCGTTGAGGATCCATCGGGCAGGCCCCACTATCTCGTAGATCCCGACGTTCAGCCCATAAGCGAGCTGATCTAGGATCAGGGCCAATCGCAAGCCTGCTTAAGGTTTGCCCAAGACGAAGTTTCCAATAACTTCTAGTCCCATTATGCAAAAGAAAATTCTCATGCTTAAGCCAATATCCCTGTTGTTTCTATCCAGCCTAGTCCCGGCGTTTGCTCAAATCGAGGAACAGGCGACTCCGGTCGACAAAATCACCTGTACGAAAGGTTTCGAGGTCGAGTTGCTCTACACCGTACCCAAGGCAACGCAAGGGTCATGGGTAGCCATGTGCAACGACGACAAGGGCCGCATAATCGTAAGCGACCAGTTCGGCGGATTGTATCGTTTCAAGCCGCCCGCAAAGGGCAAGACTCTGAAGACATCCGATGTCGAGACAATCCCGGCGAACATCAGGGCCGCCAACGGGTTGCTTTGGCTAAAGGGTGCCTTGTACGTGGGCGTTAACGATTACCAAAGAAAGTTCCCCAGCGGCCTTTACAAGGTGACCGATTCCAACAACGACGACAAACTGGACAAGGTCGAACTCCTAAAGGAAATGTTCGCAAGGGGCGACCACGGCATTCACGCAATCCTGCCGGGACCCGACGATACACTCTACCTCATTACGGGCAACAACACCACTCCGGTAAAAACCAATCACACCAGAGTGCCTCCGCATTGGGGCGAAGACCATTTGCTCCCTCGCATGCCGGATGGAAGAGGACACAACCGCGACAGGCTGGCTCCGGCCGGCATCATCTACAAGATTTCCCTAGATGGCAAAAAGTGGGAGGTCATTTCCTCGGGATACCGAAACATATACGATGGCGGAGTAAACAGAAACGGAGAACTGTTCACTTTTGATGCAGACATGGAGTACGATTTCAATACCTCTTGGTACCGCCCGACGAGAGTCTGTCACGTGACAAGCGGCTCGATGTGGGGCTGGCGAAACGGCACCGGCAAAAGGCCCGAGTTCTACCCGGACACCTTGCCGCCCGTGATCAACGTGGGACCCGGATCGCCAACGGGTACGACCTTCGGGTACGGGGCAAAGTTCCCCGCAAAGTACCAGAATGCCTTTTACATCCTCGATTGGAGCTGGGGTAAAATCCATGCCGTGCACATGAAGCCCTCAGGCTCCACTTACACGGCAACCAAGGAAACCTTTATTACAGGCACGCCATTGCCGGTAACCGACGCCATTATACGTCCACAGGACGGCGCCATGTACTTCGCAATCGGCGGAAGAAAAGTCCAGTCCGGCCTATATCGGGTGACCTACAAGGGTAAGGAATCCACCAAACCCGCAAACAAGGTGGAAAAGCCAACCGACCTAGCCCTGCTCCGCCACAAGATCGAAAAGTTTCATCAAGGTCCTCCCAAACCCGAAGCGATCAAGGCATCGTGGCCACACGTGGACCACGAGGATCGCTTCGTCAGATGGGCCGCCATGACGGCAATTCAGCGCCAACCCCTGAAAAAGTGGAGGGACTTGGCACTAAAGGAAAAAGATCACGGCAAACGAGTCACGCTTCTCCTTGCATTAGCAAAGATAACCGGCATCGACCCTTTTCACCGCAAGCCCAACGACCCTCCCTTGGATCGAGCCCTCGGCTCGAAAATCTTCCGTTCGCTGGTCGAGGTAAATTGGAAACAACTGGAAGACCGTGAACGCCTCGCGCTCGTTCGCGCCCATCAGGTTGCATTGATACGCTTCGGTAAACCAGAAGAGCAACTTGCAGGTAAAATCATTGAACAGCTTGACCCACATTTCCCGGCGCCTACCTTCGAGCAGAATTGGCTACTCTGCGAAACCCTTGCCTTCCTACAGGCTCCCAAGACAGCTGCAAAGGCCATCAAGTTACTGCAGGAGGCTCCCACGCAAGAGGAGCAAATCGAGTATGCCCGCTCCCTGAGAATGCTGAAGACCGGCTGGAACAAAAACCTGAGGTCGGCATACTTCAACTGGTTCCTGAAGGCCGCAAACTACCGGGGTGGGGCAAGCTTCTCCAAGTTCATCGAGTTCATTCGAAGGGACGCCGTGGCCAGCCTAAGCGCAACGGAGCGCGATCAGCTCAAGGATTTGCTGGCAAAGAAACCCGAGGTCAAGACGCCCTTCGAAATGATGGCCAAGGCGATGATTGGCAGGAAATACGTCAAGCAATGGACCTTGGATGAGCTAAGCGAAGCCACCTCCGAACTGAAGGGCAGGAATTTCTCTCAAGGCCGCAAAATGTTTGCGGCGGGAGGATGTTTCGCCTGTCACCGCTTCGGCAACGAGGGCGGGATGACCGGACCGGACCTGACGGGTTCAGGGGGACGCTACTCGGCCAAGGACTTCCTTGAACAAATCATCCACCCGAGCAAGGAGATCAACGAGCAGTTCGTCCCCACCATGGTCAAGATGAAGAACGGGGACGTCTGGACGGGCGTCGTGGTCAACCTAAGTGGGGATCGAGTAACCTTGAACACCGACATGTTCAATCCCAATCAGCGCGTTAGCGTGAACCGCCCAGACATCGCCCGCATCGAGCCTTCCGACGTCTCTCCCATGCCTCCGGGCTTGCTGAACATGATGCGTAAGGAAGAGATCATGGATCTGGTGGCCTATGTCTTGAGCGGTGGCGATCGCAAGCACCGGGCGTTCTCCAACTGAAAAGTTCCACCTGAACCCGACCGTGAAGGCTGAATCCTGGGGTCTTCTGTCGGCATTACTTGCATTTGCATCATGTCAGCAAGAGACAGTCGCCCCAAAATACACCATCTCCGCAGAAACCAGAGAACGCCTCCAACTCGATGACTTTTACCAAAAACGAGTTGAGGTAGAGGGCTTCTCCATCGTCGCCTCCGAGAACGTCTCCGACCACGCCTTGGAGGAAGCGGCTTTCATCATTCGGAAAATGGTCGGACACAGGACCGATCTCCTCACGGCGATGGACGCAAGCAAGACCCGATTGGCAATCATGGGACGCGGGGAATTCACGACCGACCTCCCTGAACATGCCCACCTTCGCCCAGCGCTTTACTGGAACCGCAGGGCAAGGGGCTTGGGCGCGGATCCCGACAGCCCCACCCCCTGCGTAAGCTGCGGAGAAGAAAACCTAATCGGTCTCGAAGGCGACCCATACTCTACGGAAAACATCCTGATACATGAATTCGCTCATGCCCTGCATCAAATGGGAATAGCCAAGCTTGATCCCGGCTTTCAGGAAGCCCTTGAAAAAACCTATGAGAACGCAATTTCCAAAGGCCTGTGGCGTGGAACCTACGCAGCCACCAACCCGGCGGAATACTGGGCCGAGGGAGTTCAATCCTGGTTCGGCACCAATCGTGAAGACGACCATGACCACAATCACGTCAATACCCGCAAGGAGCTGAAGGAATACGATTCCGACCTGGCGGACTTGATAAAAGGCGTTTTCGGGGATCGGGAATGGACCTACTTGAAACCGCAAGACAGGAAACCTCCTTCCCCACACATGAAAGGATTGAACCTCGCCAAAGAAAAACCCTTTCGATGGCCCGACAAAGTCCTTGATTGGTATGATCGATTCGAACGCGGGCTGGTTTCCCTCGCGCCAGAGGGCACTCCGGAAATCCCTCCAATCACGGAAGACTCGAACACAACCCGGCACTCCATCGAGTCTTCTCGCAAGACGACCTTCTACCTGCGCAACCTCTCCTCACGACCAATCCGCGTGGACTGGATCGACTTTGAAGGAAAACCCATCCGATACGCGGAGCTCCGCCACAAGGATCAACGCCAATTCAGCTCCTTCTCCAGTCACCTATGGCAAATCGCCGACCCGGAAACAAACTCCACCTTGGCCCGCTACCTGCTGCCCGATGCAAATGCCTCGCAGGTAAACCTCCGCAAGGAGAACTTACCTTAAGACTCATCCGAAGTCCCGAAAGCCTCGACCAAGGAAATCCATCTCCAAGGAAAATAAACTTAAGATTCGGCAAAGCGCGAACTTGCCAACGGATCATCTCGCTTACAACTTGAGGCAATCATGAAAAAAGCAACTGCTCATATCCCCCTCATCGCTATCGTTCTTTTGTTTGCTTCGACCAAGGCCTTTGCAGAGGACAAGGTCCTTTGCAAACAGACGAAGGAAACCATTGTTCTCGCCAGAGGGAAAACTCCCATTCTCACCTATCACGTGGCCGAAGTACCTCCCCCGAAAGGCGTCAACCCAATCTACAACCGCAGCGGCTTCATTTTTCCAATGCATGCGCCTGGGGGCGGAATCGTCACGGGCATTCACCCTGCGGACCATTATCATCACCTCGGCCTGTGGCACGCTTGGGTGAACACCCAATACGAAGGAAAGAAAGGCCCCGACTTCTGGAATCTCGGAAAAGGCACGGGGCGCATTCGGCATGCCAAGGTCAACGAAGTTCGCAAGGCAGGCTTCACCGTGGAACAGGAACACCTTGCATATCCGAACGGAGCGAAGTCAAAACCAGTGGTCATTCTGGAGGAAACCCTATCCATTGACGCATCCTTCGTTGATAACGCAAACGTCGTCGATTACGTCATGACTCAAAGGAACGTGACCAAAAAGCCTTTGGTTTTTCCCGCCAATCGTTACGGCGGAGGCATCGCCTATCGTGGACCTCACTTCTGGAACAAGGACAACAGCGACTACTTGACCTCCGAAGGGCTGGATCGAAAGAACAGCCATACCTCGCGCGCACGCTGGGTCGCAATGCATGGTCCGACTCAAAAGCCAAGCGGCAAACTTGCTACGGTCGTGATCATGTGCCACCCGAAAAACAGAGACGCTCCCCAGAGGATACGGACATGGGACAACGGAAAAATGTTCTTCAACTACGTGCCAACCCAAGAAAAAGGATGGTCTATTCAACCCAATCAAACCCTCACTCTCAGGTATCGAATCGTAATCTTGGACGGCAAGACAAAGGCCAAGCAAATTGAGGAACGCTGGAAAGCATACCTAAACTGACCGAGAAGGGATTCGTACTTTTTAAAACTGGGAAACCTCCCTGCCCATACCAGGGGCAATAGTCTGATCGCAAATACCCAAAAGTTGCGCATTATTATTCAACCGATGCTCGCCTCTGGACCCGAGTAATTTTCCTAAAAAGATTATGGATTGAAAAGACATGGTGGTTTTTATAATTTAAGAGAAACTTTTTATGGAATGAACCTGTTTATTAGTATCCTTGCTTGCCTTGCTGTTTGGCCCGCCTTTTCCCTCTTGGCCAAAGATCCGACGGCAGGCGAAAAGCTCTTCGCCCTCAAGGTAAAGCCCCTGCTTGCCCAGAAGTGCATGGCTTGCCACGGGGACGACCCAAAGAAGATCAAGGGCGACTTCGACATGCGGACGCGAGAAGCGATGCTACACGGAGGCGAGACCTATGAAGACGAGGTTCTCATTCCCGGCAAAGGGGAAAAAAGCTTTCTCTACATTCTTTCGACTCGGGTGGAAGAGGACATGGAGATGCCTCCGAAGGAAGCGGACAAGCTGACCAAGGAGCAAACTTGGTGGATTCGCGACTGGATCAACGAGGGGGCGCCTTGGCCAAACGATGAAAGGGTAGCGCTGATACAGGAAAAGTACGCGGAGGGGAAACAGGTCGTGACCTCCAAGGCCCTTTCGGAGGATTGGCAGAAGCGCCGTTATGAATCCAAAAAGCTTTGGGCCTACCGCCCCCTAAAGATAGAAAATGTACCAGCAGGGAAAAACCCGGTCGATTGGTTTGTCGGGAAAAAGTTGGAGGAATCGGGCATCGAGCCGGCTCCAAGCGCCTCCCCCCGCGAACTCTACCGCCGTTTGTCCTTTGGCTTGACCGGCTTGCCTCCCGGCCCGGAGGAGGTGGCGAAGTTTGAGCGAGAGTTTTTGAAATCGAAGACCGCTCTCTCGAAGCATGCCGAAAAGTTTATGGCATCTCCCCACTACGGGGAGCATTTCGCGAGGCATTGGCTAGACGTCGCCCGCTACGCCGATTCGGCCGGGTTTGCCAACGACTACGCTCGTCCCAATGCTTGGCGCTACCGCGACTACGTTGTGCGGGCCTTCAACCAGGACAAGCCATACAACCAATTCGTGAAGGAACAGTTGGCGGGAGACGAGATGGAACCGGCGACCCCCGAGCGCCTCGTGGCCACCGGATTTCTGCGCATGGGACCATGGGAGCAAACGGGCATGAGTGTTTTCAAGGAAACCCGCCAGATGTGGCTCGACGACGTAACGGACTCGGTGGGGCAGACTTTTCTCGCCCACGCCATGCAGTGCGCGAAGTGCCATGACCACAAATTCGATCCTCTTCCCACGCGTGATTACTATTCCATGATGGCGGTTTTCTCGACTACACAGTTTGCCGAGCGCACCGCCCCTTTTCAGGCTTCCGAGTCCAAGCACGGCTTCGCAGGATTCCAATCGCTTATCCAGTCCAAGATAGCCGGCTACGAGCGCCAAAAAAAGGAACTCGCCCAAAAAATCGCCCGCTTAAAGAAGGCCGAGACCGGAACCGCCAAGGTTGGAGACAACGGACTCGACCCCGGAGACGAAGCCTCCCAGTCACGCATTTTCAAGAACCTCATTCGCCATCGTCTCGAACTGGACCGAGTTCAGCCGGTTACGCACGCCGTTTTTACTGGGAAAACCGTTGCGATGAAAAACGTCCAGGGGGGCCTGAAGATGCCCGATAACCCTTGGGGCAAGGGTTATTTAGATGCGGACGTCATCTACACGGGCGGCAATGTCTACTCACATGGGGATACCGTCGTACCCGCTGCCCTCAGTGCGGCCGAGTCGCTTGGAGAAATGAAACCCCGTCCTTTCCCGAAAGGTCAGGGCAAGCGGCGTCTGGCTCTAGCCAAATGGATCGTGGACCCCAAGAATCCGCTCACTGCTCGGGTCATGGTCAACCGAGTCTGGTCTTGGCACTTCGGGCGTGGGATCGCAGGGAACCCAAACAATTTCGGAGGAACCGGTGAACTGCCTACGCACCCCGCCTTGCTCGACTTCTTAGCCGACTGGTTCATGAAGAACGAGTGGTCGGTCAAGAAACTGAACGCATTGATACTGTCTTCCGAGACCTACCGACGAAGCAGCCGTCACCCCAATCCCAAAAGCTTAGAGGAGAAGGACCCGAAGGGCGTACTCTATGCGAGCTTTCTTCCCCGCAGATTGGTCGCCGAGGAAATCCGCGACGCCATGTTGTTCGTCAGCGGTGAACTGAACCCCAAGATCGGAGGCATCCCTGCCCGCCCGGACGTCAATCCCGAGGTGGCGTTCCAACCTCGGCAAATCATGGGGGGAACCGCATCGGTTTACGAACCGGATCCATTGCCGGGGCAAAGGAACAGGCGAACCCTATACGCAGAGAAAATTCGTGGCTTGCGGGATCCTTTTCTGGAGACATTCAACCAACCGGGCCCCGACGATTCCTGCGAATTGAGGCAAACATCCACCGTGGCTCCGCAGGCCCTGACTCTCTTGAACGCTGAAGAAGTTCAGGACCGTACCCTTGCCTTCGCCGCGAGGCTCTTAAAGGAAGCCAACGAAGAGCCTCTAGTGATCCGCCGTGCCTTCCAGCTGGCTCTCGGTCGCCCCGCAAGTGCCGACGAGGTCGCAGCCTGCGTAACTCGCTGGAAACAAGCCACTGCAGACGAGAAAGAGAAAAAATCGATTCCCAAGGCGTATCCCAATAAGATCAAACGAACAGTAATGGCCGAGAAGACCGGAGAACCCTACGATTTCTGGGAGTTTCTACCAGCCTATGAAACCTACCAGCCCGACCTCCAGCGCAACGAAGTGGATGCCCGCACTCGCGGTCTCGCTCATGTTTGCCTCGTGCTCTTCAACTTGAATGAGTTCAGTTATTTGGATTAGATTGAAACCAGCCCATGAAAAGAACTAGCCAGAATTTGGTAGCCAACCTCACCCGGCGCGAGGCCCTCTACGGACTAGGGGCCGGACTCGGTTCGCTGGCCTTTTCCTCCATGCTACGGGCCGAGCAAGGAATGCCGCAAGGCGTTCATCATCGCGCCAAGGCTAAACGTTGCATTTTCTTGATGATGGAGGGCGGACCCTCTCACATCGACACTTTCGATCCCAAGCCCGAGCTGGCCAAGCGCCACCTCCAAAAATTCAAGCGAAGCGGCGATATGGAAAGTGCCATGTCATCCGGTCAGCGTTACTTCGTAAAGACTCCCTTTGACTTCATCAAGGCGGGCAAGTGCGGGGCCGACGTTTCCTCAGAGTGGAAACACCTTAAGGAACGAGTGGACGACATCTGCTTTTATCGCGGTTGTCAGGTCGAGTCCGTCAACCACCCGACGGCCTGCTATCACGTCAATACCGGCAACCGTTTCGG
>CAZNWO010000065.1:13490-17386 GCA_964576585.1 uncultured Puniceicoccaceae bacterium | reverse complement strand
TCTCCCAACCGAACGCTGCAACCCTGCCAATGCCCTCCCGGTTGCATTGGCAAGGTTACCGTATATTGGCGCTGTTGGTGAAAGCATGCGTACTGTACTGATAACAGCCAGGAATCCGCATCCTTGCGAGGTCGCTGGCGACGTAGAATTGAAATACGCCTCCTTGCGTTATAACAATCCTCGCGCATGAGAGGAAGCAACGTCAAGTATTTGCATGCAAAAAAACTACTTTTTTCGACGAAAAAAGATGGCAATGATACTGCCGATAATACAGTGCGTGACGGCACTCAAGGCACAAGGAACAGGGGCAAGAGGCAAACTGCTGAAGTGCTTGACTGCCAAGGCACTACCAAGCCCGGAGTTCTGCATTCCCACCTCTATGGAAGACGTTCGCGAAACCGATTCCTCAAATCCCAGAACGCGAGCGAAAAAATATCCGAGGCTAAAACCTCCGAGGTGAAGCAAAGCCACCGCACCCGTTAAAACCTGCCAATGCTCCAGAATGCTGTCTCGCTTGACCGCCATTATGAAGCCCACGATCAGGATAATAAACAGCACAGAAACAAAGGGAGAATAAACGGATACTTTTGCGGCCGCCTTCCCGAAGAACCGGTTGGCGCCCACCCCGAGAGTAACTGGTAGAATAACGACTAGCAGGATGCTCCTCAGCAACGCCCAAGCGTCAACGGGCACATATTGACCGGCATAGAACTGTGTTAGGAATGGGGTCAAAACCACTGCCGCGAGAGTCGAGACCGTGGTCATGCTAACCGATAGGGCGAGATCTGCTCTGGCAAGAAAGGCAACAACGTTGGACGCAGTTCCGCCGGGGCAGCAAGAAACCAGTATGAGCCCCACCGCCATACCCTTGGGCAGGTCGAAGAGCAAGGCGATTGACCAACCGAGCAAGGGCATAATGAGAAATTGGAGCGAAACTCCCAGCACAACGGCTTTCGGGCGACGGAGAGCTCTGCGGAAGTCGTTTGGAGAGAGGGTCAGGCCCATACCCAGCATAATGATGCCAAGGCCAAAAGTAATCGTGTCCTTACCGTACCAAAGAAAAGCTTCAGGCCTAAGGAGAGCCACAAAGGCAACCATTACAGACCACAAGGGAAAAAGATTCGTGGCCATCTTGAAGAACGTTCCCAACATTCCTAGAAGGAGGAATCGAGCAGGTGAAATTGGCAAGAGAAAGAATACCTGCCGAGAAAGAACTTTACTATTTCATCTTCGGGTCCGAGACTAGGAAAACTAGCTTTGCAGACCATTATACCTAGATTTTTCGCTCTCTCTGCACCAAGTGTCCTTGCGTTCACATGCCTTACCGGACAGCAGCCTCTGATGCAGTGGACATTTGACGGTGAGACGGTTCATGGCAAAGAACTTGCCCCCTCCATCGGCACCTTGAATGGAAAGATCTTGGGTAATGCCGGACTTTCCAAGAAACCGCCCTCCTCCTTGGAAACAACTGAAAGCTTCGGAGGAATCATCTTGGCAGAAGACCACAAGACCGCGGGTCTCCCGAAAAAGGAATTAACCGTTTCCGCTTGGGTACGGATCCACAAACCCAAGGAATGGGGCGGCATTCTCGGAGCAATCCAAGACAACGGTGCCTTTGAAAGAGGATGGATACTCGGATGCGGTAAGAACAACTTCTATTTCGCTGTTGCCTCCGCCAAGACCAATCGGCTGACCTACCTAAACTCGAACACTGGGTACGCTCCATTCAGCTGGTACTTCGCGGCAGGTTCGTACGACGGCAAACTTCAACGAATCTATGTTGATGGAAAACTAGCGGGAGAATCAAAGGTTCAGAGTGGACCCGTCCTCTATCCGCCCGTGACCAAGTTTGCCTTGGGAACCTACGTAGACGACAACGAGAAACATCCGTTCGAAGGGCAAATGGAAAGGGTGAGCCTGTGGGATCGAGCACTGACTCCGGATGAGATCGAAAGGCTTTACGAAAATCACAAAGGAAATTTTCCGGACATTGAGACGGAGCAAAGCGAAAATTCTTCGGAGGATTGGCCCACCTTCCTTCACGACAACGAACGTTCAGGCAAGGGACATGGAACGATAAGGGGCAAGCTTTCCCTAGAGTGGTCCCGCCAATTCCGTCTTGCTCCCGAGCCGGCATGGCCTCCTCCGGCCAAGCAAGACTTCTGGCACAAAAAGTATAACCTGAAGCCACGCGTAACCTTCGACCGAGCCTTTCACGTCGTGGGTGCCGAGGATCGCCTGTACGTTGCATCTTCCGCAGACGATCAAGTTCGCTCCCTCTCCCTCGAGGACGGTCGCTTGCTATGGAACTTCTTTGCAGAGGCCCCGATCCGCTTAGCTCCCACCCTATCGGGTGATCGGTTACTCTTCGGTGCAGACGACGGCATGGTGCGTTGCCTATCAAGCGAAACGGGCAAACTGCTATGGGAGACAAGCCCGCAAGAGATTGGCTCAAGACGAATTCCCGGCAACGGCAGGATCATTCATGAACGGCCCATAAGAACGGGAATACTGGTGAATGGCCAAACCGCTTATTTCGGAGCGGGCCTTTTCCCTACGCAAGGAACCTTTCTCTTCTCACTAGATGTAAAAAATGGGCGAATTCTGGACGAACAGAAGCTTTCGGTTTCTCCACAAGGCTACCTATCACGCAAGAATGGAAAACTCTTTGCTCCAACAGGCAGGAACTTATCCGGAGCCTTCGTCGGTCAATTGAAGAGGCGCGGAAAACCGACTTCCGTTCCCGCGATAAAGATTCCCGAGCAATTTCCATTTGCCTTCGTACGCTCCAACAACCTGGCATTCGCTGGTGGCGATGGAAAAATAGGCGTCTTCCGTTCGGATGGCTCCTTGTCCCAAGTTCTAGAGGTCAAGGGTAAGGCACACTCCTTGGCAATCATTCGAGGTCGCATTCTTGCAAGCACCGACCAGGGACTCATTTATTGCTTTTCCTCCAACGCCAACAATCCAATTCATCACGCTCCATCCGTGAACTCCGGCTTGCAGTCCAGAGACGAGTTGGCCGAAAGGGCGCTCAGGGAAATCTCCACAACTAAGGGTTACTGTCTTATCGTTGGCAAAGGACAAGCAGCGCTAGCGGCTTCAATCGTAATGAAATCAAAGTTGCGGGTCATCCTGTGCGTGAAAAAGGACAAGGATGTGGGCAAGCTTCGTGAAACCCTAGTCGAAGCCGGCTTGTACGGGAACAAGGTCGTCGTGCATACTCTAGATTCCCTCGACGCCCTGCCCTACGCCGAAAACATATTCAACCTCTTGCTGGACCCGGAAAATACTCTAGGCAAAGAAGAGACCCTGCGGGTGCTACGACCCAAGGACGGTATTGCATTCAAGGGCCACGGGCTTGAAAAAGCATTAACCAAAGCTCCCGTCCAAGGTGCGGGTGAGTGGACTCATCTCTATGCCGAACCCGGCAACACGGCTTGCAGTCGAGATCAACGCGTGGCGGCAAGCCTCTCCTTGCAATGGTTTGGACGTCCGGGGCCGGAAAGGCTTGTGGATCGACACCATCGCTCCGTCTCCCCTCTGTACAAGAACGGATTCCTTTTCATCCCCGGAAACGAACGAATCTTCGGAGTCGACGGGTACAACGGAACAGTGCTCTGGGAAACCGAGATTCCCGATTCACTCAGGATTGCAATCATGCGCGATTGCGGCTCGATGGCTGTGGACGACGACTTCATATACGTGGCCAGCGGCTCCAGTTGCCTCGCCCTGGAAGTTGGAACCGGTCGAGTGGACGTCAGGTACACCATTCCGGACAAGGCGATGGCGAACACTCACGAATGGGGCTACGTCGCAAGAGCGGAGAGGCTCCTGCTTGGTTCCGCAGTGGAAAAAGGCGGGATTCGGAGACAGCATGGTCATGACGGCATACG
>CAZNWO010000065.1:7943-13390 GCA_964576585.1 uncultured Puniceicoccaceae bacterium | reverse complement strand
CTTGGTTACCCTCGATCTGAAGACCGGAAAACCCGTCCTGAGAAGACAATTGCCCCGGAAATCCGGCGTACAGAACCTGTACGTCATCGCAACGAAAGGAATTGTCGCCGTAGTGAATTCTCGGAACGATAAGACCGTGCGATACGACGTTCGCGCCTACGAAGCAAGCAACGGGAAGCTACTCTGGGAACAGACTCAGGATAATCGACTCAAGATCAATGGGAGCCACGGGGAACAGGATCGCCACCCCGTCGTGATGAACGACGAGCTTTACGTCGAGCCCATGATCTACAACCTGCGCACCGGACTCCCGGTGGAGCGCCAACTTAAGCGTGGCCGTGGCTGCGGCGCCCTCTCCGCCTCCGCTAACGCCCTTTATTTCCGTTCCGGCAATCCGACAGCCTACCTGCCCTCCACGGGGAAGTTCAGCAAGATCACCAGCGTAAGTCGCCCGGGTTGCTGGATTAATGCCATTCCAGCCGGTGGAATGCTATTGATTCCCGAGGCAAGCTCGGGTTGCACGTGCGCCTTCCCCATACAGTGTTCCTTGGCCTTTGCCCCCAAGGAAAGCAGCAAAAAATGAAACACAAACTTAAGCTCAAGCTCGTCATAGTTCTTTCGGCATCGATGCTCTTGAACGTTTTCCTCATGTGGGAATTGAAAAGGAAGACGGACTACTCCAAGAAGCTGGAAGAAAGGATCAAGGAAACCTTGAACGAATAGGCCGATTGCTTCCCTGAAGAAGGAAGCGGAAAAAGGAAACCAAGGCGCGAAGCGCTTGGAGACCAAACGTAAGATTCGAAAAGAAGAGATGCAGGTTGGCGGCTCTTCTGAAAAAGCCAAGTGGGACGCGACTCAAAGAGCCTTGACCAACGCGCCGTTGGCCCAAGTCACGTTGTCGTCGGGGCAATCCGCCCCGTGCCCGTGGTGATCCCATGGATATCCGTCGTCGCTGCCGTCGATTCCCTTGGTCGACAAAATTGTCCAAACGGGATCTTCACCCATGAGAATCAAGTAAAAGCCGGTTGAAGCTCCGCTTGGCAGTTTCCCGTCGGTCGGGCCGTCATACCGAAACTCACTGACGTAACGATAAATTCCGCTGGCTCCGGTAGGGTATCCCTCGGATGGCCAAGCCGAGGCATCGACCTGAAATTGCCGGCTGCAAGTCACCGAACTCCCGTTCACGTCGGGATCCGAGAGGTTCACGACGTCTTTCTTGGAACCGTCACCGTCGGTCTGCGAACCTTGATCAGGATTTTCATCTGCAGGACCACAGGCCACGAGCAAGAAGAAAGATGCGAAAGAAAGAAGACAGGCACTTTTCATGACGAAAGACGATTGTTCATAAGGAATTGATTACACCAGACCATACCCACCCGCAAGACCTTGGCAACATTACTCCTAATGCATTAAGGAAGAGTTTGAGAATAAGCCATTATACCCCTAGGAGTTTATCCAACTTCTTTGACTTCAGGCATCTGGCGAACATTTGACCAGTGAGACAGCAACACCGTCAACTTGGCCGACATTCAAGTCATTGCCGTCATTGCCGATCTCGCCCTAACCCTTGACGCTGGTGGAGACAGTCTCATGATGGCAAGCATGGAACCCGACGAACATTCCCCGGTGCCCGAGGACGAATCGTCCGACGTCACCATCGTCAAGTTCAAGGATTTCGATCTCGAGTCGATCGTCCGAGGGAAGTTGGGGAAACCCGAAGGCACAATAACCGGCAAGGACTTGGCTTCGCTCCGGGTGTTCATGGGGGAGAAACAGGAAATTTGCGATCTTTCGGGCCTCGAGCACGCGATCAACCTGGACTGGCTGTTTCTCGGCCACAACCAAATCAGCGACCTCACCCCGCTCGGAAAGCTGACCAACTTGTCCAGGCTGTTCCTCTTCAACAACCAAATCAGCGACGTAACGCCGCTTGCAGGTTTGACGAAACTGGAAAGGCTGTACCTGCCGTTCAACCGGATCAGCGACGTAACGCCATTGGCTAAGTTGACCTTCCTGTCCAAGTTGTTCCTCTTCGAGAACCCCATCCCGGACGACCAGAAGGCCATGTTGAAAGAGGCCCTTCCGAACTGCGAGATCCAAGCCTAGCCCAAAGATGGGTTCCCCACCGTCCCGGCGTGGTCAAATTTGCCCAGCACGGCCTATTCAGCCGACGAGTTCGCGGATAGGGGCGGCATCGTCCAAAAGGTAACGCGGACGGCCGCTGAAGTCGGTGACGGTGGCGGAGGAGCAATCGATGCCGAGGTTGTGGTAGAGAGTGGCGATGACGTCGGGATACCGGATGGGACGAGAGGTGACAGTGGAGGCGGTCTTGTCCGTGGCGCCGATGACTTGACCGACGTTCATGCCTCCGCCCGCCATGATTCCCATCGAGGCTTGCGGCCAATGGTCGCGCCCGCCCTTGGAGTTGACCTTCGGGGTGCGACCGAATTCGCCCCAAGCGAGGATGGTCACGTCTTCCAACATGCCCCGTTCCTCCAAGTCCGTAACCAAGGCCCAGAGGGCGTGGTCGAGGATGGGGCCAAGGTGCCGCATGCGGGGAAAGTTGTCCGAGTGGGTGTCGAAGTCGCTCAGGGAGACGCTGACGCAGCGCACGCCGGCCTCGACGAGCCTGCGGGCAAGGAGGAGCTTGCGGGCGGCGAGTGGGCCGTCCGCAGTACGGAACTGCATGCCTGCGGAGGATTCGGCAGGCGTGTAGCGTTCGAGAATCCTCGGATCTTCACGCGTCAGGTCCAAGGCCTCCGCGACCTTGCCCGAGGTCAGGATGGAAACTGCTCGGCGGGTAAAGGCGTCCGCCGCTTCCATCGAGCCGGAACGATCCAAGCCTGAGCGAATCCTGTCGAATCGTTCGAGGATGCGCAGACGGAGATCCAGTCGTTCGGGGCTAAGACCTTCCACTAGGGCAAGGGTATCGCGATGGTTTTCGCCCAGGCGGGCAAGCTCTCCCTGCATGCCCTTCTCAAGCTCGCGCTGGAAAAGGTGAGAGATGTCGGGACGGAAAGGCTTGAATGGAGCTCCAAGAAATCCCGGACGTGCGCTGTTTCGGGCAAGCGGGCGTCCTTGCATGAGGTCGACGAAAGCCGGAGAGTCGTTCCTTCCGGGACCGAGGAGCTTTTCGGTCACGCAGCCCAAGGCAGGGCGACCGCCGATGGAGGCGAGGCTCTTTGGATCGTGTCCCGATTGGCACTGGAAGCCGTCGTGCCTGCCCGCCGAGCCAACGAGGGAGCGCAAGAAAACGAAGCGGTCTGCGATGCTTGCAACCTTGGGCAGAAGCTCCGTTAGTTGCAATCCGTCAAGCTTGGTCGAGATGGGGGCAAACGGCCCGCGAATCTCGGCGGGAGCATCGGGCTTCGGATCGATGAGATCCATCTGCGGAGGACCTCCGTCGAGATGAAGGTGTATGATGGCCTTTTGAGAGGAACCGATGCCTGAGACGGACTCGGCCCTAAGCATTTCCGGCAAGGTGAGGCTACCGAGGCCAAGCGCCCCGATGCGAAGAAAGCCCCTGCGAGTGGAAGGACTGTTGGCCGAAAAAGTAATCATTTATCGTGGAAGCTAGTTGAATTTCTCCCAAAACTCAACCTCTCCCCACAGGTTTCCCCAACCTTGAAACTTGGGGGTAAGGCGAAAGAAACGAGCCTTGACGGCCCGAAGATCCATCTCGGCCCATGCCCCTTTTCCACGAGCAGCAACGAATCCGGCATAGGTGTTGAAGTGGACAAAATTGACGCCGTCCCGACTGACCTCGACCTTCACCTCGGCGAGCTCGTCACCACGATCCCAAGGCTGAAAGAGAATCCTGACGACATGGATGGTCTTCTCGGCCCCGAGATCAAAGGTCAAGATCGGGTTGTCCTTGTACCAGGCTGTCCAAGTTGATCGCCAACCATCCGCAGGAAGCTTGCCGTCGACCAACTTGTCGGGACCCAAGCGGCGAGCCTCTAGCGTAGGCGGGGCGGAAGAGGTTACCTTAACCACGGGAGCAACGGCATATTTCTTGGAATCGCCCTTCCTGGAACGGTCCTTGGCATCCACAAGGATCAACAAGACGCCTAGGGCAAGGAATGCCGAAAAGCTGGAAAGAAAACGTTTCATAAATGGGTCGATTGAAGACTAACTCCCTACCGGCGCTTGGCGCAACAATTGTTTACGGAAGGTGCCTGCTTCAGCTCGGCGGCTTGAGCAATTTGCCTTCAACGTAAACGTCGGCCACGATGAAAAAGCCATCTTGCCCACGTTCCAGCAAGCGAAGCTCGATTTCGCGGGCATTCTCCAAGGTCCGGCGCAATTCGGTCCAGGCAGCGATTGCGGCACCCAGATCCTCGTTCTTTTCAGGAGGTAGGGAAAGAGCGGTAAAGCCTCTGATTCGGATTGGAACGTCTCGACCAAGCAGCGGATGGACTCCCCGAAGGTTCGCCAAGAAGGTTTTTCCATCTATTACGTTTCCGACGTCTCGACCGGGCACAAGCTTGAAGCGAGTCGGAAAGTCCATGCCATCATCGCTTGCGGGATGAGGCTCCTGCACGCCAAACCTGCAACCTGTGGACAGGAGCAGGGACAAGCAGAAGAAACAGACTATAAAGGGCAAGCCGTTCATTGAGAGCGGAAAATGCATTTCAAGAAAGGTGAAGTCAACGCATAGTGGAAGCGAGGTTTTTTCCTGTTGGCAAAAGCTCGGAGTTGACGCCTAATCCGGGAAAACACTTGGAAGAGAAAAATTATCAATAGGAACAAGAAACCATGTGCTCTCCCGGAACCATTGAAATTGTACGAAGCAGGCTGGCCGAGGACAGGCGCCGAAGAAGCTTTCTAAAGACTGCTGCCGTAGCGGGTTCCGCAGCTGCGGGACTAACCGCAGGAGGCTGTCGGGCTGGAGCGGGAATAGCTGCCGGCATAGGAATAGGAAGTTCCGCCGAAGAAAAGGGAAAGCAATCCTCTGACGAAAAAGTGAGGGGGAATCCCGAACCCGTCAGCTTCAGCAGGGTTGTGGATTTGTCGCACACTTTGCACGACGGGTTTCCCGCATGGTTCGAAAAAGGAAAGGCAATCGGCCTGAAAGATGCCTCCGGTCAGCCCATCATTGGCCCGGCCGTACTGGAAATGGAAGAAGTACTCACCTTTTCCACCCACAAGATAAACCTGAAGAAAATCTCCTACTGGGAACACGTCGGTACGCACATGGATGCCCCGAACCATTTTTCGGAGGGAGCGACCTGCGACGAGATTCCCGCAGAAGACCTCGTGTGCCCCTTGGCCGTAATGGACGTCAAAAGCAAGGCGGCGGAAGATCCACTCGCCATGCTTACGCTGGAAGACATAGAAGCATGGGAAGCCGAAAACGGGCCATTACCCAAACGCTGTTGCGTCGCAATCAACAGCGGGTGGTACAAGCATGTCGGCAAAGAGAAATTCATGAGTCCAGATGAAAA
>CAZNWO010000065.1:0-7843 GCA_964576585.1 uncultured Puniceicoccaceae bacterium | reverse complement strand
GGAGGACCCAACCGAATCTTCGCGCTTGTCTGAGAGCGACGAGAGGTCTAGCCTTCAACCAATGAAGCCAAGGATTTTCCGATTCGCTATCCTAGCGACCATCACCTGCATTGCCGCAAGTGCCAGAGATTCCGCCCACCCCTTGGTTAATTTCGGTGAAAGCGTCTTTCGATCGTTTCGAGACAAGGACTTCAGGGCTTTCTATAATCGTTCGGTTTTCTCCATGGAGGAAGAGGATTTTCGGACCTTCCTCTTCGGTATTCGCAACGATGCCTTGAGGGAAAAGCTAAGGGCTGGAAACTTCGACGAATCCTGGAAGATCGCATTTGCCAAGAATTGGCGAAAGCAATGGAGACATCTCTCCGGCCAATCTCCGAATAAGATTCGAGAAAGAGGATTCAACCCGATCTTGGAAAAGGCGGCCGTAGATGGCATTCAATGGGAAACCACCACCCTGAAAAGCATTGAGATTCTTCTTCCGGTGACCATGAGCCAAAGAAGATTCGAAGTAAAGAGAGACACCTTTGAGCCCGAGGGAGTAGATCTTCGAAAGCTTTGGATTGAAAAAGGCATCCCTTACAGAGTCAGGCTCGATCCCAGCACACACGGTTTTGCCTTTATGATTGGCAGGAAAGCCGAAGATTCGAAAAGCCATTTTGATCATGGGATAAACAGAAACGGAGCAGGAGTGGGCGACATATTAATCGATTTCAACGATACCACGCCCAAGGATTTGTTTTACTTTTGCCCCGACGAAAAAGGAACGGGCGGCGACATCAGCGTCGTGGCATCCGACGATCCGGCAAAACCAAATCAACGGATTGATCTCTTGCTCCGCTTTGTTTTCGGGAAACCCAGCAGAACATACGGGATTCTCTTAAGAGAAGTCATGTACACGGAAAAGGGTCCGCTGTTCTTCGAAAAGCCACTTTGGCTGGGAGAACCGAACCCAATCGAAGGCATCGAATAATTCCCAGTCCGAGGCATGCCTCGGAAGCAAGTTCAGGGACTCCTTTGAACGATTACCTCTACCAGCTCGCCATTCTTGAAGCGTTTTTCCTCGATCAACCTGCCCGACTCATCCCATTGGCGAAATAGACCGTGCGGACGACCATCGAACCACTGGGACTCCTGCTTGCGTTTACCTCCTTCATGCCAAAGGCGCGACATTCCATCCTGTCGTCCTTTCAAGAAACTGGCTTCGCCCTTGGGACTACCGTCGGGATGAGTCTCGAAAGCTCTGCCGGTGAAAGGCTCCCGACTGACATCGTGATGCCACAGACCCGTAACCTTGTGACGAACAAGGTCCGCCCCGTCCACGGCTTTGACCTTGAGAGTCAGCCGACTGTTCTCCCACTTGAGAATCTCCAGTTCCTTACTTAAGTTTTCGATTCTTTCGTTTCTTTCAAAATCGCTTCCATAATCGTTACCCAAGTCTTGAGGTTCTTCCTGGCATCCAGTCGACAAGACAAAAAACAAGGAAGCACAAAGACAGAGAAAATCATTCATGAAATTGCGATGGAAGCAGAGCTTCACTAGGAACGCCCCTAGGAGGACATCTCACCAAGAAGAATCCGGGGACCTAAGAGGAAGCAAAAAATCAGCGTTTTTCCAGCTTGTTCAGGCGTTGCTCCAACAACTGCATGCGTGATCGGAGCTCAGCATTCAACTCCTGCGATCGACGAAGTTCATCACGAAGGACTTGGATCAATACCTCTCGCCTATCAGCATCCCGCTGGACTACGGGATTGGGCCTGTCTCCTTCTCGCAGACGTGGTGCACCATCGCGCTGGAAAGGGGGTCTGGCAACAGGTCTGTCCCTTTCGCCTTCCCGGTCTCCACGAATGAAAGGCACGGGAGGTCTGGGTCTTTCTCCATCCCTGGGCAAGGGTCTGGCAATCGGACGATCGCCTTCCCGTCGTACGTTCGGAGGAGGCGGCGGACGATCTCCCTCACCTCTAAGCCTTGGCTTTGGAGGAAGCGCACGTTCCGTTCGCCGATCACCTTCTCCATCTCTACGGATCACACGACCTTCCGTCTGACGAGGGCGACCCCGATCACCTTCCCTCGGTGATTCTCGACGAACGTCGCTCTCACGACCTTCACGCGCCCTTCTTTGCTCGGGATCCTCTTCTGCAGGAAGTGAAGACAAGAAGAGGGAACCTAGGAACAACGAGAACAACTTTTTTTTCATGGGATTTGCTGCTGGAATTAATCAATAAACGTGAAAAGCTTTTGGCTTAATGACAAATGTTGGCATTTTGCCGCATCAAGGCAAGACTTGTATGAGCAAATCAAAATGAAGACATCCGCGAAAATCACTTTACTTATTCTTTTCCTCAACTCTCTCTCGGGTCAAAACAATCCTGATCCCGTAAGATTCACAAAGGCCATCGACGATTTCCGCAAGGAGGATACCACGGGCAAAAGGATCTCAAACCTAACGCTCTTCACGGGCAGCTCGAGCATTCGCATGTGGGCAAGCCTGAAGGAAGACTTTCCCGAGCTCAATGTCCTCAACCGTGGCTTCGGCGGCTCGCACCTTTCGGACCTGCTTCACTATTTCGACGTTGTCGTCGCCCGCCACAAGCCCGAAACCATCGTCATCTACTGCGGGGAAAACGATCTTTGGTCAGGCAAGTCTCCCGAGCGCGTCTACGGGGACTTCCGCAAGCTCGTCGAACGAATACACGGCATTCTTCCGAAGACCAAGATTCATTACCTTGCCTGCAAGCCTTCCCCAAAACGATTCGAGAAATGGCAGATTTACCAAGCATGCAACAAGCTCATCAAAGACCATTGCGCAAAGGACCGCAGGCTGAACTTCATAGACGTATCGCAGGTAATGCTGGGCGATGGAGGACAACCGTTTCCCGAAATCTGGAAAAAGGACAAGCTCCACATGAACGCCGCGGGTTACAAGCTTTGGACCAAACTATTGTCTCCTATCCTGATGGTAAAGAAGTAGACAAGAGTCATTTTCATTTTACTGCTGAGGAGGAGACGTATTTCGAGGTTAGTGAGCAATGGCTCGCCCTAAGATCGATGAGGAATATAGCTACCGAACGAAAAATTCCGTAAGATTCGAGTAATCAGCATGAGCCAAGAAAATGCCCGATCGGAAAAAGAAGCTTAAATTGCCGAGACCGATCTTCGCCTTTGTAGATCGAGTGCTCTCAATCCACTGGTTAAGCAAACTGATTGGAATTAAAAAAGGGCAACCAAGCAGTTTTCATTTCGCCCACTGGTTCTTTGGAAGAAGCTTGGGCTTGGTCAGTCTGATTGCCTTTGCCTCCTACTGGTACCAAGCCGATGCCTTGGTGGGAGAAAACGGCATCGTTCCTTGGCCAGAGGACTTGGAGCGAATCGAGAAATACGCCGAGGAGAGCGAGGGAAAGGTCGACAAGTGGAACCTTCGCCCAACCCTTCTATGGCTAGCCCCGGCAGTTGACTTGCACCTTCTTTTTGCCGCAGGAACCTTAGCCTCCCTACTGCTGACAATTGGTTTTGTTCCCTTGGTCGCGGGCATCGTCTGCTACTTGTGCTACCTGTCCGTGATGGTCGTCGGGGAGCCTTTTCTAAGCTTCCAGTGGGACATCCTTTTGGTGGAAAGCCTGTTGCTAGCCCTACCCTTCCTGCCTGCAAAATGGTTTCACTCACCTGCTGCGCAAATCGGTTACTCAAACTGGGCCCGCTTGCTCGTCCTGGCGCTGTTGGCCAAGCTTATGCTGGAGTCGGGCATCGTAAAATTCACTTACTTCGACATCGACGGCTCAAACACCTGGATAGACGGAACCGCCTTGAATTACCATTACTGGACTCAGCCGATTCCGCATGGCCTCAGCCCATGGATCGATTCCCTTCCCGATTGGTTCGATCTTTTCTCCCTCTACTTCATGTATGCAGTCGAGATCCTGCTGCCCTTCTTCTTTTTCCTTCCGGGAAACTTCAGGAGAATCGCGCTCATTGGTCAAGTCGCCCTACAGCTGACGATCATGCTGAGCGGGAATTACGGGTTCTTCAACCTACTGACCCTCGCGCTCTGCATACCTCTCATGGACGACAGGATGCTCCCTTCCCGCTTCCGGGAAATGCTCAAGCCCATGGAGAAGAGGGAAATCACTTGGAAAAAAATCTGCCGAAACCTCTCCCTCGCAGCGCTCTCGTTCATATTCCTAGTGACCACTTGGGCCCACTTGTCTTCCGACCTCAAGGGCAACCGAGATCCTCACGCAGGGGCAAAAGAAGACACCTCTTTCACGGAAGAAATCAGGGACGTCGTCCGGCCAACCCGCACCTTCAACTCCTACGGACTCTTTCGAGTCATGACTCGAACGCGTCCCGAAATCGTAATCGAAGGAAGCGAGGACGGGCAAAGCTGGCAAACCTATCAATTCCGCTGGAAGCCGACCGACTTGCAGGAAAAACCAAACTGGGCCGGTCCTCACATGCCTAGGATAGACTGGCAGATGTGGTTCGAGGGCTTGAATGCCGAACGACACGCAAACCATCCGTTCTCACGCTTTCTCTACGGCCGCTTCCTAGATATCATGGCCAACGGCGGATCCACCAAGGAGTGCTTTGACCTCAGGCTTGCCTTGGGCGAGCAGGAGTTCAGAGCCCTCGCAAACGCCAACCCGAACGTCCAGAAACAAGCCATCGCAAACTTCAATGCCCTAATGAATGCCTTCCACGCCCGCTCCAAATGGTTCGGAAGATTTCTGCACGGCCTCTTTCAGGAAAGGCAGGAAATATTGGATCAACTTGAAGAAGTCCCGGACTTCAATGGCCCCCCCGCCTACCTGCGCATCTCCATCAAACACTACGAATTTGCTTCTCGCAAAACGAACGATGAAAAAGCTTGGTGGCAAGCGAAGGAAATTCCCGGTGCCACCTACCTAATCAAGAACTCGAACTAGAAAAAAACTTCGCAAACCCTAAGAATTGCCTAGGCGTGGGTAATGGTGACTGGGAGAAAAAAAGAAAAAGTCCGCTCCTTTGCGAGTGGGCTTTTTTTTAGGTGTTGGGTGGCAGGAAAACTATTCGTCCGTGAAGTAGAACCCGGAGAGGTTGATCTCTATCTCTGCTTGGCCAGATTCAACGGCATTGGTATCAAAACCTGCGTGCGTACCGGTAAACCCGGAACCGCTTACACCTTTTGAAATCCTAAAATAGATTTCCTTCTTATTGGGTGCTGCAAATGCTTGTAAGGTCGGATGCTGAAAGTTGCCGTTATGGGTGCAGTCCAAGTTGCTGTATGGTCCCACCGAACAAGGGTTTTGATAAAAGCTGTCACCCTCTTCGAACTTTACCTTATGGGGAAGGCCCGAAATGAAGAATTTCCCCGAAGCGGTGGTGTAGTTGTTGTTATTGAAAAACAAATGAAGGTTAAAATGAACAATCGGACCCTGTTTGTGATAAGCCCCTCGTTGCCTGATGTAAACGGGCGCGTAATCCCCCATGGTCTGAAACGCCACCGTTGGCGTGAATGCGCCTGAAGTGGGAAGGGAAGAGCGATTCAAGTCGGCTTGAACTTGAGAATCCAACATGTCTCTTGTTATTGATCCTGAAGGAATGACGGTGCCTGATCGACCATTTTGCACTGCGTTTCCTGAAAAGACGACGGTATCCTTCCCGGAACCTGAAACCAACCAAGGCGTAGCTTCAATATTCAGGGAATTGAACACGTTGCCTGTAACGGTAATGCTGTCGCTTACAGTTGTGCCGATGTCGAGCATCGTCCAATCACCCCCCTCAGTGGCGTGGTTGTGGAAAAGGTTTCCCGAAATCACGCAAGTCCCCCAACCGCCCGCCTCTATCACGACTTGTCGAACTCGTCCGTCAATGGGTTCGTTTGAGGTTCCGTCGAAGTTATTTCCGCGTACGAGCAGAGCGCCTGCAGCCTTGGCCCGCAAGTCTCCAAGTTTTCCTGCGTACATCTGGTTGCCGACGATGTGAAATCCCGCTGATCGCTCAAGATCGATTTGATAGTAACCAGCGCTTCCGTTCCCATTGAAATCGTTTTCATAGATCATTTGATCCGCAACGACATTTCGGGTGACTCCGTCCTTGGCATGAATCCCGGCACCTTCATTGCGATCAAAGGAGCAGTTTACGATTCGATTTTCCGCCAATCCATTTTGGTTGGTAGTACCATCGGCAGAAATCCCGCTTAGGAGAATTCCATGCAAGGATGAGTGGGTGAACCTGCATCGACGAGCAAGAAAGCGATACCCCTTGATGACGAGCAGACTTCCGGTTGCGTTGTTTTCATTATTTCCGTGAAAGGTCAAATTCTCCACCCCTCCGAACAAGTTCGCCCAATTCTGATTTTGCGCATAGGTGCTGGAAGACAAGATGAAGGCATTGGCGCCATTTGGTAACTTGAGTATCGTCGCATCCACTCCTTGGCCAACAAGAGTAACAGAGTAAGGGAGTCGGAGATTCTTAGCGTAAATCGTACCTGCCGGAAGAACTACGAGGCCTCCCCCGTTTGTTTGGGCCTGATCAAGCGCGGCCTGTATGCCTGCCGATTGATCATCAACGATACCTGTTCTGACTGAGTAGGGCTTTTGTGAAGCATCAACCACTGACTTTGGCAGACTTCCCGTGATGGAATCGGCAATTCGAGCATGTTCCGCCGAAAGGGCGTGGGGGGTGGATGTGATTCGTTGGTCGGGCTGGAGGTGGAGCCATTCCTGTGTATCCGCCCTGTAGAACCGCACCTTCAAATACAATTCGGGCTCGTCGAGAAACAGACGGGGAGTTATCGGCGCCATTCCCTGCCCTCCAAGAAGTACGACGTAGTGTCCGCGGTCGACGTGAACCTCGATGGATGCGTTGGCGTCGGTCCCGTTCCTCCAGTGGACGGTTCCGTCGGCCTCTCGCAGCTCGAAGGCGAACTTGGCCGTACCGTCGAAGTTTTCGCCGTTGATCGCCACCTTGCCCGAATAAGGAATGGGTGCAGCGAACGACGAAAGGGCGAATAGCCAAAGCGACGAGGCAACGAGAACGAGGGGAATTCTCTTCATGGGAGCATCCTAGGAACCCGAAACCGAATAGGTCAAGCCCTTGGAGTCATCGGGCGGTTCTTCGGGGAGAGCGGACTTTTTCTTGGGTGTTGGACGGAAGATATCAGTAATTCAGTTGCAAACGGGTGTTCAATTATGCTCTTTTTGCATCTTGAAAAGTGCTCCCTTTCGCCATGACAAAAATCCATGTTGTACTGTTCCTGTCCCTGCTGACTGCGGGCACTGCAATTGCAGGCGAGAAGGTGAAGCAAGCGAAGAAGATCTTCTCTCAGTACGTCACGCTTGCGGAGAAGTTTGATCCCGCCGTAGCGGAGCTGTATTCAAATACAGCAAAGATACAAAACACCCGAATCTACCCGGATGGACGGAGGAAGGTTATGTCGCTCGACGGGAAGAAATACAAAGTGTTGATTAGGATTGGCATGCCATTGTCAAAGGCACGAGGCGACACGAACAAGTACACCGAAGTGAACTATGTTAAAAAAGACTCGAAGGTTACAATCACCGCCACGCGATACTCCAACCTCAAGAAGTATTCCAGCCCGCTTACTTTGGTAGTAGGCGCGGACACCGATGGAAAATGGCGAATTTTGCAGGAGATATCCCAGTCACGTCCACTGCCTAAGCCCCAATAGCACATGGGAGAGTCCATGGTGGGATTAATCAAGGTTAACTGCCCACTCCCCACCACCGCCAAAACCGCCCTCTTCAACTCGTCGCTGAGACTGCCCCATCTTTCGATGATCTGCGACAGCATCCGAAGATCCACCGAAGGCCGGCTTTCATCGGATATCCGGGGTCAGGAAAAGGGC
>CAZNWO010000064.1:0-17435 GCA_964576585.1 uncultured Puniceicoccaceae bacterium | reverse complement strand
GTCCCAATTCGTTCCTGAGGTGAGTGATGGTTCCATTCGGGTTCTGCTCGAAGTCCAGCAAGGCTTGCCGGTTACGGATTTCCTTTACCCGCGAGGTGTGTCCGTGTCGCTTGATCCACAACCCGAGGATACGATTCAATTCTTGGCGATCGCCCTTGTTCTGAGCGTGCAAGGCGTGAAAGTAATAGTAATCCCGCGTTCCGGGAATTAACTCCTTGAGGGCCTCATCGCGATCTTCGGCTATGGCGAACTTCTCGACGTAGCCAATTGAGTTGGCGCCAAGGTTCCCGAGGTTCAGCAGGCACAGGCCGAAGACGGCGGACAGGATTACGGTTCGGTTTTTCATGGGAAGGACTGTTTTCGGGTTAGGGAGGCCATGGTTGCAGGCAACCTAGGCCAACCTGTTTCATGACGTCACCGATCGCGACGTCAAAGCTATTACTTTAAGACACGCGCGAGGGGAATTCCTTAGAAACTTTTTAGGATCGGGGTAAACGCTGGCGGACGGGGCACAGGCAGGTTGTTCGCCCGGCGATTTCCTCTCGAACGAGTTTTTTGCCCGAAAAGGGACATTTTCCGCCGTCCTTCCAACGGACATGGAAGAGCCAGTCTTCGGGTGGATCACCTCCGCGTTTGCCTACCGTAGCGAGGGCCCCGAAGGAAACAAATCTGATTTCTTCCCAAAGCGTCTGTGACTTCCTTGGAGAAAGCTTGCCTGCCGGATGAGCGGGATGTATGCGAGCTCGCCATAGGATTTCATCGACCATCCAGTTGCCGATGCCCGGAAAGAACTCCTGCATCAGCAGAACCGCCTTCACGGGAGAGCGGGCCCGCCGTTTCAGGACGGACCTTACGAGTTCGAGCGTAAAGGCGTTGGAGGTCACCTCCGGGGGCAAGTCGCTCCACCATGCAGGAGTATCCTTTCCTTGATGGTAGTGGACGCGACCGAACTGACGAGGGTCGCGAAAAACCAGCGATCTTTTCTCTTGTCTTAAGATGAGGGCATCGTGGCGATCCAAGGGAGGTTTTCCAGGTTTCTCCCTTCGCAAACTTCCAGTCATGCCGAGGTGAATGCCAAGCCAGTTTTCGTTGGAGAAGCGAAACAACATTTTCTTTCCGTGGGTTTCAAGATTCCCCAAGGTTTTTCCGCGTAATCCTGCAACCAAGGCCGTGGCGTTGGTTTGACGAAAGATGCGAGAACCTGTGTTGATCTCGACTTTTTTGACAATGGAACCCTTTCCGGCATTCCAGGCTTTGGCTGCGTAGGCTACTTCGGCGAGTTCCGGCATCTTTGGTTAGTTCGATGGGCCTATGTCCAAAAGAAGCTTTCGTGCTGTGACGTCGGTTTTGCGGTTAGTTTCGACTTCAAGAATTCGGATGCCCTGTTGGGATGGGTTTTCAACAATGGTTCTAAGGTCTTCCGGTTCGCAGACTTTTTCATATGAAATCCCGTGGACTTTGGCGATGCCCGCAATTTCAGCTTTTTGAGGTGTGGCGAAATATTTTTCGAAGGAAGGGAGTTGGGACACGGGAAGGTTTTCAAAGATGCCGCCGCCATGATTGTTGATGACAATTATGGTCAGGTTGCCCGAGAACTGATGGGTTGCGAGCAATCCGTTGGAATCATGAAGGAAGGCGAGGTCTCCAGTGAGGAGGTAGGAGGGGGAGTCGGAGGCGTGGGCAATGCCAATGGCGGTGGATAATGTGCCGTCGATGCCGTTGGCTCCACGATTGGAGTGTAGACGGCGTTTGCCTGAGCTGGGTTTCCAGAACCATTCGACGTCGCGAATCGGCATAGAGTTCGCGATGAAGAGGTCGCAGGCGTCGGGCAGGGCTTCGGAGAGAATCCGTGCGACTTTTCCTTCGAAGGGTTCGGCTAGTTGGGCAAATGCGTCGTCAAGGCGTTGTTCCACTCTCGATTCAGCTTCGTTCCAAGAGGATAGCCAGTTCGGGTCGGCTTTCGTCTCGTCAATGGAGTCTGCGAGAAGTTTTGGGTCCCACGACAGAAACATTGCTCTTCTGTGGAGAGGATCCGGGTTTTGTCCGTATGGTTGAACTAAAAAGGTTGGAGCGTCTACCTCTTCGAGCCAACTTCGAAGAGTTTTGCAAGCGGGCAGTGGACCAATTGAGACGACTGCGTCGGGTACGTGTGACGCACGAAAGGTCTTCTCGCGGAGGAGGTTTTCGTAACGGAGGATGCGATTTGGATTGGTAGTTTCTCGGAGCGGTGAACAGGGATCGGTGAGAATGGGCGCGGAGAGCTTCTCTGAAAGTTGGGTGACTGAGCTTGCGGAAGGGTCTTCGCCGGTGATGAGCAGGATTCGCCGGTACTGGGCAAAAAGGTCGCGAGGGATTTCGTTAAGTGTGGAGCCAGTTTGAAGAGTTGGTCTGACTTGCTGGAAAAAGGTATCGGAATCGAAACCTTCCGGCATGGGAGGCTCGGGAAGCTCTTCACTATTGAAGAAAGGTTCACGAAAGGGAAGGTTGAGGTGGACTGGACCTCGGTTGTGGCTTGTCGCTATGTTGACGGCGTGGACAAGGGTTTGGCGTACATAGGCGAGGTGAGTGATGGTGAAGACGGGGATTCCAAGCTCATGAAAGTGGCGGACGTGGGAACCGTAGATTTTGACTTGGTCGATGGCTTGGCCCGCTCGACAGTCCCGGAGTTCTGGTGGACGGTCGGCTGTGAGAAGGATGAGAGGGATTTGTGAGAGATTGGCCTCGATGACTGCGGGTAGGAGGTTGGCGGCGGCCGTGCCGGAAGTGCAGACTAGGGCTATGGGGGCACGGCAGCGTTTGGCCAAGCCCAGGGCGAAAAAGCCGGCCGATCGTTCATCCAGCAGCGAAATGAGTTCGAGATCGGGCTGACCGTCAAATCCGAGAACGAGTGGCGTGGATCGAGATCCCGGTGAGCAAACGACTTTGGAAACGCCCAAGCTTGATAAGGTTTGGGCGATGACCTTGCCGCAGGCTTGGTTTGCACGGACAGTATCTTCGGGCATGTTGAACCTTTTTAGGCTAAAGCTTTCGATTCAGGAAACTTGAAGAGCTTCCAACATGGCGTTAAGCTTGAGATCGGTCTCGCGTTTCTCGTTGGCGGGGTCGGATCCTTGAACGATTCCCGCTCCGGCGTAGAGTGTGACTTCCTTGTCAAGCAAGTGACCGCAGCGAATGGGTACCACGAATTCGGCATCTCCTGCGTGGTCGATCCAGCCCGCAACGCCCGAATACAAACCTCGATGAAAATTTTCTAGGTTTCGAAGGTGAGGAAGAGCACTCTTGCGAGGACTGCCACCCATGGCGGGCGTGGGATGGAGGTCCGAGAGTACGTCAAGGGCATGAAGGTGGTCGGGGAGTTTGGCTCGGAGAGGTGTACGGAGATGTTGTAGATTGGAGAGGCGTAAGAGGCGAGGGCGGCCTTCCTCGGGGTTTTCAAGTCCGAGTTCACCCATTCGGCGAAGGAGAGAATCCACAACAAGACGGTGCTCGCGCCCTTCTTTGTCGTTGCCTAGTAAGGCATGACCCAATCTTGCGTCAGCACCTGCGGTTCGTCCTCGGGCAGCTGTTCCCGCCAAAGCTTCTGTTTCAACAAGCCCAGAACTGACGCGAAGAATTCTTTCGGGAGTAGCCCCGACCAAGGTTCCCGGACGGCTATCAGCGATGCAGAACGAGTGACAGTCAGGAAAGCGTTCTCTCAAGTGGTGAGCTACGGAGAAGGGGGAGGGTGGTTTGTCTGCTTGGTAATTGATTTTTCGGGCAAGAACTACCTTGTGGAAATCACCGGAATTAAGCTTCGGGAGAACCTTTGCCACGGCTTTTTCATAATCCGGGGTTTCGTGAAGTTTTGTCAGTTTCGGTGAGGGTGTACGTCCGTTCGATGAACTATCCTTGGACAGGCTGGCGAGTTGTTTAGGGCTGAGTTGTGTAGTCAGCTTCTCGTATGCTTTCCAGATTCCTTTGGCCACCTCGGTGAGTTCTGCGACGGGAGTAATTTCAACATTGGCGACTGCGTAGTGTCTTCCACCTCTCCGCATGACTTGCCATCTGGGAAGGAACAAAGTCAGTGGTGCAGGAGCAGAGTTGGATTCGTCGATCGTTGACTCGAAGGTTGCGGCAAGTGCCAAGGTAGGTCCGGCTGCCCCTCGCTCTATGTCGCCTGTTGCGATCACTTTGGAGAAGATGTCTTCGCAGAAAACCTTAGCCTTCTCAAAACGATCTTCTCCCGTGAACTCTTCGTAGGCTGTGGACTCTCCGCACGCGAGAGCGAATTCATCGGTTGGTCGCTCTACGTACCAGAGCGGGAATCCATCTTGGTGAATGTTTTCAAGAATTGCGAGCGGGTCCGCGAAAGAGGTTTCAACTACGATGGATGCGAAACGAGAGGTGCCTGCCTTTATCGCTTCTTCCCTGCACATGGCGAGGAAGGCGGCGAGGGCTGTTTCGTCGCGTGTGGAAAAGGCGTCGGATGGAATGATTTGCACGGAGGTAGATTCAGGAAACTTGGCCTGAAGAGGTCGCGGACTGGTCTTCTTCAAAGGGAATGACTGGATCGTGACCCCCTGGATGAAGTGGATTGCAGCGGGCGATGCGTCGAATACTTTTCCACAGGGCTATGGGCAAGGGGAAGCGACGCAAGCACTCCAGAGCATATGCTGAGCATGTCGGATGGAAGCGGCAGGCGGCGTAGGGCCCGAGGAGAAATTTCTTGAGCGGCGAAAAGACGCGATAAGCCTTAATCAGCAAAACGAGAGGGAAGGCGAGGACCGCATTCACGGCGGTAAAAATTCTTGCAAGCAATGATGGGTTCCGTTCAACCATCTTTGGGTGTTCTGCTTTTGGGCAAAGCCTTGGTCTCCACTTCGTCACGAATCTTGGCGATTACCTCATCTACGGATGCGGGTCCATCCATCTCAGGATTTGCTCGTGAACGCACGGAAACCTTTCCTTCCTCCGCTTCGCGTTTGCCCAGCACAAGCATGTGAGGCACTTTGTCCGTTTCCGCCTTGCGTATCTTGGCTCCCAGTTTGGCCGATTGCCGATCCGCCGAGGCTCGGAGGCCGGCGGTCTTAAGCTTGGCCAGTATTTCGTCGGTCTGCGGAAGCAAGTCGTCGTTCATTGGCAGAATCCGAATCTGCTCGGGAGCTAGCCAAGTGGGGAAATTGCCTGCAAAGTGCTCGATGAGGACACCACAGAAACGTTCCATGGAGCCGAAGGGCGCCCGATGGATCATGACGGGGCGGTGGTTCTTGTTGTCGGAGCCGACGTAGGAGAGGTCGAAGCGCTCGGGTAGGTTGTAGTCCACCTGAACGGTGCCAAGTTGCCACTCACGTCCGATGACGTCTTTGACCACGAAATCGATTTTTGGTCCGTAGAATGCAGCCTCGCCAGGTTCTTCCACATAATCGACGCCCAATGTCTTAACTGCTTTCCGTAGGGCGGTCTCGGCCTTGTCCCAGGCGGCAGGGTCGCCAACGTATTTATCGGAGTCGGTGTCGCGTAGGCTTACGCGTACCCTGTAGTCGTTCATGCCAAGGATTGAGAAGACTAGCTTGACCAGCCCTAGGCAACCTTGGATTTCTTCCTGAAGTTGATCCTCGCGTAGAAATAGGTGGGCGTCGTCCTGGGTGAAGCCTCGTACGCGCGTCATCCCGTTAAGTTCGCCCGATTGCTCCCAGCGGTAGACTGTTCCAAATTCGGCCAGTCGAATCGGCAAATCCCTGTAGGAACGTTGCTCGGAGCGAAAGATCCGGATGTGCATGGGACAGTTCATCGGCTTTAGCAGGTAGCCGTCTATTTCGCCCTCCTCCAACTTGTTGGCCAGTTCGGAACACGAGCAACCTTCTTGGGCGAGCTGGTCGAGGCATTCGCGATGAATGATTGGCGGATACTGAGAGTCCTGATAGTAGGGGAAGTGACCAGAGGTACGGTAGAGATCGAGCTTGCCTACATGAGGTGTATAAACCTGAGAGTAGCCCTGCTTGGATAGCTCTTCTGAAATGAATGCCTCCAATTCCTGCCGCACGATGGCTCCATTTGGCTTCCAGAGGACGAGACCCTGCCCCACCATTTCATCAATGTGAAACAGACCGAGGTCGCGTCCAAGGTTGCGGTGGTCGCGCTTTTTGGCCTCCTCTAGTCTTTCGAGGTATTCGTTCAACTCATCCTTGGTGGGGAAGGCGGTGCCGTAGATGCGCTGAAGTTGCTTGTTCTTTTCGTCGCCCCGGTGGTAGGCCCCCGCCACATTGAGCAATTTGACTGCCTTGATCTTCTTGGTGTAGCCCACGTGAGAGCCGGCGCACAAGTCAAGGAACTCCCCGTTTCGGTAGAAGGAAATGGCTTCACCCTCAGGAATGTCGTCTAAGCGCCCCAGCTTATATTCCTCCTGCCCGATTTCGGCGATGAGACGTTTGGCCTCCTCCCGCTCCACCTCCAAGCGTTCGAAGCGTTGGTTCTCCTTGGCCACCTTTTTCATTTCCACCTCGATGGCCGCCAAGTCCTCGGTAGTGAAGCGGTGTTCGAGGTCGAAGTCGTAGTAAAACCCGTTGTCGGTCGGCGGTCCTATATCCAACTTGGCCTCGGGAAAGAGGCGCAGTACGGCTGTGGCCAGCACATGCGCCGAGGAGTGGCGCAGTTCCTCCAATGGAGTCATTTCCTTCATGCTATAATCTATTTCGAGTAGCTAAACCGAAATAGGGTAGGGCGACTGCTTGCGAGTCGCAATGCCAAAGGCTTTCTGCAGAACTTAATGGGTTTTGTCGAGGCAGGGAGCCAACCATTTTTCAGCTTCTTTGATAGACCAAGATTTTCTTTCCGCGTAGTCTTGTAGTTGGTCTTGACCAATGGTTCCGAGATTGAAGTACTTTGCTTGGGGATGTGAGAAGTAGAGGCCGGAGACGGAGGCTCCGGGATTCATGGCACGAGATTCGGTAAGTTGGATTCCAAGGTTCTTCTCGGCGTCGAGAGTAGTCCAGATGGCGTCTTTTTCGGTATGATCGGGTTGACAAGGATAACCTGAGGCGGGGCGGATGCCTTGGTATTTTTCGGCGATTAGGTCTTCGTTGGAGAGGTTTTCCTTGAGACCGAAACCCCATAGGTCGCGAGCTTTCTTGTGAGCGTATTCAGCGGTGGCCTCGGCGAATCTATCGCCCAACGCTTTTACGATAATTGCGGAGTAATCGTCGCCAGCCTCCTCAAAGGTTTTGGCGAAAGCGTCCACTTCTTTGCCCGCGGTGCAGGCGAAAGCACCGAGGTAGTCTTGGTTGGCAGAGGATTTTGGCGCAACATAGTCTGCGAGGCAGAATTGAGTTCCGGCATCCTTCTTGGAGGCGCTTTCCTGTTGACGTCTAAGGCAACGAAAGGTGGCGAGAATAGCATCTCGAGATTCGTCGCGGTATACTTCGATGTCGTCGCCGATGGCGTTAGCGGGCCAGATGCCGATCGCTGCCCTGCAGAGAAAAAGGTTTTCGTCTAAAATTCGCTGGAGGATTTTTTGACCGTCTTCGAAGAGGGTTCGTGCTTGTTCGCCAACCACTGCTTTGTTGAAAATTTCGGGGTATTTCCCCTTGAGGTTCCAGGACCAGAAGAAAGGAGACCAGTCGATGAAAGGAACTAATTTTTCGAGGGAGATGGGATTTAGAAGGTTAAGGCCGAGATTTTCAGGTGGCGGCGTGGGGATATTTTTCTCGGTCCAGTTTGGGGAAAAGGCTCGGGTTCGTGCTTCCTTAAGGCCGAGTAGTTTTCGGGGAGCGGTTTCGGCATGCTGGCGTCGGCGGCGTTCCTGGTCCTCACTCAGTTCGGTGATGTAGGAGGTTTTGCGTTCAGGGTGTGTTAGGTCATTGCAGACGTTGACGACTAGGGATGCGTCGGCGACATGGACGACGGGGCCGTCGTATGCGGGTGCTATCTTTATGGCGGTATGGGCCTTGCTTGTTGTGGCGCCGCCGATTAGCAGAGGGATGGAAAAGCCTTGGCGTTGCATCTCCGCTGCGTTGTGAGTCATTTCGTCGAGGGATGGGGTGATTAGACCCGAGAGACCAATGACATCGGCGTTTTTTGCCAAGGCAGTCTTGAGAATTTCTTCACAGGAAACCATGACGCCGAGGTCGATCACCTCCCAATTGTTGCAGGCGAGGACGACACCGACTATATTCTTGCCGATGTCGTGAACGTCGCCCTTGACGGTCGCGATGACCATGATGCCACGCTTATCCCCACCGGCAGCTGATTTTTCTTCCTCCATAAAAGGTTCGAGGTAGGCAACGGCCTTCTTCATGACGCGGGCGCTTTTGACCACTTGAGGAAGGAACATTTTGCCTGACCCGAAGAGGTCACCAACGATTTTCATCCCATCCATGAGAGGGCCTTCGATTACCTCGAGAGGACGTCCAAGTTCCTGGCGGGCTTCTTCGGCATCTTTCTCGGCGAATTCTCCTATGCCTTTTACTAGTGCGTGAGCAAGGCGTTTAGTCACGGGATCCTCTCGCCATGAAAGATCCTGTCCGGATGCTTTTTTACCTGCGGCTTGGTCCTTGACGCTTTCGGCATGTTCAAGGAGGCGTTCGGCAGCGTCTGAGTGACGATTTAGCACTACGTTCTCAACGAGCTCTCGGAGAGTTGGCTCGATTTCGTCGTAAACGGCGAGCATGCCTGCGTTGACGATTCCCATGTCGAGGCCCGCTTGGCATGCGTGGTAGAGGAAAACGGCATGCATGGCCTCGCGTACGACGTTGTTTCCACGGAAGGAGAAGGAGACGTTGCTGATGCCGCCACTGGTTCTGGCGTGAACACAGCGTTGCTTGATTTCTCGGACGGCCTCAATGAAGTCTAGTCCATAGGAATCATGCTCGGTGATGCCCGTGGCGACGGTGAGGACGTTGGGGTCGAAAATGATGTCCTCCGGTGGAAAGCCAACTTGCTCTACTAGAATCTCATACGCGCGTTCACATATGCGGACCTTGTCGGCGAGGGTGGCAGCTTGTCCCTTTTCGTCGAAGGCCATGACCACGACTGCGGCCCCGTGGCGGAGGGCGAGGTGGGCCTGTTTCTTGAAGAGTTCCTCTCCTTCTTTTAGGCTGATGGAGTTGATGATGCACTTTCCCTGCGCGACCTTTAGACCAGCCTCGATAACGGACCACTTGGAACTGTCGATCATCAGGGGGACGCGGGCTACGTCGGGTTCACTTGCCACCAAATTGAGGAAGCGGGTCATGCATGCTTCGCCGTCTAGGAGCGCGGCGTCGAAATTGACGTCGATAACGTTCGCTCCATTTTCAACCTGTTGCTTAGCCACGCCAATGGCTGAGTCGAAGTCATCCGCCTCGATGAGTTTTCGGAAGCGCGGTGATCCGGTGACGTTGGTACGTTCTCCGACCATGAGGAAGGTGGAGTCGCCTTCCTTCAATTCAAAGGGTTCCAGTCCGCTAAGACGTAGTGCTGGATCGGGGGCTGGTAGGACACGAGGTTCGTGCTCAGAGAGTTTCTCCGAGATGGTGTTGATGTGTTCGGGGGTTGTGCCGCAGCAACCGCCCGCGAGATTGAGCAGACCGTCTTGGGCAAAGAATTCAAGGGCTGTGGCGGTGTCTTCGGGTTTTTCGTCATAACCTGTTGGAGCGAGAGGGTTGGGGAGACCAGCATTGGGATAGCAGTGGACGCGACAGCCTGCTATGCGGGAGAGCTCTTGCAGGTAGGGTCGCATAGCATCGGCCCCGAGGGCGCAGTTAAGTCCAACGCAAAGAGGCTTGGCGTGGGCGATGGAGTTCCAGCAGGCCTCGGTTGTCTGCCCCGAGAGGGTGCGACCGGAGGCGTCGGTAATGGTGATCGACACGATAACGGGGAGTCTCCTACCCAGTTCCTCGAACAGGTCCTCGATGGCGAAGAGGGCCGCCTTGAGGTTGAGTGTGTCGAAGGTGGTCTCAGGCAGCAAAACGTCCACGCCGCCTTCCACTAAGGCCGCTGCTTGAGCTCGGTAGGCAACAACCAGTTCGTCGTAGGTCACGTTGCGCTTGGCGGGATCGTCGACGTCTGGGGAGAGGGAGGCCGTGCGGTTGGTGGGGCCGATTGCTCCCGCAACGAAGCGGGGACGTCCCGGATCCTTGGCCATGGCCTCGTCTGCTGCTTCCCGAGCCAGTTTGGCCGCAGCAATGTTCAGTTCGTGAACAATGCCTTCTAATGCGTAGTCCGCCATGGCTATGGAGGTGCCGCTGAAAGTGTTGGTCTCTACGATATCGCTGTTTGCCTCGAAATAGGCCCGGTGGATGTCCTTAATGAGGTCAGGCCGTGTCAGACAGAGGAGGTCGTTGTTGCCCTTCAGTTCTTTGTCGTGGTTTTTTAATAGCTCGCCACGAAAATCTTCCTCCTCCAGGTGGTGCTGCTGAATCATGGTGCCCATCGCCCCGTCCAGAATGGCGATGCGTTGGTCCAACAACTCAACCAAGTCGGCTTCGGTTGGTCTCTCCCGGGAAAAATCCTTCATATGCTAAAACGCATCAACAAATCATGATGCGTTGATGCGTTTTTGCAATCTTAAATCAGGATATCATTTGGAAATCTGGTATCGTTTTGTTTTGATTCGATCGAAAAGTAAATGCATAGTGTGTCTTTTCTTCGGGACGTGGCGCAGCCTGGTTAGCGCGCCTGCTTTGGGAGCAGGAAGTCGTGAGTTCGAATCTCACCGTCCCGACCATTCTTCCCTTGAAAGCTGAAGAGATAATTAAAATATTTTGTCTTGAGCGTCATCCCGAAGGAGGATGGTTCAGGCGTACTTTTGAGTCTACCGATAGACTTTCGCTCGATCGCGGAGAACGCTTTGCTTGCACGAGTATTTTTTATCTTTTGGGAAGAGGAGAGTCTTCAAGCCTTCATACCTTGAAAAGTGACGAAATTTGGTATTTTCATGCTGGATGTGGTCTTGTTTTGCATTGTTTTGAGGATTCACGCTACTCTAAATATGTTCTTGGCCCTGACTTTGGGAATGATCAATGCCCATCGCTAACCATACGATCGGGGACGAAATTTGCGGCTGAATTGACCCCGGGTGGAGATTGGGGTTTGGTAAGTTGCGTTGTTTGCCCAGGCTTCGACTACGACGATTTTTCCTTTTCGGATTTCTCCTCCATGATCATGAGCTTTCCTCAGCACGAAACCCTTTTAAGACGATTGTGTCGCTGAAATCTGACGACATAGAGGATTTTTCTTTTGCTGGCCGTCGTTTGGTGCGTTTTTTTCTGCCTGAATTTAGTGAAGTGATTACAGGGTTGTTGGACGAGATGCATCGAGTTTCATCAGAATTTACTTACTCTCATAAAATAAACGGTCGCTGGGAAAACTCATATCTTCCAATCGGTAAAGTGCCTTCCGTCAGAAAAGTAGTTCATTTTTCTAGAAACGTTGCTGTTGAAAAGTTCGGGAAAAGTCTCCTTGCAACTTTTGATATGCAGAAGGGTGTTCGCTTGATGCCTTTTTGGTTTAATATTGCCAGACCCGGAGAGTCGACCGGGGTTCACAATCATTCTTCACAGGCAAGTGTTTCTGGTGTTTTCTATCTCAGAACGACAGAGGATTCCGGGAATATTTTTTTTCGAGTTCCTGATCATGACGACTTTGAGTTGGACTGTTTCGAGGGTAGCGCGATTCTTTTCCCATCGTCTTTGTCTCACGGAGTGCACATGAATCTTTCGGACAAGGATCGTATTTCTCTGGCTTTTAACCTACTAAAATTTCCCCTGCCGATTGATGATGATTCGTGAAATGAAGCGATTTCGATTTCCTTGATTTGTATTTGCTTTGTGTTCGGTCGTTTGAATTTTTTACTAATTTTGGTTGCAATAGCTCGCGCGCGAGTGTTCAAGCATCGCTTAGCTTTACTTCATTTCTATTTTTCCATTTCCATTTTAGTAGGCTATGATTCAAGCCAAAGATAACCTAGAAGAGATTGATTCGGCTGTCGTACGATTTGCAGGTGATTCCGGAGACGGTATGCAGACCGTTGGAGAACGATTCACCGACAGTAGCGCTCTGGCTGGCAATGACATTGCTACGCTCCCAGACTTTCCTGCTGAGATTCGTGCTCCTGCAGGAACTTTAGCGGGTGTCTCGGGATATCAAATTCAGTTCGGCAGTAGAGAAATTCTCACTCCTGGTGATGCTCCAGATGCCTTGGTCGCGATGAACCCCGCTGCACTCAAGGCAAATCTGGACGATCTTCCCTCGGGAGGAATGCTAGTGGTAAATCTGGATTCTTTCAAGAAAGCCAATTTGGCGAAGGCCGGTTACGAAACCAATCCATTGGAAGATCCTGCTCTTCGAGAAAAATACGATCTCGTCGAAATAGACCTTACGGGACTGACCAAGGAAGCACTTGCGGAAAGTCCCCTGAAGCCTTCGGAAAAAGCTCGTTGCAAAAATTTCTTTGCCCTTGGGTTTATGTATTTCGTCTACGGTCGTCCACTCGAGTCTACGATTAACTTCTTCGAGCAAAAGTGGGGCAAGCGTCTCCCGGAAGTTGCTAAAGCAAATACTCTTGCCCTCAAGGCCGGATACAACCTTGGAGACACCATGGAGTCTGCTCGAAATCGCTATCAGGTTTCGAAGGCGGCGGTGGCGCCAGGGGTCTACAGGAAGATTTCAGGCAATGAGGCAATTGTACTCGGCTTAGTCTCGGCAGCAAAGCGAGCGGACATGGAACTTCTTTATGCCGGTTACCCGATTACTCCTGCATCTCCTGTTCTTGAAGGGCTCTCGGCTCTAAAGCAGCATGGAGTCAAGACCGTTCAGGCGGAAGATGAAATTGCCGCTATGGGCGTTGCCCTCGGAGCAAGTTTTGCCGGCAATCTTTCCGTAGTGGCAACCAGTGGACCTGGCATTTGCCTTAAGAGCGAATTCATTGGTCTAGCTTCTATCACCGAATTACCTTTGGTCATTTGTAACATTCAGCGAGGTGGTCCCAGTACGGGCCTGCCTACCAAGACCGAACAGAGCGACCTTCTTCAAGGAATGTTTTCTAGGAATGGTGATAGCCCCATTCCAATCCTTGCCCCATCTGCCCCATCCGATTGCTTTGAATGTGCTTTTGAAGCGGTTCGCATAGCCTTGACCCACAGTACGCCGGTTATGTTGTTAAGCGACCTTTACCTAGCCAATGGGTCAGAGCCTTGGAGTATACCGAACGTTTCAGACTTACCTGTTATTGATTTCAGCTTTGCAGATCCTAATGAGGAATACGTAGTCTACCGACGTAACCCCGACACTCTAGCTCGCAAGCAAGCAATTCCCGGGCAACCGGGATTGGAGCATAGAGTTGGGGGACTGGAAAAGGATGAGTCCGGTGGCGTAAGCTACGATCCTGACAACCATGAAGAAATGACTCATCTTCGGGCCCAAAAGGTTGCTGCCGTCGCCAATGGCATCGAGCCAATTCAAGTTAACGGTAAGCCTGAGGGAGACTTGATCGTTGTAGGTTGGGGTGGCACATATGGAGCCATTACTTCGGCAGTAGGTCACTTGCAGGCAGAAGGATTTTCGGTAAGCAGCCTACACTTGCGTCATTTGAATCCATTTCCAAACGACCTTGAAGACATTCTCAGGAGCTTCAAGAAGGTCATGGTTCCTGAACTGAACATGGGGCAACTCAGCATGCTGCTTCGAGCCAAGTACCTGATTGACGTCATTCCTTGCAATAAGATTCAAGGTCAACCATTCAAGGTATCCGAGCTGAGAGAATTAATTGTTAAACATCTAAGCTAAAGATTTTTTTGCCATGAGTACTGCCGTTGCAGATGAAGCAAGTCCCTTGAC
Source organism: uncultured Puniceicoccaceae bacterium (assembly GCA_964576585.1). Taxonomy (GTDB): domain Bacteria; phylum Verrucomicrobiota; class Verrucomicrobiia; order Opitutales; family Seribacteraceae. The sequence goes on along the minus strand of CAZNWO010000064.1, from coordinate 3,644 downwards.
TAAAAAAGATTTCGTTACGCCGAACGATGTCCGTTGGTGTCCTGGTTGCGGAGACTATGCGATCTTGAATGCTATCCAGCGAACCTTTCCCGAGCTAGAAGTTCCCAAGGAGAAGTTCGTGGTTGTTAGCGGGATCGGATGTTCCAGTCGTTTCCCGTACTACATGAATACCTACGGGTTCCATACCATTCATGGGCGTGCTCCCACAGTGGCCACCGGCGTTAAGGTGGCCAACCCAGACCTTTCTGTCTGGATGGTTACCGGCGACGGGGACGGTTTGTCCATTGGTGGAAATCACCTCATGCATCTTTTGCGCCGCAATCCCGACATCAATGTATTGCTATTCAATAACCGGATTTATGGTCTAACAAAGGGTCAGTACAGTCCCACCTCCGAGGTCGGCAAGCGTACCAAGAGCACACCAGCAGGTTCGGTCGACCATCCCGTCAATCCTCTGCTCTTCGCATTGGGTTGCGAATCGACTTTTGTTGCGAGGACTAGCGATACCGAGATGAAGCATATGGTCGAAACGTTCAAGGCCGCTCACGCTCACAAGGGCACTTCCTTCATCGAGATCTTCCAGAATTGCGTAATTTTCAACAACAAGACCTTTGAACCCGTAACGGGGCGTGAAAGCAGGGATGACCAGATTCTCTATCTTGAAGAAGGTGCTCCTTTAGTATTCGGTTCCGAAAGGAATAAGGGCATTCGCCTGAATGGCTTTGAGCTTGAAGTGGTTACCCTTGGCGAAGACGGAGTCACTGAGGACGATCTATTGGTTCATGACTCCAAGAGTCCCGGAACCGTCTACGCCAATCTCCTTGCCCAGATGGCATATCCCTCGTTTCCCACTCCACTCGGCATTCTCAGTCAGCGGGAAGGGAAGGAAACCTACGAGAAACAAGTTTCCTCTCAGATTGAAATCGCTCAATCCAAGGGTGATGGAGATTTGCAAAGCCTGCTAACGGGCAAGGATTCATGGGTTGTCGAATAGCCTTCACCTACCATTGTTCCTCATTGACCCGAATGTCCATCTCCTGCATCTTATAAATCACTATGGAATTTATTGACGATCCTCAGTTCGGGCATAAAAAGATGCGTCTTCCCGTCATCTTGGTTCCTGTATTAATGTTCGTAGTTTTGCTCTTTGGAATTTACGTGTCCAAGCTTTACGTTGCCTCGGTTCAGGAGAATCCCCCTGCAGGACATTGATTTTTTGTCGTGAGCAAACCAGAACCTATTGTAGCCTCCAAGGTTCCCGCCGTGCTGAACTTGGAACCAGGTGAATATTGGTGGTGTTCCTGCGGTCGTTCCGAAGACCAACCTTTTTGTGATGGCTCCCACAAGGGGACTGGTTTTTCTCCGGAGCGTATTGAAATAAAGGAAGGCAGAAACTACGCCCTTTGTAACTGTAAGCATTCCTTGCAAGGTTCCATGTGCGACGGCTCGCATTCGAGCCTTTAGTCAACCTTGTTGAAAGCCGATGGGCTTTCGTTTTCTAAGTGACGCCCACGATCACCCTGCTTACTGACTTTGGTCTAAAAGATCCTTTTGTCGGACAGATGAAGGGAGTTCTTTTGAGGTTTTGCCCTGCGGCGACTCTTGTTGACCTTACCCACCAAGTGCCCGCCTTTGGTGTGAAAGTAGGTGCTTTTTACCTTGGGAAATCATGGAAGTTTTTCCCTGATGGAACGATCCACATAGCTGTGGTCGATCCAGGTGTGGGTACGGACAGAAAAGCTTTGGTTTTGTATCGAGAGGGTCATTTTTTCGTGGGACCTGACAATGGTTTGTTCTCGGAAGTCATGGAGGGGGCCAAGGCTTTCTCCATTCATGCTCAAAAAGTTGTTACTTCTTCAATCAGCAATACCTTTCATGGACGCGACCTTTTTGCCCCTGTGGCTGGTATGCTGGCAAGCGGGCGAAACCACCATGACTTTTGCGAGGAGATTCCAATGGACTCCTTGGTTACTTGCCCGTTGAGTCACTCCATCGAGCTTGGAAGTGATGAAATTATTGGTGAAGTCCTTTTCGTCGATCACTTTGGCAACCTCGTCACCAACATCGAGGCGGAATCTTTGGCCTCCACCTCCAAGCTGCATTTCAAGGGTAAGGCGCTTCCTATGGTTCGGACCTATGCTGAAGCGAAGCTTGATTACCCTTGTTTTCTGGTCAATTCCTTCGGCATGCTTGAGATCGCCCTGCCAATGGGCTCTGCCGCTGATTTTCTTTCTGGAAAAGTCGGAGATGAAGCCAGACTTAGGGTAAGTTGAGTCGTGCTCTCAGTCTAGCTTGAGGGCTTTCCCCAGCCACGGCTTTGTCTCCCTTCCATAGACCTGTAAACAAGATCAGACCATCCCTTGAAAATAGGGTGCCATAACCCGATGGAGCACCTTCGTCGAATTCACCGTAGTAAGATTCTCCATCCTTGGTTCTAAGCCTTCCGTACCCATGTGGTATGTCTTTTCTCAGACCTCCCAAATACTTTTGCCCATTCTCGTATTCGTATTTGCCGAAAGCCTTTGGGAAAACACGAGAAAGCGTTGGGCTTTCACCCTTTGCCTGAATTTCCTTTCGCAAGTCCTCAAGCTTGGATGATGCCTCCTTTTGTAATTCCATGGTCAGTTGTTTTGCTAGCTTATCGCGATTCAGTACCCAAGTTGCCTCGCCATTTTCAACTGCCAGAGAAAGCCAAGCATGTGCTTCTGGCCAAGTCGCCTCAAGGGAGGCTTCGCCGGACAAGGCTTCCCCTAGTTTGGCCATAGCCACGGCATCACCTGAAATTGCGGCACGTCGATACCAATCTTGGGAGAGCTTTGAATTGAGGACTACGCCTTCACCGGAGGCGTATGCTTTTCCAAGGTAATGACAAGCAGTAGGCTCACCTGTCTTTGCCGCCATCTCAAACCAATAGAAGGACTCCTTAGGGTTCTTGAAGCTGCCAAGCTTGGAGAAATGGTAGCCAAGGCGCAACTGCGCCCCGGTGTCGCCGGAAAGAGCTCGAATTTTTAATTTCGCCAAGTCGGTAGTCGAAGCCTGCCCGAATAGGCTGAATGCCCCTAGTGCCAAAACTGGGAAGACCTTGAGTGGATTCACTTCTTTCGGTTTCCACCGAAGAGACGACCGAAAAATCCTCTCTTGGATGAGGATGGCTTCCGATTTTCATTCTTCGAGCCGGACTCGAAACCTTGTGATTTTTCGAATGCCCAAAGCTGCACGGTATCCTTGTTGGGAGCATCGCCAATCAAGGCGTTGTATTTTCCCTTAAGCCTCAACTCCTGCGAATAGATTGCGAGCCCGATGCGTTCAAAGGTGGGAAGCGGGTCGGGAAACATGCCCAGAAGCCTGCTTGAGCGTAGCATGAGCATGAGATCGATGTCGTAGGCGTCGCCGTATTTCGAGGGTTTGTCGATCACGAACATAAGCTGTGCTGCTCGTGCCTCCTTTTTACCACCTTGTTCGGTAACGTAGTGACCCTGAACTTCCAGCGGGATAAGCTTGAAGCCACCATTCCCCGTTGTTTCAAGAATGATGGTTCCTCGACCGTGAAAAGTCGCCGAAGATTTTAGGGAAGAAAACGTTACGATTGTCGGTTTGAGGGAGCAAAACAGCAGACTGCCCGAATGAATCCAATAGGTACTCTT
>CAZNWO010000063.1:0-17685 GCA_964576585.1 uncultured Puniceicoccaceae bacterium | reverse complement strand
CGTTCGGAGGCCGATGCATCCCTTACGACCCTTACCATTCGACTGCTCTACCCCTGTTTTATTGTTTCCAGCCTTACGGATCATGCAACCTTGAGGGACCCGAACCTTCTGCTGTTGGTCGCTCCATCCGTTGGATTCTTGTCCATTGTGGTGGGATTCGCCTTGAGTGCGCTGATGGCAAGGTTGGGAGGTTTGAAGGAAGGAGATCGGGGTTCTTTTATTTTTTCCGCCGGAATCTTCAACTATGGCTTTTTTGCTTTTCCAGTTGGAGAAACCCTATTTGGAGAGGACTTTATCGGCAAATTGATTGTATTCAACCTTGGCGTGGAAATTGCCATCTGGACGGTTGGGGTAATTGTTTTGGTTGGAGGGAGACCCAGTTGGCGTCGCTTGATTAACCCTCCTTCGATATCCATCATCTGCGCCGGGGCTTTGACTTTTCTTGGAGGGAGGGAAGCAGTTCCTGAATTCCTTTTTCTCATTGTGGATTCTTTGGCTGCTTGTGCCATTCCCTTGGGATTGTTGCTTATCGGAGGCAGTGTCTCGGAGCTTTGGCAGAAGCGTGAACCGACTGGTGATTTGCGCCCCGAGCTTTGTGGCGTTTGCACCCGCTTGCTAATAGCTCCAGCCCTTTTCCTGATTGCAGTCGCATTCCTTCCCTTCGATGGCCAGTACAAATGGATTGCCGAGGCGTTGGTAGTTCAAGCAGCCATGCCGGCGGGCATCTTCGCAATTGTCGTTGTCAAGTCCTTTGACTGTGATGAATCCGTTGCCCTGAGAGTGATTTTGGCGACCCTGCTTGGTTGCATGCTTAGCATGCCTGTATGGTTGGCAATCGGAATCAAGCTTTTGCCGGGAAGCTGAACCGTCCGAGAGGCAGAGTCTCTTCAGGAATGCATTCGTAGCAAAGTACGACTACTGCCTTTTAAAATTATCCTTGGGGAGATGCCGGCATTGGAGCCGCTGTAGGTGCTGCTGGTTGTGCTTGAGGCGCTGCTGGTTGTGCGGAGGCTGCCTGAGGTGCATCCGCGCGATAATTGGCCTTGGCGTCAAGGGTTTCGAAAATTGCACCGACAGACTTCCTGAGCTTGTTGTATTCCTCGGCAAAGAGAAGTGTCTCGAGGTATTTCTTGAACTCCTTTCGATCTCGAATGATCTTGAGATCGAGTTCCTCCATTTCCTGAGCGAACTTGAGGTGCATCTTGTCGATCTCGGAGTCGAATTCCTTGTGCTGCCTTTCCAAGTGTTTTTGAGCCCTTGAGATTGCTCCCATTAAGCCAGGGCAAGTTCGACAATCCTTTGCAGATATCTCATGGAAAGCCACAATGCCCGAAGCCAAGGCTGCACCGAAAGCCGAGAGTTCGTAGTCGTTTTTCTGGCTTTCCTTCGATGCCCAGTTCTCGATTACTTTCACAAGTCGGGAAACTGCAGCTTGGGCATCTTCCGAGTCTGAAATATGTACGGTATCGTCGTCCATGGTTTTAGGGGAATAAAATTACTGTTGTATCAGTTGTGTTGCCGAGGTTGAGGTAAAGGTAAGTTCATATAAAGTAACTCGGGGATGCGAGGAAAGCAAAAAAATAATAAAAATTCATCTTTTTTTCTATAGATTAAAGTTATGGCTGGAATCGGATTGTGTACAAGCTTCAAGCTTTACCTGAATTCTTGAGTCTTGCTTCATAGTTCTTCAATTCTCTACTAACCACACCGCTCATGATGAGTAGTCCTAGGATGTTGGGGAACGCCATGCCAAGAATCATCAAGTCGCTGAAGGTCAATATGTTGGTTGCAGTAATCAGTGAGCCTAAGAATGAAAAAAGAAGGAAGATGATCTTGTAGATCAATGATGAGCCATCGCCAAAAAGCCATACCCAGCAACGCTCGCCATAGTAGGACCAGGAAATCATTGTCGAAAAGGCAAAAAGAAAAACTGCAACCGACAATACGTACGGGAACCATGGAATCACGCTTTTCATTGCCTCGGAGGTCAAGGCTCCTCCCTTGTCTTCGTCGATGTAACCTTGGAGTACGGCTTGCTGTTCAGGGTTTGTCGTGAAGCTCGTCGGTTCGTACACCCCCGTAATGATAATGACCAGAGCGGTCATCGTGCAAACGACGATGGTATCAATGAACGGTTCGAGCAGGGCGACTATACCTTCCTCGGCTGGATGAGAAACCTTTGCCGCCGAGTGCGCAATAGCTGCTGATCCAATTCCTGCTTCGTTCGAAAAGACCGCTCTCTTGACGCCAATTATGAGGATTCCCAAAAAGCCTCCTAAGCCCGCCTCGAAACTGAATGCGCTTTCGAAGATTAATGAAAAGGCCCCGGGTATGGCATCGAAGTTCATCGCAAGAATGGCTATGCAGGCGAGCAAGTAAATGCCGCACATGGCTGGTACAATCCTTGAGGCTACTCCGGCTATGCTCTTAATTCCTCCAATTATAACTAGACCGACTAGTATCGTCATGAGTAACCCATAGACCCAGGGAAAGGATGCCAGCGAGGGAAATACAGATTGGATTAAGTCCAAGGACTGAACCACTTGAAAGGCGTTTCCTCCGCCGAAGGATCCCCCGATGCAAAGAATGCAAAATAACCCCGCAAGCAATCCTCCGAGGTGCGTTAGCTTCAGCTCCTTCAGCCCATCCGACAGGTAGTGCATGGCCCCTCCCATGATTTTTCCATCTGCACGAACTTTCCTATACTTCTGGCCAAGAAGGCATTCGGTGAACTTGGATGACATGCCAAGGAACCCTACGAGAATCATCCAGAAGGTTGCTCCCGGCCCACCGGTTCCTATTGCAATTGCCACTCCGGCAATGTTGCCTAGTCCTACCGTTGCCGATAGGGCCGTCGTCAAGGCTTGGAAGTGAGTGACTTCGCCTTCCTGCTCCTTTGTGTCATGTTTACCTCTGACCAAGTCGATGGCGTGACCGAACAGCCTGAGATTTACGAAGCGCATGCGAAGCGTGAAGAACAGGGCGCCAAATAGAAGCCATGCCACAACCAAAGGCATCTCCAATCCTGGAATTTTCCAGAACAAGAGAGCTGCGATCGGCTCCACCACATATTCCCCGAAGAAGGCGTCTATGAATTCTTGGAAATTCCCGCTGCTTGTCTTTTCATCTCCGTGGTCTTCTCCCGTTGCGAGTATGGTCTTGTCGGGTTGAGAAAGGGTTTCGGTTGTTTTGTTGTCATCGGCCGTCAGATTCATCTGCGAAAGGAAGCAAAGGGCTAGAATCGTGGTGGTGATCTTCGTGATTCTTCTGAAATCCTTCATTTGACTTTGGTTGTTTGTTGGCATTGTTTCTTTCGGAGATTGAACAATCTTGTGACAGACAATGCAAAGCAAGTTCTAAAGGCTTGCACCTATTGGGACTAATCCGCCCGAGTTCCCGAAATGTCCGTGTTGGATCGATATGTCTTGGCCGAGTGGTCAAAGGTATTCTGCATTGTGCTTGGTTCTCTTTTGGCCTTGCTTATCTTGCAGGACGCCTCGAACAACGTTTCAGATCTTTCCAGTGGTTCAGCAGGTTTTTCCCAGATAATCGTCTATTACGCCCATCTGATGGTTGCCTACCTGCCTTGGCTTTTGCCAGTCGCCCTATTTTTGTCTACTCTTTTTGCCTTGGCGAGGCTTCGTAGGAATCAAGAGCTCACTGCCCTGAAATCTGGGGGTATTCCTTTGTTGCGTTTGGTAAGGGTGCTTTTGTGTGCAGCTTTGCTTCTTTCCGGAATAACCTACTACCTAAATGCGACATGGAGTTCCCATTCGATGCAGATGGCTCAGATGATGCTTGGTGAGTTTGCCGGGAAGAAACAGGGAGTAGGGATGATCGATAATTTCGAAATGGATTGCCGAGAGGCTAATCGTCGTTGGTTCTTTCGCAAGTTCTCTTCCCAAAAGAATTCCGGAGAAGACGTTCACCTATATGCGAGGCGTGATTCAGGTTCTGAGTTTTTTCGCATTCGTTCCGAGCGGGCGTTCCGACAAGAGGATGGTTCGTGGCTTTTTCTCGAAGGCAGGTTTCTTGGTTTCGAGGGATCCGAAGGCGTGCCATTCCCTGATCCTTCCGGTGTGGGGATTGCAGTCGACGAGGAGTTCTCCAAGGAATCGACTGGGGAAGAAAACCTTGTGCCGGTTCCCATAATAAACAAGAGTTTCCATCGATTGACTTTGCCTGAAGTGCGTGACGATCCCAAGCTCCATGAGCTTTTGAGAAAAAAGCCCAGTCGGCTTTCCCTCGAGGAATTGCGTCTCGTAAAAAATTCTTCGGTCGACTCCAATCATGCTAAGATTCGACCCTATGTCCTTCGCGAGGCTCATTTGGCCTGGACTGCACCTGGCTGCCTTTTGGCCGTGACCTTGGGGGTTCCCTTTGCCTTGCTCGGCAATGGTCGTTCAGCTGCTGCAGGTTTGGCTCGTGCCCTCGGAGTCTTCGCCCTTTATTACTTGGTGCGGACAGGAAGCGATTCTTTGGGAGAGGCCGGGCTTTTATCCGTTCAGTGGGCGGCGGGCCTACCTGTCGTGTTCTTGGGTTGCCTTTCCCTCTGGTTGTTGTGGAAAGTCAGGTGAGCATTGTTCGGGAGGTCAATCAATCTTTAGCAATTGAATGCTTTCCACTATCTTACCGTGGGCCAAGACGTTCGTCACTGCTACCAGTTGATCACCCTTCTCGATTCTATCCTCTTGTTTCAGGCGCTTGATCGCATCCGACACGGTTTTTTCCGGATCTTCCGAAAACTGCATTAGAAACGGATCTATTCCCCAAAGAGGCCTCAGCCGCCGATGAAGGCCTTCCGTGTCCGTGAAGGCGAAGACGGGAGCCTGATTCGGGCGCAGTGCAGCCAGCTTTTCCGCCAAGTCGCCGCTCCTAGTGAAAACTAGGATGCCGGCTCTTTCCAGTTTCATCGCAAAGGCGGCGGCGGAATGAAGCATTTTCGCCATCGGCCTAAAGAGCCTTAATTCCTCGGTCAAACCCGGCTCGATTTCCATCTCCATCCTCTTGGCTATCCTGTTCATGATGCGCACGCATTCCACCGGGCGTTCGCCTTTAGTGGTTTCTCCGCTTAGCATCAGGCAGTCGACGCCCTCATTCACCGCGTTGGCAATGTCGCTGATTTCCGCCCTTGTTGGCACGGGTGAGTCAATCATGGACTCGAGGAGATGCGTGGCCACGATCACTGGTTTGCCATTGGCCAAGCAAGTTCCCACTGCTCGTCGCTGGATGATGGGGAGTTCCTCGTATGGGCACTCGATGCCCAAGTCTCCCCTTGCGACCATGAGACCATCGGCGGCTTGGACGATTTCATCCAGGTTCACCACCGATGACTGGTCCTCGATTTTCGCAATTATCTTCGCATCGGAACCATGGCTTTCCAAAAATTTCCGCAAAACCTCGATGGATTTTGCATTGCGGGTGAAGGATAGTGCGAAGTAATCCATTTCCTCCTCGATTCCGACTAAGGCGTCGCCTTTGTCCTTTTCGGTGAGGGAAGGCAAATCCACTTCGGTTCCAGGTAAATTTACATGACGTCTGCTGCTTAGCAAACCTGGTTCGATGACCTTGCATCGGGTTCTTCCTGGTTCGGTCTCGAGCACTTCCAGTCGAATCATCCCGTTGTCCAGCATGACCAATCCGCCCGGCTCGAGGTGCTCGGACAACTTCTTGTAGTTGACCTCCACCAACAGTGGAGCGTTCTCCGCTTGATGCCTGTCGGGCTTGTGGACCAAGTCGAGCAACTGATCTTCCTCCAGTTCTATGGGTGTTTCCAGATAACCTGTTCGTATTTCCGGCCCCTTTACGTCCATCATCACCGCAGGTTCTCTACCTAGGCGCTTACCCACTTCTCGAATTCTTCGCGTGATTTTTCTAGTCCAACCGTGATCGGCGTGTGCCATGTTCAGTCTGCACATGGCAACGCCTTCCTTTAGAAGGGCTTCAAGTATGTCCTCCTCTTCAGAGGCGGGTCCGATGGTGGCGATGACTTTGGTTTGGCGATGAAAAGCCTTCACGCGGGAATTGCCTCGGAGGTGTTTGGATCCACGACGAACGTTGCCGGAGATCGGCCATTGCCGCGCAAGCCCGCAAAGGAGCTTCGAACCAGATCAACGTCGTTGCAGTCCTTGCTCAAGTGCATGAGATAGACTTCCTGCCACCGAGGATTCTCGATCGAGTTTAGGAGCTCAAGTGTCGCCCGGTTGGAAAGGTGTCCGTGGCGACCGCTGATTCGCTGCTTTAGGCTCCATGGGCGCTTGGTATCTCTTTCGAGCATTTCCGAGCAATGATTTGCCTCGATCACCAAAATGGCTGCTCCGGCAATTTTTTCCCTAACCAGCCTCGGGGCATGACCAAGGTCGGTGACCCACGCGAGGCTGCCCGGCGGATTGAACAAGTCTTCTCCACCCCATTCCAAGTGAAAGCCTACGGGATCGTATGCATCGTGAGGAACGCTGAAAGGATGAACCCTGAGGTTCTTGAAAGTGAATGGTTCTCCAGTCTCGAAAATCTTCCAACTGGGTCTGTTTTTCAGGGATGCCTGAACCGCCTGGGCCGTATCTCGGTTTGCGTAGACCGGGACGTCCGCCTGCTTGGAGAGCCCGCGAATGCCGGCAGTATGATCCGCATGCTCGTGTGTCAGGAAAATAGCATCGAGGTCGCCGGGCTTGATTCCTTCCTCAGCAAGCAGGGCGGCGAGCTTTCTTCCGGAGAGACCTGCATCGAGAAGGATTGTGGAGTCCGATGTTTGCAGCAGGCCGGCATTTCCGGAACTGCTCGACGCAAGAATCTTGAAGCTTACCACCACGGCGAAACAGAAAAAAACGTACTTGCGGTTAAGCCAAGGGTTTTTTGCGATTGTTTTCGTGAGAAGTGAAATTTCATCAAGCGAATCGGAGCTTTTCGATGTTGTGGATGCTTTGGATCGTGCCGTTTCCACGGCAAGCCGGGCGGAGGTTCACCGGCGTGGCCTATTCCATCGCGCCATTCATGTTTTCGTCTTTGACGACAAAGGTCGATTACTCCTGCAGCAGCGTTCCTTGTCCAAGGATTCAGCTCCTGGACTCTGGTGTTCTTCCTGTTCGGGGCATGTGGATGCCGGAGAAGAATACCTCTCGGCGGCGGTCAGGGAGCTGTCGGAGGAGATTGGCTTGAGTGTTTCTGCCATGGAGCTTGAAGAAATTCTCAGGGTCAGCCCTTGCTTGGAAACGGGATGGGAGTTTGCCCGCCTCTACCTACTTTGCCACGACGGACCTTTTGTTGCTGATCCAAGCGAAATTTCCGAAATTCGAAGCATCTCGCCTCTCGAAATCGACAAGTTGCTGGATGAGCGAGCCAAAGAGTTTTCCGCTTCCTTTGCCCACCTTTTCAGGTTGTCGAGGTTGCTTCTTAGAGCAGGTTGAGTTGGCTCGAATCAGTGTCGCCACCCGGCTTCAAGCCTATTGCCTGCCATCCATTCGGCGCAAGCACCCTGCCTTGGGGAGTCCTCTGGATGTAGCCTTCTTGAATGAGGAAGGGCTCGTGCACCTCCTCCAAGGTGTGTTCCTCTTCGTTCACGGCAACGGCTATCGTACCCAAGCCAACTGGGCCGCCTCGGTAGTTTTCGGCCATGACTTGGAGGATTCGTTTGTCCATCTCGTCGAGGCCATTTGCGTCAATCTCAAGTAGTTCCAAGGCTTGGGCCGCAAGCTTCTTGGTTATTTTCCCATCTCCCCTTTGCTCGGAAAAGTCTCGGGCGAAATGGATGAGGTTGTTTGCGATTCTCGGAGTGCCTCTCGCTCTACCGGCAATTTCATTTGCTCCATCGTCGTCGATCTCGACTTCCAGTAGACTGCAACTGCGCTTGACGATTTTCGTAAGCTCCTTGCGGGCGTAATAGTCGAGCCTTGTCTGCAAAGTGAAGCGGCTTCTCATTGGAGCGGTTAGCAAGCCGACTCGTGTGGTGGCTCCGACAAGGGTGAAGCGAGGAATCTCGAGTCGCACGCTCCTTGCATTCGGGCCTTGGTCGATCATGATGTCGATCCGAAAGTCCTCCATTGCCGAGTATAGGTATTCCTCGACTGTTTTGGGCAGGCGATGGATTTCGTCGATGAAAAGGACGTCGCCTTCCTGTAGGTTGGTCAACAGACCCGCCAGATCGCCTGGTTTGTCGATGACTGGCCCGGAGGTGATCCTGATTTCCCTTTCCAGTTCCCTCCCTATGATGTGCGCTAGGGTGGTTTTCCCCAAGCCCGGCGGGCCGCACAACAGAACATGCTTGAGCGGATCTCCTCGGTTCGAGGCGGCGCCTACCACCACCCTTAAACGCTCGATGGTCTTTGCCTGTCCGGAAAAGTCGTCGAAGGTCGGCGGCCTCAGGGCAGCGTCTACATCGTCCTTCTTTTCAAGAGCTTCGCTAAGGTAGTCGCTGCCTGTCGCGCTTGGTTCGTCCATCTTCAGGATTGGCTCTTGCTGTGTGTCTTGGGCAAGCTGGACTCGGGCAGCCTTTCCACTTGTGCTCCCAAGTTCCTAAGTTTTTCATCGAACTTGTCGTATCCGCGGTCAAGATGATAGATACGCTGGACCCAAGTCTCTCCCTCTGCGGCTAGTCCGGCTAGGATTAGGGCAGCGCTGGCCCTCAGGTCCGAGGCCATGACGGGGGCGCCGCTCATAGCCGCACCACCTCGGACGATGGCGCTTGAACCCTCGATCGATACGTCGGCTCCCATCCGAAGCAGTTCTGGAATGTGCATGAAACGATTGGGGTATATGCGTTCGGTAAGGATGCTCAGTCCGGGTGACATGCATGCGAGGCTGCAAGCCTGCGCCTGAAGGTCCGTCGGGAACCCGGGGTAGGGCAGGGTGATGATTTCCAATGAAGAAAGCCCTTTCGGGCTGCGTTTGGCCAGAATTGTGTCGGAGTCGATCGCGGTTAGCTCGACTCCCGCTTGTTCCATCTTGTCTGCGAAGGCTCCTAAGTGCTCCTGTCTCGCACCCTGTACTTTTACTTCGCCGTCGGTCATAGCTGCAGCGATGCAATAAGTACCTGCCTCGATGCGATCCGGGATGACCTTGTGGCGGCAGCCGCTTAGCTCTTCGACACCCGTAACGGTAAGAATGTGGGAACCTATGCCCTCGATGTGGGCTCCCATGCCTTGCAGCATTCGGCACAAGTCCAGAATCTCGGGTTCGCAGGCGGCGCTCTCGATTCGGGTTAGGCCGGGAGCAAGCGCGGCTGCCATTAATGCGTTTGCCGTCCCTGTTACGGTGCTGCCTTGCCTGCCGCCTAAGAACATGGAGCCTCCTTTTAGGTCCGAGCCGTCAACGAACACGTCGCCCTCGCGAATAGTGGCCTTTGCACCCAGTTTACCAATTGCCTTGAGGTGAAGGTCTATGGGCCTTTGCCCGATCACACAGCCTCCGGGAAGGGGGATCACGGCTTTTCGCAAACGCCCTACAAGTGGTCCCAAAAGACATACGGATGCCCGCATTTTTCTAACCAGTTCATACGGTGCCCGGTGATCGATGGAATTAGGAGTAATTCTCCAGACGTTGGGGCTGATGCGTTCCACCTCAGCCCCGAGGTGCCTCAGGATTTCAGCCATGAACCTGACGTCGCTCAGGTCGGGGACGTTCTCAAGGACAGAAGTTTCCTTGCTAAGCAAGGTGGCGGCAAACATTGGAAGCGCGGCGTTTTTCGATCCGCTGACCGTCACCGTGCCTTGCAGGGTCGATCCGCCGCGAATTCGAAATACTTCCATGCCGGCTGCTATTTTCTTTTTCGGGTCGCCTTTGGGTTAGTGAACTTACTTGCCTCCGAAAACAGAGAATAGTTTTCCCACGATTCCCTGTTTCTTTCCTTGTTCGGCTGGGGCTTCCTTTCTCTTGTTCTGGGTTTTGCCTTCGGGTTTACCCTTACCTTCCCGGTGGGATCCGCGTTTTCTTTCGCCCGATTGCTTGTCGGAATGGCGTTGGTTTTTTCGGCGGCGTCTCCGATGTCTTTGTTTGCCTTCTCCATCTTTGGATTCCGAAGAAGGGGAATCTTCGCCGGACTTGTTCCTGTCGCGATCTTCCCTTTGGTCGTTTCCTCTTCTTCCCTTTCGGTTCCGGGAATTTCTGCGATCGCCGTCCCGCTTCCGACCCCTGTCATTGGATCTTTCTCGGGATCGACCGCCTCTTCCTCTGGGACCATCTGATTCGCGTTCCCTGGAATCTCTTCTTCTTGGGGAAGGTTTGGCTTCGGACAGGTCGTCCTTGAGCTGTTCTCCCGGGTTCAGGATGACTTCGCCCATCGGGCTGGCAACGGGACCGCTGGAGTCGCCCTCGAGCGGTCTCTCGTTTGCTCGGTACCACCTGGAACGGATGCGTGACTTTGCTCCTTGGCCAGGATTTTCATTATTTGAGTTCTCTTTCATCTTGCTGTTTTACTTGGCGGCATCTTTCAAGCCTTGCTGTTGCAGGGCGATTGGTTCCTCGACAACTTCTCAGTTGGTGCCGCCGGATGGGTTTTGATTTATAGTATTCGGGCTCGGTCGAGGTATCTTGTTATATTTGTAATGTAGCCTCCTTCGTTTAGGGTTAGTAATGGGGGCTTACAATCAAAAACGATGCGATTCTGCGCGACAACCAACAGAAACCTCTTGCAAAGATTCGCGCCACCTCTACGTTTCGCCTCAACTATGGACAAGTTAGAGGAAATCTTTTCACTTCAGGATGGTTTGAATCGTCGCATAGGTGTAATCACCGAGGGCATGGATGAAGAGGAGCAGCGAAAGTGGATTTTGAATTATGTTCGAGCGATGCAGCAGGAGTTGGCCGAGCTCACCGATTCAGTTCCCTGGAAGTGGTGGGCTAAGTACCAAGAATTCGACCAGCAGAATGCCAAGGTCGAGGTCGTTGATCTTTTCCACTTCCTGATTTCCCTTGCTCAGGTCTTGGGAATGTCCGCAGACGACGTCTACGAGGCTTACCTAAAGAAGAACAAGGTGAACCACAATCGGCAGGACAGCGGCTACTCGGAGAAGGACGAGGCCGATTCTCGTCACATTTGAAGTAGTCTCGCCGATTTGGGTAGGTGGTGGCAGGAAGCTTTATTCCTCGCCGCCTTGATCCGACTCGGGCTTTTCCTCAGGCTCCTCCTTGGCTTTGCTTGCCGCTTTCTTAGGCTTGCTTGTTCCCGACAAGCCGGAGATTGCCTTGGCGCAGTCTGACTTTTTGCGGGCAACCTTGTTGCGGTGGACCAAGTTTTTCTTCAATGCCTTGTCCAAGGCGGAGGATAGAGCCTTGGCTGTCTCCGTCGCCTCTTCGGCATTTTCTTTTTCCACGCTGGCCCTGAATTTTTTCTCCAAAGTCTTGAGTTTGCTCTTCAGGGGGCGGTTTCGAATGGTGCGAGCGCGAGTTTTCCTTGCGTTCTTGAGAGCTGATTTCGTGTTAGCCATAAAAGGGCGATAAATAATGTCTTTTGTCGAGCGCTAGTCAATGGCAAAGCATTGCCTGAAAGTGAATCCCGGAAAGCTGTAAGCCGGATTCTGTAGCGACTCGCGCCTTGCGGAACTCGCCACCGTCATTCATTCATCTATCGAGGCGAACCTCGATCCCCGCACAAGGCGGGGCGCGACGTACCCGGAGCCATTGGGCGGGCCGCCCGACTCCCTATTTCGTCTTGCATCGGAATGGGTTTGCCATGCCCGCTCGGTTGCCCTTGCGGCGGTGGGCTCTTACCCCACCTTTTCACCCTTACCTCCCAAAGGAGGCGGTATCTTTTCTGTGGCACTGGCCGTGAACTCGCCTTTTGACGAGTCCCCCCCGCTTTCGAAGGGAATCCTGCCCTATGATGTCCGGACTTTCCTCTCCAAGGCCCGAAGGCTCCGGAGCGAATGACCGCTTCCCGGAAATTCTTGCTCATCTCTCCATGTAAACGATTCGACCACACTGGTCGCAACTCGTCAGCTTTTCTTCGACCAAGATCGAGGAGACAACGTCGTTGGACACCCTCAGGTTGCATCCCGAGCATTTCTGGTCCTCGACGGGCACGACGTAAGGTGGACGCCGCACCACTTTCTTGGTTCTTTCGTATTCTCTAAGAAAGATCGGATCCATCTCCTCATTGGCTGTCTTGATTGCCTCTTCAAGTTCCTTGATTTCCTCTTCAAGAAGTTTGCCGCGATCATCGATTGCCAAGAGTTGCTTTTCTAGGTCGACGACTCGTTCGGCGTGCTTCCCTTGGGCCAGTTCGTTGGTTTTGCGGGAGTCATCTACCTTTATGAGGATTTCCAGTTGTTCGTCCTCATGTTTTGCCAAGGTTTCGCCAAGGGTGTCGATCTCCTTTTGCAGGGCTTGGTATTCCTCGTTTTTCTTTACCTCAAGCTGTTTGGTCTTCTGCTGTCCGATCTTGGTTTCGATGGAGGCGATCTCGTTTCCAAGGAAACTGCCCCTTGTCTCCAATTCCTTCAATTCAGCCTGAGTCGCCGAAATGCTTTCTTTCTCCAAGTCTATTTTGTCTTGGACGATTTTTCGATTTTGCGGCAAATCCTGCAGCTCCTTCTTCGCGCCGATGCTCCTCCTGTCTCGACCATGAAGTAGAAGAAGGGCTTTGAACTCGGATTTTTCGAAAAGCATTTGTGGGGGGATGAGGTGTGATGGTGGACTAGCGAAGCAAGAGGATGATCCGGAAACCAATGATTCTCAAGACAATTGCGAGTCGAATTTGGTTCCCATCAATCCAGTCTGGTTTTTTAGCTTGCCCAATTCGATCTGGTGCGGATACCTCCCGCAACTATGGAAGACGTTGACCCAATCGACTTGGTGGAGGAAGCCACGCTTGAGTTTTCTCTTGGTGACGAGAATGCTGCCGAGAATAAGTTGCTACAGGTAGTCGATTTAGCCCCCGACTGTCTCGATGCCTGGAGAGCCTTAGCCGAGGTTCGTCTGGCCCTTGCCGACTTTCCCGGTGCCCATGCTGCATGCTTGAAGGCTCTTGAATTGGATCCCAAGGACTTGACGGCAAAAGTCAGCCTTTCTAGGATTCTTGTTTCAATGGGAGATAAGGAAGGCGCCGAGAAGGCGACCGCCGAGGCCCGCATTCTTGGTTGGCAGGAAGAACTCTCCGGGGAAAACTGATTTCGGGTGTCGTTGACGTTCGGGGTTTGTCTTTGTAAATAGCTGTTCACCTTTTATGAACAAGAAGGATCATACACTTGATTTCGAGAAACCGTTGCGAGATTTGGAAAAGCAACTGGAGGAATTGACCGATACTTCGCGCGAATCTGACCTTGACGTATCCAATGAAGTGCGGGCGATCGAGGACAAGATAGAGCGCACCAAGCGTGAGACATACTCGGACCTCACTCCATGGCAGCAGGTTCAACTGTCGCGTCATCCCGGGAGACCTTACTCCCTCGACTACATCGAGAGCCTTTTTCAGGATTTCCAGGAGCTTCACGGCGACCGAGTCTTTCGCGACGATGCCGCCCTCATTGGTGGTCCCGCCCTTTTCGAGGGCCGGCGAATCATGGTTCTCGGGCAGCAAAAGGGCAGAGACACGGAGGAGAACCTGAAGCGTAATTTCGGCTGCCCGAATCCGGAGGGCTATCGCAAGGCTCTTCGATTGATGAAGATGGCGGAAAAGTTCTCCATGCCCGTCGTGGCATTCGTCGACACTCCCGGAGCCTATCCGGGAATTGGAGCGGAGGAAAGGCACGTGGCGGAGGCGATTGCCGTGAACCTTCGCGAGATGGCTGCTCTCACGGTTCCCGTCGTGGCCATCGTGATCGGGGAGGGTGGCTCGGGTGGAGCCTTGGGGATCGCCGTGGCCAACCGAGTCCTGATCTTCGAGAATGCCTATTATTCGGTGATTTCACCCGAGGGCTGCGCGGCTATTCTCTGGAAGGATCGCAAGTATGCTCCCGACGCAGCAGGAGCCCTTCGCCTTAGTGCCCGAGACCTGCTCGAGCTTAAGGTGGTCGACGAGATTTTGCCCGAGCCTTTCGGAGGTGCTCATCGCGACTTGGACTTCGTTGTCCGCTCGGCAAGGGAAGCCTTGTCCAAGTCGTTGTCGGAGTTGGGGAAACTTTCCCCCGAGAAGCTGGTCGAGGATCGCTACGCGAAGTATCGGGCCTTGGGGGTTTTCGGCGAGTAGATCGTTAGCGAAATATTTCTTTAGGGCGTGAAACGCTTGTCTTCGTCGTCGATTGCCCCTATTACCGCATTCCTCAGCCTCACTCTTTGCTCTCTGGTCAAGTTGAGTTGGGACATCAGGTTTTCGTTTCTTCTGGTAAGCTGTTCGATTTGTTGGCGGTAGCTCTCGTCGTTTCTGGCTACCGAGAGAAGCTTCTCGCGCAGAATCTGCTTTTCTTCATCCAGAACTCGGATCTGGGCGGTCAATGCCCCTTGACCCGCAGTGGCTTGGGCGAGTTCGGCGCTCAGGCCGTCCACCTGTTGCCTGAGCATGTTCTTGTCGTCTCCCAGAGCCGAGATCTCCCTAGAGAGCTCTTGGTTCTCCAGGTCGATCCTCTGAAGTTTGGAGACGTTGCCCTGCTCGCGGGCACTCATTTCCTGCAATTCCACGTCCATCAGCTTTACGGCCGAGTTCATGTCGCTCCTCTCATCCTCCAGCTTCTTGGTCTTTCTATGGAGGAGTTGGTTTGCATCCTTCATGCCGGCGAGCTTGTCGGCGAATCGGTTTTCCTCCGCCTCGAGTTTGGCAAGGTCGGTCCTCAGATCGGACAACTGTTCCTTGAAGAGCTCGGCATCTGTGGCCAGTTCTCGGTTCTCGTCCTTTAGATCCGAGTTGGAGGCCTCCAAGTCGCTCAACCTGTCGGTAAGGATTGTTTTTTCACCCTCTAGCTTTGCATTCTGGGCGTTGAGCTCGGATACCTCATCCTTGAGCAAATCGTTCTCCTCCTTCAGCTTGTCGCCCTTTCGCCCGAGTTCTCCCCTCTGGAAGTCCAGTTCGGCGACTCTTTCGCCCAAGTCCTCTCTCAGCAGCTCGTTGCGAGCGAGTTTGTCACGGAGGTCGGTCTCGATTTCCTCCAGGCTCTTGACGTTCGCGGCGAGCTTCTTGTTGTCTGTCTCAAAGGCCTGTCTGTCTTCGCTGGCATCCTTCATCCTGCGCTTCAGGCTGTCGTTGGTGGCGTCGACGTTGCGCAACCTCGCCAACATCTCCCTTTCCTTGGCGTCGGTTTTCTTTTTGCCCACTACTAGCCTCCTGTTCTCCAAGGCCAGTTCCTTGCCTCTTTCCGCCAAGTCGCGTTCTTCGGCTGTGAGCATATTCATTTGGTTGCGAAGTCTGCTGTTGGAGTCTTCCAGCACAGCCAGTTCGTTGGTCAGGGCTTGGTTGCGCCTCTCAAGCCTGCTCAGCTTCAACTCGGCTTCATTGAGCTTTGCATCGGAATTGTCCAGCTTCTGTTCGTAGATATTCCTCAGCCTTTGAGAAATGGCTTCCGCTTCGGCCGATGGGGGCTGCGCTTGCGGGGCGTTTTGTCTCTGAACCATGAGAATCCTGGTTCGCTCGATCAAGGCGTTGTGCTTGGCCGCAAGTTGGTTGTATTGGGAGCGAAGGAAGTCCGGGTCCCTTAGCTCCTTGTCGGATTGGGCAAAGTTCAGTTGGGGCAGGGCGAGCATTCCCGCAAGGGCAAGGATCGTAAGCTTGCTTTTCATAGGATTAAAACGATGGGTTTTTTCTATGGGCATGGAGTGAACGAGAAACAAAACAACATGCTTCAGCCCGCTCAGGAAAACAAGCCGAAACTGAAAAAGCGCAATTAGTTCCCCTCGGATGCCCGCCTGAGTCTATCGTTCACGGCTCGTCCGATGCCCGTTTCTTCGCAAAGGTGCGTCACGATCAGGACCGTGTCCGAAGCATCGGCTTCTCTTAGGCGGGCGTATAGGTTGCGGGCGATTTCCCGAGGGCTGCCTTGCATGGAGAGAAACAAGCTCGTCGCCTCCCGCAGGTCGTCTGGAGAGCGATCATCGCGACCGTGAAACAGGACTACCGTTCCGGTGGGCAGGTCTTCGGATTCCTTCAGGAACTTCGCCATGGCTTCCTCGTCCGGGAAAATCCTCAAGGGAGCCTTGGGCCGGTAGTGGCCCGGAAGCAGTCCGGGTGACTTCTGTCCCGGCGCCTCAGGTTCACCGTCCGCTTTTTCCCCATCGCAAACCTTTTCGCCAAGCGTCTCCTCGATCGCCGATCTCGAGATTGGTCCTGGTCGTAAGATCCGAGGCTTCCCCGCGCTCAAGTCCAGCACGGTGGACTCGATGCCTATATCGGTGGGTCCTCCGTCGACGACGGGCGGGTGATCGGGACCGAAGCTCTCCGTGACGTGCTCGGCCCTAGTGGGGCTTACCTTGCCGAACAAGTTTGCGCTCGGCGCCGCCAAAGGCTCCCCGACCAGCCGAAGGACTTCGCCGAACACGGCATGCCCGGGCGAGCGTACCGCCACCGTGGGCAAGCCTGCCGTCACCGACTCGGGTACGCACGGCCTCTTGGGCAGCACCAAGGTCAGCGGTCCGGGCCAGAATGCCTCGGCCAACTTAGCGAACCTTTCATCGGTCTCGCATACCCTTGCCGCTTGGGAAGCATCCTCGACATGTACGATCAACGGGTCTTCCGCCGGTCGCTTCTTGGTTGCGAACACCTTTGCCACGGCCGTTGCGTCCAAGGCTAGGCAAGCCAACCCGTAGACGGTCTCAGTCGGCAAGGCAACGACGTCTCCCGAGCGCAGGATTTCCGCAACGGCGGACAAATCCTCGCGCGTGGTCCCGAAAAGCCTCTTCAACGGAAGACGGCTCCGCTTGGCAAGGGTCGGCCCTACTTGGCGACCTGCATGTGCCGGGCGGTCTTTATGATACGGGAAACCCGGCGTTGCTGGCTTGGGGAAAGCCCCGTGTACTTGCGGGGCAGGATCTTCCCGGTGTCGGTCACGTACCGGCTCAGGGAATCACCGTCCAGAAACGTGACGTCTTGAAAATTCTTGCGGCGTACTTCGCCTTCCTCGGGGGATTGCTCGTTCATAAGGGCGTCATATAATCTAGATCAAGGGCATCGAGCGCAAGCAGAAAGAGGAGGCTTCCCAACTCCCTGCGCCACCTTCTTCCGGACTTGACTGGCGGGGCTCTTTTCTATTTTATGGTTTTTTTGAAATGAAAGTAGTCTCTTCCATCAAGACCCTCAAGAACCGCCACCCCGACTGCAAAGTCGTACGCCGTCGCGGCAGGCTCTACGTGATCTGCAAGAGCAACCCGCGCTTCAAGGCGCGTCAAGGTTGATCTACTCTCGCCCCATACGAGTTCGGGAATTTCAGTCGTGAAAAAGGACATACACCCCAAATTGAATCCGGTTTGTTTCGTCGACGTGTCGAGTGGGAAGAAATTCTACACTCGCTCCACCATGGGTTCAAGCAAGTCCGAAAACCACGAGGGCGTGGATCATCACGTCGTCGTTCGCGACGTGACCATGGACTCGCATCCCGCCTTTACCGGCGAGAAGCGCTTCGTGGACACCGCCGGGCGCGTGGAGAAGTTCAAGAGCAAGTTCTCCCGCCGTCGTTCGGGTTAAGGTTTCTTTCTCCCTCCGCATGGTCGCTGCGGGTATCGTAGCGACCGCAGCAACTTGGTCGGCATTGTGTCGGCAATTGCCGATAACGAGTGCGAGGCTGTTTTAGTTGTCGGTGACGTCGGCGGCGGTCTCGGCGACGTAGGGTTGCTCGA
>CAZNWO010000062.1:0-17724 GCA_964576585.1 uncultured Puniceicoccaceae bacterium | reverse complement strand
ATGCGGTGCCCGCCGTCCCAAAGGTCTGCCTTGGAGCCGCGCAAGTGGGCGCTAACCTTGTGTCCCTGTTGAGCCAGGCTCCCGATGCCGGCCGCCTTGGAGCATCCGTTGTCGCTGGAAAAAATGAAGAGCGTGTTCTCCGCTTGGCCGATCCGCTTGAGTGCTTTCTGGATCTCGCCCACCACGTTATCCGTCTCCATCACGAAATCACCGTACTTGCCGAGGCCGCTCTTCCCCTGCCACTTCGAGGTGGGCAAAATGGGGGTGTGGGGCGAACCCAGCGGAACGTAGAGGAAGAAAGGCTCCTTTTTACCCTTGCGCGACTCAAGGTACTTGACCGACTCGCGGGTCAGGCGGGGCAGCATGTTGATCGGCGGGTCGTGGGCGATGACCTCGTCGTCCTCGATCACCGCCTCCATGTTGCGGGCATGATGAAAGCCGCGGAAATGGTCGAAGCCGCGATGAAGAGGACCGTCCGGAATCTTCGCCCCCACCGGAGGGCTCTTGAACTTTTTTCGGGAATACTCTTTCCCGCTCTTGGGATCCAGATACTTGAAGTCGAGGTGCCATTTGCCGATGATCGCCGTGTGGTAGCCCTGCTGCTTCAGGAAACTCGCTACGGTCGGGCGGTCCTTGTCGATAAGACAGGGAGCAAAGCCTTGGACCACGCCTTGCTGGAGGCGGGTACGCCAACTGTATCGCCCCGTCAGCAAACCATACCGCGTGGGAGTGCAGACGGATGACCCGGAGTGGGCGTCAGTGAAGATCATCCCCTCCTTGGCCAAGCGATCGACGCGAGGAGTCGGAATCTTCGAGGTCTTGGGGGCGAGACAACGCACGTCTCCATAGCCCAAGTCGTCGCAAAGTACAAAAACTATGTTGGGCATTCCGAGAGCGAACAAGCTAGGGACAAGAGACAAAAGAAGAAGCAATACGATTCTTTTCATGACCTTCCGTTAGCCTGTCATGAGGGCACAAACAAGAAGAAACCTTTTCGCAGAAGAACAAAACCATGCAGTTCACAAGATTCTACTACAGGATATTCACCTCCATCCTCCTTTGGTCTCGCGACCTTGCCGAAAAGTTAACATCGTCCGCCCTTGCTCAATGGATTCCCCGAACAAAGAAAAAGATGACTGCCAATCGCGCCGCTTGCTTTGGTTTCTGCGGTGGCTGGTTGTGGTCCAATGCGCGGGATATGCGGCTAAACTATCCACACCTTCTTCCTTGAACTCCCTGCTGCTGGAATCACTTGGTGACGGAATCGTAAGTGGCGTGGACGCTTGGGCGGCGATCATTCTATGGATCGCGGTGTTGGCCTTGCCGACGCTGGGAATCCTTAGACCGACCGGAACCATCGGGTGCTCATGGCCCTCGCGCTGCGAAACCCTGCTCCTTTGCTTTGTCGCAGCATGGACCTTGGGCGAGGCATTCTTCTCCTGGAGAGCAAATCCGGGGAATCCCTTTCACGCCACAGATCCATATGGCCATGCAGTACGTTACCTTGCCCCGATTGCGTTGCTGTTGCTCTGGCAAAAGAAGAGCCTGGACCTTCGCTTGGAGTGGGCTCTGCGTCTCGCAGTTGCAGGAACCTTTGTCGGACATGGTCTCAGCTGTTGGTGGCTGAAGCCCAATTTCATCGATCTCATTCTCGGCTCCATGGACACTTTCTTCGGAGAAGATTGGGAAGCGGCAGGGGAACGCGAATTGTTCGCCAAGGCTGCCCTGCCGTGGATCGCGATACAGGATTTCATTCTCGCCGGGCTGATCCTTCTGCCCAAGAGACTTCGTTGGGTAGCCCTGTGGATGGCGATATGGGGAGTCGTCACCGCCCTGAGTCGCATGACGGCCTTCGGGTGGGAGCGATGGCACGACCTGTTCATTCGCATATGCAACGGTGGAATTCCCTTGCTCTTGTGGTTTCATTGGCGAAGTCTTTTTAATAACCGCACTCAAAAATGACAAAGAAATTGTTCTTCCCCCCTCTCGTCTTTTCTTTAATCAGCTTTTCCTTGGCTCAAGCAGCGGAGAAGGATGCTCCATGGCTCGACAAGAAACACGTCGAGAGCCGCATGTCCGGCCTGACCAAGGTAGCGGGGAAAGGACCTTCCCAATGGCGGGTCATCTGGACCAAAGACCCGGCGACCTCGGCCACCGTATCTTGGACGACGGCCACCAAAGGCAAAAGCCATCAAGTCAGCATTGGAGTCCACGCATCGGGAAATAACACTCCGAATACCTCCAGAGTGGTCACGTCCCATCGCGACGGCCCCTATTCAGGGGCAGACGGAGAGCATTATCACCATGCCAAGTTAACAGGCCTGAAACCTTCCACAACTTATCGCTTCGTGATTACGTCTGACGGCGAGTCATCTCCCCCGATGCACTTCACGACCGCCCCTTCCGACGATCGCGAATTCCACCTCCTTTTCGGCGGAGATTCCCGTTCTGGTCACTTTGCCCGTGCCCAGGTCAACCTCTTGATGGCTGCACTTGCAGAGGAAGACGAGGACTTGATCGCCTTCGCCCACGGCGGCGACTACATCTCGAGCGGCAAGAGTTGGAGCCAGTGGTCCCGATGGCTTAGTCAACACGAGCTTACGGTGCCTGCTTCGGGAAAAGTGCTGCCGATCATTCCTACAAGAGGCAATCATGACGGAGGTCCCCTATACGACGAAATCTTCGACTCTCCCGGATCTTCCGGAAAGAATTATTTCAGCACAAAGCTTTCGCCCAAGGTGGCCTTGATCACCTTGAACTCCGAGATCAGCGCCGGGGGTTCCCAGCGCGCGTGGCTCGGCAAAACCTTGCAAGGTTTGCGCCCGGAGGTTCGTTGGCTTCTCGCGGAATACCATCGCCCGGCATGGCCTGCGGTGAAAAAGCCCGGTTCCCCCAAGAAGTTCTGGGTGCCCCTGTTCGAGCAATTCAACGTCGATCTGGTAGTCGAGTCGGACGGACACGTCATCAAGCGAACGGTTCCCATCCGCAACGAGAAACAAGACCCAACAGGGATCGTTTACGTAGGTGAAGGTGGTCTCGGCGTGTCCCAACGTCGTCCTCATCGCGACCGGTGGTACCTCAAGGCTCCCGGCATGGCTGGCGCCGGCCATCACGTTATGCGTGTCTCCTTTGGAAAGAAAGAGCTCGACTACGAGGCGATCTTGCTCGACCGCAAGGTTGCCGACAGAACCCAACTACGCCCTCGCTGAGGAAAGAAGACTCCACCGCAACAAGCTTGGAGCGCTGGAGTCTTGAGGAACGGTTCCGGCTAAGTTCTCAACGAGCCTTCAGAATGGCCGTAACCGGATAATGATCGGACGGATACCTGCCCGAATCGTTGTAACGGTCGATGTTCGCGGAAAGCGTAAGGAAATGAGGCGTATGCAAGACCCAATCGATGCGATTGCCCGAACGCTTCCCGGACCATGCGCTGAAAGTGCCCTCGCCCTCAACGCGCTTGGGATGAGCAATGCGATAGGTATCGACAATACTGGCTTGGTCTTCGGAACTCGAACCGATCAGAGCTCGATAAGGACCACTGCCTTCGCCCGCATTGAAATCTCCGGTGATGATCACCCTGGCATTCTTTCCCAGTTCTCCAACGTGTCTGCGGATAATCTTTGCTCCCTCAAGTCGGGCCTGGCGACCTCGATGATCGAAGTGCGTGTTGATGAAAGTGAACTCTCTACCCCTGTCGCTCTTGTCGCGCAACCTCGCCCAACTGGCGATTCTCGGAAGCGAGGAGTCCCAACTTTTGCTGCCGGGTTTGCCGGGCGTTTGCGAAAGCCAAAAGGTACCCGAGCCGAGTAATTCGAAACGTTCCTTGCGATACATCAAACCGCATTGCTCGCCCGACTTCGGATTCTTCATTCGCCCCACGCCGTAGTAGGCGTGCCCAGGCAACCCCTTTTGCAGGAAGTCCGCCTGAAAGGGATGGGTTTCTTGAGTCCCAAGAAGGTCGGGATTGAAATTCTTGATTGTCGAGACGACCAAATTCTTGCGCAAGTCCCAATGATTTGGACCATCCTTGGCTACCCCCAACCGGATATTGAAACTCATGACCCGCAAGGTCGAGGCACCGCCTGCCTTGGTCTCCTTCGCTCCAATCTGACACAAGATTCCCGAAACTGAAAAAAGCGTGCAAAAACAAACGTTCAAGATCAGGCGAACCTGCAACGGACCATGATTCCCTCTCGGTCCAAGGACTATGGATGAACGCGAAAAGAAAGTAGAGAAGAGTTTCATTCCCAAAGGGAAACATCCAAGCTTCGAGGAGTCAAGATAGAGGCAAGAGCTGAACTTCCGACGAGTGTCGGCAAGGCAAGAAACAGCGGAAAGAAAGGATTGAAAAGACATTGAATACCCTTACTGATCAAGAATCCTGAAAAATGATCATGAGAATCACGAGAATCCCCTTTCTAACTTTTCTGGCAGCGACCCTCTGGGGAAGCGCGAAACCTAACGTCGTCTTCATCTTTTCCGACGATCACGCCACCCAGGCCATTTCGGCCTACGGTTCAAAGATCAACCGAACTCCGAACATCGATCGGATAGCCAGGGAAGGCGCCATCTTCAGGAACAACTTCTGCGCAAATTCCATTTGCGGTCCCAGCAGGGCGACCATTCTCACCGGAAAACACAGCCACAAGAACGGCTTCATGAGAAACGGAAACCGATTCGACCCGGAACAAACGACCTTTCCGAAGCTGTTGCGAAAAGTCGACTACAGGACCGCGGTCTTCGGGAAGTGGCACTTGGGGACAGAACCCACGGGATTCGACGAGTGGATGGTTTATCCGGGGCAAGGAAGCTACTACAGACCCGATTACCGCACGCCAGAGGGGAAAAAGACCATTCCCGGCTATTCCGTGGAAGTAACCACTAACTTGGCGCTCGATTTTCTCAAGAAGCAGAAAAAGGATAGGCCCTTCCTTCTCATGTGCCAATACAAGGCTCCGCACAGGAACTGGATGCCGGGGCCAAAGTATCTAACCAAGTACGACGACGTTTCCATCCCCGAACCCGACACCCTCTTCGACGACTACTCGAAACGGGCATCCGTTCTGGGCAAGCACAAGATGGGCATCGACGCTCACATGTCCTTTTTCTACGACCTCAAGGTCGAGGGTCACGAAGACAAACGTTACGCAAAATACATGAACTCTTTTCTCGGACGGATGAGCAAGGAGCAAAGAAAAGCGTGGGACGCCGCCTACGGTCCGAAGAACGAAGCGTTTTTGAAGTCGAACCTGCAGAGCAAAGAGCTCGTACGTTGGAAATACCAGCGATACGTGAAGGACTACCTCCGCTGCGTGGCCGCGGTGGACGATGGAGTGGGCCGCATCCTGGAATCATTGGACAAGCTTGGCTTGAGCGAGAACAGCATAGTGATCTACGCCTCCGACCAAGGATTCTACTTGGGCGAGCACGGTTGGTACGACAAGCGCTGGATTTACGAGGAGTCGCTAAAGATGCCCTTGGTCATGCGTTGGCCGGGTAAAATCAAGGCTGGGACTCAAATCACACAACTGACCCAGAACATCGACTTCGCGCCCTTCTTCCTAGAAGCCGCCGGGACTATAATTCCAAAGGAGATGCAGGGAAGAAGCCTGATGCCCTTGCTGCAAAACCAAGAGGCGGAATGGCGAAAGGACATCTATTACCACTACTACGAGGCGGGAGGGCACGGAGTGCCTGCCCATTACGGAATTCGCGGGGAAAGGTACAAGCTGGTTCACTTTCCCAGAAGTGCGGAATGGAACTTGGTCGATCTTCAAGAGGACCCCCGAGAAATGCGAAGCGAACATGAAAACCCAGAATACGAAAACACTCTGAGAGAAATGAAAGCCCGTCTGGCCTCCCTCCGTCGAAAATACGAACTGCAGTAAAACAAATAGGGACCTCTATGCTAACCTGCCCCGGCAAGATCGAGCGAGAAAGACGACCGTTCCCGTCACTTTGACTCTTCCGGGCGCAAGACCCGAAAGTAGAGTTGCCGATAGACTAGAAAATTGACCCAATTGCGAAGAGCGTAACCGCAATTATTCAAGTTTCCTTCGCTGTAATCGTTTGACTTGCCCCCGCTTGGGTGCACGCCATCCTTCGAAATGATCGTCCCGTCCCAAGTAGAGTTGGGACGACGGCGTATGCACTCGGAATAAAAGTCCGCCAAGGGAACGTCGAACTCGCTTGAGACAAGCCGAATTATCTTGTTTGCATCCTTAACGACATCATCCCTTTCCCTGCGAGGCGGTATGGTGTTGAGAATAGGTATGCAACCTGCAGCCGTACATTTGCGGACAACTTCAGAGAGACCCTCTCGATAACCGGAAGGAACCTGCCCTCCCGCAACGTCGTTGGTGCCGATCATGATGATGGCGACCTCGGGTTTCTCGCGTTCCAAAACTGCATCGATCGACTTCAGAAGATTTCCAACCCGCCAACCCGAATAGTTGGCATGCTTCGGTCCCTTCCCCCGGGTTCCCTTGACGTAGTCACGCCAGCGAAGCTTTGCGGGCTTCTTGGGCAATCCGTCTTCGACGTCGAGGAAGCGTTGAGGTTCGTCCCATCCGACCGGGGTCCAGAAAGCCATCGAGTAAGTGATGGAATCCCCGAACTGCGCGACGTAACCGGACGTGCCCTTGAACGACTGGCGGACCTTGCGCATCGCCTTTATGGTCTCCGGGGATTGAATTCCCGGCTTCAATCTGGTGACTGCCTGCCGATCACTCTCGTCCTTGAGAACCGTCGGTAGGCGAATGGCCTCGGCGAGAGCCTCGGCGCCTATAAATTGCTGACCGACGTCGGGCCGAACCGTTGGTCCGTCCCCAACGCCCGGCAATCGAGCATTCCCGGTCCGCTTGATGGTGCTTTTGCTCGTCACCAGAATAGGATGCCCGATCAAGAGATTGTTCTTGAGGATCAGTCCCTCACTTGACTTCTGCACCCAAATCGGTCGCCTCAACCTGCCTTCCGGATCGTAAACAGTATTGTTCTCGATGATGCAGTCCTTGGTGTAGCAGGACAAGATTCCGGTCTCCGGACATTGCGAGACGAAATTGTTCCTCGCAATGCACCGGATCGCCTGCATGGGCGAATATCCCAAGCTTGGGTTTCCGAGGGCAATGGCAACGTCGCAATCGATGAAAAGGTTCCTCTCGATCCTGCAGCCACGACCGTTTTCCGAAATGTAGATGCAGCCTCGACCTTCTCTCGTTCTGCCCTGAATACCGATGAAGACGTTGTCGCTGATCGTCCAGTCGATGGTGTTCTTGACGTCGATCCCGCCAATATAGTTTCCGTTGAAGGAGGACGGCGTATCGGTCTCGTCGTCGGAGAACTTCTTGGGCCTGTCGTTGTAGAACAAACAGAACTTGATGCTGCATTCGCGAGGTCCCTCCCCACCCTTCTCCCTCGGCATTGCGGGAGCCTTCACTCCCCGTTGCCACACGTTGTGAATCACGCAATTGCGGATCGCGACCTTTTCGGCCCCCTGATCGGAATTGATCTTGATCCCGTTCCACTTGACGTTCCTGACCGTAAGATCGGCAATTGTGACTCCCTTCGCTCGGGTAATGCCTATGAGCTCGCCATGACGACTGCCGGCTCCGTCGAGCACAACCTTGCTGCGATCACCCGACTCGCCCCTCAAGGTAACGTTGTCCGCAGTGATGGCAAAGTAGCGAGGCATTCGATAATGACCGTCCGCAAGCATAATGGTGCAACCCGACTTCACTTCGGTGGAAGCGCGAAGCAACTCTTCCACCGTCTTGACACGAATCACCTCCCCCGCAGGCATCGGCAATGGAGGAGCCTTGGGGAACCAGGAGAAATTCGGGACCGCCCCGAAAACATGGGCCGAAAATAAGAGGCCAAAAACTGCGAATGGAAAAATGCTCGAGAATCTCATTATCTTTCTAGAAGGTTGGTTTTTGAAAATCTCTCAAGGTTTTTCGTATCGGGAACAAAAAGAGGATGAGGAAGGAAGACACGGTTGGAATGGGTAGCTTGGGGAACTTGCTGCCTCGAACAGATGTCCAATCGGAAGGCGAACAAAGAAATTGCCCATGGGCAAGGAGTAAGGTAAGAAAAGGTTGTAGGGAAATGTCCGACCCTTTTGAAAGTAAGATTTTCCTGAAGAGAACTGCCGGGAAGCCATCTTTATGGCTGTTCCTGCTTCTGGCATCTGCAGTGAGCTCGCCCTTGAGGTTGGGCGGAGAAGCAATGCTGCAATACTTCAACACCAGTTGGTCCGAGATAACCAAGCGCATGCCGGAACTTGCCGAGGCGGGCTACAGCTCGCTCTGGCTGCCTCCTCCGACCAAAGGTAGCGGCGGTCTATCCGTGGGATACGACCTCTGGGACCCACTGGACTTGGGAGGGAGAGAGCAGAGAGGGACTTTCGGGATCCGATATGGAACGGAGGCCGAACTGAACCGCATGATTGAGACGGCGCACAGGTTCGGCATAAGGGTTTACTTCGACAACATCATGAACCACCGGGCGTTCGAGGTTCCCGGGTACAACGATCACGCCCCTCACGACCTTTATCCCGGCATGCGTCCGGAAGATTTTCACCTTAGGCGGACGGAGGACGGTTACTACCGGAAATGGGACAACGTTCGCGAATGGTGGAGCGAGTGGCAGGTTCAGAACTTGGGTTTGGCGGACTTGGCGGACATCGCCACCGAACCCGGAAAAACCAACCGCAACTTCGGATCATGGGAGGGCGCCACCACAGATAAAATCAAGTTTCTTCGTCACCCGAACAACCCGGAATTCTACTACAGCGACGCCAACGGCACTTACGTCGGATTCGGAAAAGACAACGGTTTGACAATCTCCTACCTCAAGGCGAACGAGAGCTACTACTCCGAGTACGTCGAGGACTACCTGAACAGGGCCGTTCGATGGCTCATGGACCGCACCAAGGCCGACGGACTGAGGCTGGACGCGGTCAAGCACATCCCGCCTGATTTTTTTGGGGCAACCTATGGCGATGATCGCGATCGAAGCAATTACGGTTACCTCGGACAAGCTCAGGAACAGTACAACTTGACACGAGGCTTCTCGGACTGGAACAACCATCGCGACACCGTGTTCGATACGGAAATCCCTCGTGACGACGCCATGATGTTCGGAGAACACTTGGGAGCGCCCCCAGCCGTCGGCGATTACCTAAACGCCGGAATGAGGCTGCTGGACAACGACCTTAGGCACCACTTGAACGGACAACTGGGCAACCCTTGGGGGACTCTCTCGGGTCTGGACTCGGCAGGGAGTCACGGTTTCTCACCCGGTTCTTCGGTGATGCACGCTCAAAGTCACGACAGTGATTATGCCGCCAGAAGAGAGCTACAGCACGCCCTATACCTCACGAGAGCGGGCATAGGCATCATCTATTCGGACGGCAATCACCATGCGGGAATTCTAAAGGGAAGCGGCGGAGCATTCCCAAGGCACTCCAACACGAACTTTCTTGGACAATGGGGAGACAACCGCATACCCAACCTGCTTTACTTTCACGAGCACTTCGCACGCGGACATCAGGTCGGCAGATGGAGCGACGGCGACGTCGTAGTCTACGAAAGAGTAGACAAGAGAGACAACCAGAGCATGTCCGATGCAGCGGGAACCGTGGGACTTGTAATGCTCAACGACAATTATTCAGCAGGGCAATCCAGAAGCTTCACCACGGGATTCCCTTCCGTAGGCGGGACGGATAATGACGCATACCTCTACAACTACTCGTCCTACGGCGGCGGTTTCTACAAGTACGCCAGCCAGTTGAGCCAAGTGGTAATTCCCGCGGGTGGTTACTTTCTATTCTCCTGGCGAAGCCCTGAGTCATCCGATCTCTGGGAGTTGTCCGGTGGACATCCACTCACTATTCTTCAGGACGGCAAGCAAGCAGGTACCGTTTCCGTGAAGAGAACCGACGGGGAGGACGGCGATCCCGGATTCAATCCCTACGGCGTCCCCGACCAAAACCGCAGCGACTATTCCTATTTGTGGGAAGTGCCCAGAGTGACGGATGGAAAGAATCTCAAGTTCGTGATCAGAGCCGACGGTTCGGCTGACAACGTACTCCTCAAGCTAGACGGAGGAATCGACCTGAATGCAAACGGCAAAAGAGACAATCCTCCTGCATTATCGACCGACGTCTACCTGGGTTTCGAACAGATGAATTTCAAGGAAAGACAGGGCCCGGAAAAATTTGCCGCCAGAGAAGTGATTAGAAACACCATAGGATCATCGGGAGCGGAGACCTATCAGTGGAAAGCCGAAGACGGCACCTTCACCGTTTCGAACGGAGTATCAGGCGGCGATGCCTTCCTGGGAGAAACCGCGCACTGGGTCTACCACGACCCCGAAACCGCAAACGATCGCGGCGAAAAGCAGTTTCAGGTCGAAAGCAACTCAGCCACCCTATGGGTAAAGGTCGGGTACGCGTTGGAGGCCAATCAAGTGCGCCTCTACTACCTGAAAGACGAAGGAAATCCTGAGGGAGCGGGAGGAACGGGGATCGGGCAGACGAAGGTCGAAAGTTTTTCCTTCTCCCATTCAGACAATCAGGAGCCCAACGTCGACTGGTGGAAAGCGACCTTGGGTCTACCGGACTCAGGAAGCGTCAAGTACAAGATTGGAGTCTATCGCAACGAGTCCAACGACGTTGCCCCTGCAAGCGTCTTTCCCAAAAACGAGCGACTCGTCTCTTTGAAGAAGAAAATGATGACCACTTTCGAAATCGACGGATTCGACGGTACCGCCATCGAACATTATCCACACAACGACTGGGGGGAAAAGGCAACCGGGCTTAAGGAAGGGTTTCACTTCCTGAAGGGTCGGGCCTTCCTCAGTAGGCTGGGACAATCACCGATCTACAACACTTTCGTCAGAACCTTCTACTACGACGTCAAACGACCCGAAGGCGAGGTGGCATTCCCTGCAACGGAAGGCGAAGAACTTTTCGGTTCGGAATACGGATTCCTAGTTCGCACCGATTCCAGCGTCACCGAAGTTCTTTTTCACGTAGAAGACGGCGACCCCACCAATGACGACGAGCAAACCGGGGCCAAGAACGGGAACGGGAGATCGGGAAAGGGAAGCTCCAATGCTTGGGCCAACGCCATGGAAGTCCCCTCGCGTCAGGATTTGGACGCCAAGTATCCCAAGGAATGGCGTTTCAGCTACAGAAACGTTCCAACCGGCGGAGGCGAAGCCACCGTCCGAGTGGCCCTTAAGGAAATCTCATCCTCGAGCGACTTGAGGAAGAGTGAGGAAGAGGGCCATTTCAAAATTCTCGAGCGGAAGGTGAGGACGAGCGGCCCCAGCCATCGTCTCTTCGTGACCTGGCCTCAAAGCGACGGAGAAAAGGTCGGGAAGGATTACGTAATGAAGACCTACGTTAGCGCCCAGCTGCTTGAAGGCAAAAGCGACGAACAAATTCTCTCCAACCTCAGGATAAGCGTCGACGCTTCAGTAAACCAGACTCCACCCTATGAATCTGCCGTCTCTCAGGACGTCTCGAAAGCATGGGTGGAGAGAGACGTGTCCTCCGGACTGGGCTCCATAGCATACAAGTTGCCAATCCTGCGCAACCCCGAGGGCGCTCCCACAGACTTCAGGCAAACCATCATCGTGGACTACAAGGACGAAACCGCTGGGGTGGACATGCGAACAGTTCGAACCGTAACCACGGACTTCATCGATCACGGCCCCGTCAATCCCATTCTAACGGTGAACGGCATCGATGCGGATTACACCACGACCCACCTGTTCGTCGACGAGTTGAATGGAAGCGAAGAAAAGCTGGAGGTCGTGATGGAGGCGCGAAACCTAACTATGGCGGAAGTCTACACGAACCTGAACAATCGCAACAGAGCCGAACTCGACTCCAATGACGACGGAATAGAGGACGGCATCCAGCCTCCGCCGAGAGACTGGATTTCCAGTGAAAACAACGACAGCTATTACCAGGTTCACCCCATGACCTATGATCCGAGCCGAGGCGAATCAGGCGCTTGGGTCTGCTCCCTTAACGCAAGAAAGACGGGGGCATACAGGCTCACGGCGAGATTCAAGCTTAAGGACGACGCCGACGTCTGGCATTGGTATACGGACGATGGGCGAAGAGACCATGCGGTCGTGGTGACTCCTTCTAATGCGAGAAATGTAATCATGCATGAACTGAACCCACTCTCGGTGGATGCAACGGGAGACACTTTCGAAACTCGCAGCACACTCGAGGACCTGCACGACGAAAACCGCTGGAACCTCGACTATCTCAAGGGCATGGGAGCGAACTGGCTATGGTTCCAGCCCATCCATCCCAGAGGAGAGGACGGGCGAGAAGCCTTCGATGGAAAAACCTATGACCCGGGCAGCCCTTATGCAGTGAAGAACTTCTTCGAGATAATGCCTCAACTTAGCAAGGCGAACACTCGAGAAGGTTCGATGCAGGCCTTCCGGGATTTCGTGAATGCGGCGGATACCGATAACGTAGGCGTCATGATAGACGCCCCCTTCAACCACGTCGCCTGGGACGTGGAACAGGACGAGCAAGGAGTGAAGATTTTTGGCTCGGGATCACCCGAGGACCAAATCCGCAAGGTAAATCCCGAATTCTTTTCAAGAGAGGGCGACTATGGCTCTCCCGCCCGCAACGAGGATGAAATCGCCACAGCTCCCGATCGAAGCGACTTCGGCAAATGGAAAGACGTAAAGGACGTCTACTTCGGCAACTACTCTTCCTTGGTTCGAGGCAATGACCCCGCCGAGAGAAATCCCCATCAAAACGAGGAAGACGTTTTCGACTTCAGGGGTTCGGGCTGGAACGAACAAACGCGCAAAACTTGGAAATACTTCGCGTCATACGTTCCGTATTGGCTGGAAAAGACAGGCTTGCCGTCGGGTCAATCCATCGAGATTCAGAGTCAAACCGGAATCGACGGATTAAGAGCCGACTTCGGCCAGGGCTTACCACCTCGCCTATGGGAATACCTGATCAACGTGGCGCGCACCAGGAAGTGGAGCTTCGTCTTCATGTCCGAGGCGTTGGACGGGGGCGCGGTCACCTACAGATCCAGTCGCCATTTCGACGTTCTCAACGAAAACCTTCTCTTCTCGCTCAAAATCGCGGACAGTTCAGGCAGTTACCGTCAAGCTCTCGAGAATCGAAAATCCGCCTACGGCCAAAGCTTGATACTTCTAAATAACGTTTCGCACGACGAGGAGAACCACGGGGATCCTTGGCAAGCCTTCATAAGGTATGCGGCGATGAGCGCACATGCCGGCATTCCGATGACTTTCATGGGACAGGAACTGGGCACATCCACAACCTACGGATTCAATCATTACGAAACCAACTTCGGAAAACAAATTCCACACTTCAAGCGGTACAACTCGATGCAACCCATCTGGGACAACAACGACTTCGGTCTGGATCAACTCTACAAGGCCTATGCAAGCGTGGCAAAAGCCAGAAACACGAGTCCCGCCCTACGATCCCCAAACCGTTATTTTCTCAACGAATCATCCTCGGATGCGGCTCATCCGAAGATTCACGCTGTTGCAAAATGGGGCCTAGAGGGTTCATCCCCCGCAAGCTCCGAAGTTGTCCTGGCTTTCGTAAACTTGGATCGGGACAATGCTCGATCCGGAACTTTCGACCTAAGCCCCGAAAGCAAACAAGACTTTCTGGGCATCGGGAATGAGCGTCTCTACAACATAACAAACTTGGCGGCCTTCAGCGAACTCCAAAGAGACAAGTTTCTGTGGACCGAAGCGCGAACGGGAAAGGATTTGCTCGAGAACGGGATATTCGTCAAATTGAACCCGGTACCAAACAACGAGGAGTCTTGGGGGAACGCTCCCTTCGAGGCTCAGTTCCTCAAGTTGCACGACCTCACTTCACCCGCCCTTGAGGTCAACGGGGCAATCGGCGGGACTGCCTTCGGGACTGGCAGTTTCGCCTACGGCAGCGATGCAACCATAAACGCCATCCCCGAGCATGGGTACTCCTTCGACGGATGGATCGGCGAAGACATTGCAAACCCTGAACTCCCTCGAACCACGGTAAGAATGTCCCGTGCCAAGATCGTTAGGGCCAAGTTCAAGCTCAAGACTCACAAACTTGAAATAAACTCAAGCGGCGGAGGAATGGTCACGGGCGAAGGAAACTACTCCTACGGTTCCGATGCATTAATCGGAGCAACCCCTTATCAGAATCATCATTTCGTCAACTGGATCGGAGCCGGAATTGCGAACTCCACTTCCGCCGACACGACGGTAAACTTAACGTCCGACCGGAACCTGACCGCGATTTTCGCAATCGACCGGCGGACACTGTCCGTGAGAGCAGGAACAGGCGGCAGCGCAACGGGTGAAGGAACCTTCGAGCATGGAAGCACGACGAACCTAAGGGCCATACCGGAGCAAGGATTCGACTTCGTCAAGTGGACCGGAAGCTCCGTTCTCGAGGCAACTTCGGAATCCACGACCATTACGCTAATCGCGGATGCGAACGTAACGGCCAACTTCCGGGCAAGAATCCAGAGGCTCTCGATAAGCGTGGATGGAGCGGGGCAAGCAACGGGCGATGGAAACTACACTTACGGCGAGCCAGCTTCCATTCGCGCCCTACCCGACCAAGGGCATTACTTCAAGGGTTGGTCGGGAATCGGCGTCGTGGACTCCAACTCCTCCTCGACCGAGGTACTGATGACTGCGGACAGGAACGTCTCGGCAGTCTTCGCCGCCATTCCCCCAAACAAACACCTTTTGAGAACCTTCTCCGACCCCAGCCACTCCGGAGCTACCGGCGGAGGTGGCGTCTTCGACGAAAACAACACCTCGACCCTTCGCGCACTTCCTGCATCAGGCTACTACTTCTTGGGTTGGACTGCTTCCGGCGGGACCCTAGTCGATCCACTTTCCGCTGATTCCGCAAAGCTTACACTTGACCAAGATTCCGATGCCAACGCCACGGCTCACTTTGATTCACTGCCGGAAGGCGTCACCGTCAATTTCACCGACGGAGGCACAGCATCCGTCGAAAACAACAACGTGATCGGCCGGGATGCAACCCTCAGCGCCAGTCCGATTCAAAATCACAAGTTCTCCGGATGGCAAGTCACCGGACACGTCGTCTTCTCCCTTACTGCAGGACCGCGTCGATACCAAAATACGGAAAACTCCTACTTCATCGACGGGAAGGAAAGACCTCCTCTAACGCTTGCAAGAGGTAATTCATACTCCTTCAGCCTCGACGGATCGACAACCGGGAACCATCCGTTCTACTTCAGCGCAAACCCAGAGGGAGGCGGCAAATCATACAACGGCGAATACCTCGAGGGAGTTACCAACTCCCGAGCGACAAGCGGTTCAATCACCATAGCGATCGACGAACGCACACCGACGGAACTGTACTATCATTGCGGCAACCATGCAGGCATGGGAAACCGAATCAGAATCATCGAAGGAACGAACCTCCTGGCTGACGCAAACGCTCCCGAAACCACAGCGTCCTCAGATGCAAGCTACGCTGTTCTGGCTACTTTCGGACTAATTGATCACAGACTCGAATTGAAGGCAGGTCCCGGAGGAACCGTTTCGGGAAACGGAAACTTTGAACATGGAACTGCAGTTCCGATAAACGCAAACCCGGCAACGGGCTACAAGTTCTCGAGTTGGAGCGGCGAGGGAGTCAACGACGCAAATTCCGCCTCCACTTCCGCCCTGATGACCAAGGCCATAAGTCTCACTGCCAATTTTGAACCGACCCTCCACGCATTGTCCGTGATCAGCGAATCGGAAACGAAAGGTTTCGTTATCGGAAGCGGCAGCTTTTCCCATGGGCAAATAGCAACGATCACAGCCTTTCCAAAAGAAGGATTCGTCTTTTCGAAATGGGAAGGTTCGGGAATAGATGATCCGAAAAACAAAACCTCCTCAGTGACCGTCACCGCTTCCACACAGATAACCGGAGTCTTCTCCCCATCCTCTCACAGGCTAAACTTGAATAGCGTTCCCGATGGGGCGGGAACATTGACCGGAGCAGGCGAATTCAGCTACGGAAGCGAAGCAAACGTAACCGCGACACCAGATACGGGTTACGTCTTTTCGAAGTGGTCGGGAAAAGGCGTTGCCGATGAAACCGCGTCCGCCACCACGGTCCTAATGAACCAAGACGGAAATCTAACGGCCCATTTCGTGTCCGCCACGCATGAACTCAAACTCAAGGCGAACCCGACAGGGGGAGGTTATGTCATAGGAGGAGGCCTATACACCCATGGCCATTCCGCATCCGTCTCGGCAAGCCCCGGCAAGGGTTACGTTTTTTCAGGTTGGGCAGGAGGAGGAGTCTCGAACGCCAACTCCTCGTCGACCACCGTAATCATGAACTCCCCAAAGGAGTTGGCGGCCTCTTTTTCCAAAGCCGTTCATTCCCTGAACCTCGAAAGCGATCCTCCCGACGCCGGACTGCTCTTCGGAGCGGGTTCTTATTCCTACGGTACCGTAATAGACGTGAACGCTTCAGCAAAACACGGGTACTCCTTCAGGAGATGGGAAAGTCCCGACTTGAAAGACTTCAACGGAAGCGAGGTTTCCGTAGCAATGTTGAAGGACACCCGACTAACCGCTCATTTCTCCCTACATCGGGATTCCGGGAAGTTCCATTATTCCATAGGGGCCGTCGACAGGGAGGGAGGATGGAGGGAAAGCGACTGGTTCGGCATCTTTCACCAGATTCACGACAACTGGGTGTTCCACTCGGACTTGGGATGGATATTCGTGGACACCCCATCCAACCACTCCTTTTGGTTTTGGAGAGACCCTCTCGGATGGTTGTGGACAACAAGGGAAATCCATCCTTCTGCTTGGAACGACAACACAAAAAATTGGATTCGATTCAGAGTGGAATCCTCCACAGGCAAGTTACAAAAAGATGAAAGGGGAAACCTCATTTACTACGACTACTCGGACCTGCTATGGAAAGCTTCTTCGATCGAGCCAAAAGCCGGACTTTACGAGATCGAGGTTTTGGTTGAGCCTTCTAGCGGAGGAAACGTAAACGGCGGGGGAAAGCACGCGCAAGGGGTCGAAGCAACTCTTGTTGCAACACCGCAAGAAGGATACCGATTCATGCGATGGGAAGGAATCGAGCCGAGTCTACAAAATCCCATCGAGGTAAGAGTAACCCGAAATTTTCAACTCACGGCGCATTTCGAGAAAACAATCGGCGAAGAAGAGAAAGCTCTCCCCAACAAGACGCCGAATGAAGAAAATTCCTCCTCTGCAGGAAACCCAAACTCCGGAAGCGGCAACTATTCTGAAAATGGCGTCATCATTGGCACCGGCTGGGGATATTCCTCGGAATAAGCTTTCGGGACTTGAAGGAGTATACCTTTCTCTTAGGTTAAGTCGGCTCACCTAGTCTTGAAGAATCCCCCGAAAGGAAGCCAACTGAAATGAAAAAGCGCAAATGCCCGACAAGAGCCATCATCGCTATCGTCAACCTGTTGTTCATTTCGACGAACCTGGTGGCGGAGTTCAAGGCCGACAAGGACATATCCTACGGCCCCCATGAGCGCAACGTCTTGGACGTTTACTGGAACACCAAATTCAAGAACGCTCCCATTGTCTTCACCATTCACGGGGGCGGGTTCAAGAACGGCAGCAAGGCCTATTGCAACAAGGACATGATCAAGCTCTACATGTCCA
>CAZNWO010000061.1:14985-17815 GCA_964576585.1 uncultured Puniceicoccaceae bacterium | reverse complement strand
TCCATAAGGTGGCAAATTTCAGCAGGTCCGCCAGAAAAGCAATGAAAGACCACTCGATCCCAAGAGATTCCTGATCCATCAATGACCTCCAGACAATCTGAAAAGGCATCTCGACAGTGAACAACGACGGGGACATCCAACTTTTGGGCAAGTTCCAGTTGCTTGCCAAACGCCTCCTTCTGCCTAGCCTTACCTAGCTCTGCCTTCGACCCTTTCTTTGGCAACCTGAAGTAATCGAGGCCTATTTCACCTATCGCTACGGGCTTGGGCTCTTTTTCGAAATAAGGAGCTAGACTGAAGAAGTCATTTGGCCAATCGTCATCGACATGATTTGGGTGAATGCCAATAGTGTAGAAGATTTC
The DNA here is from genome assembly GCA_964576585.1 of uncultured Puniceicoccaceae bacterium. GTDB lineage: Bacteria > Verrucomicrobiota > Verrucomicrobiia > Opitutales > Seribacteraceae. The sequence continues at coordinate 17,453 of CAZNWO010000061.1, read as the reverse complement.
CTTGAGGTAAAGTTGGGCAATTTTTTGATTGATCTCCCAGTCCTCTGGCTCGGTCCCAATCGCAACAAACCGTGAAACTCCAGCATTTCGTGCTTTATCCATGATTTGCGGCAATGTGCCGTTCCTGAAAAAACCATCAAGATGACAGTGACTGTCCGTCCAATTCACAAGAGCTAGGAAAAACATTTTCAAGGGACCTACGTAAACCGAAATCGACTTAATTCTGTCTTTCGCTTAAAAGAAAATTTCTTATCTAATCAACCAAAGCATGGAGAACTTAATTATTCTAGGTACGGGTTGCGCGGGATTTACTGCCGGCATTTACGCTGCGAGGGCAAACTTGAGCCCATTGATTCTTGAGGGAAACCAGCCCGGTGGTCAGCTGACGACGACCTCCGAGGTAGAAAATTTTCCAGGGTTTCCGGAAGGCATCGACGGTTTCATGCTAATGGATGGCCTCAGAAAACAAGCCGCACGGTTCGGTGCCCGATTCGAGAATGCATATGTGGATGGAGCGGAACTCTCGGAAGATCGAAAGGTTCTTTATGCGGGCGAAAAGTCCTACGAGGCCGAAGCCGTAATTATCTCCACGGGTGCTGCACCAAGATTATTGGGGGTGCCTGGCGAAAAAGAAATGTTTGGCGGAAAAGGCGTAACCACCTGTGCCACTTGTGATGGCGCCTTTTATCGCGACATGGAGGTAGTGGTAATTGGAGGGGGTGACTCTGCCTGTGAGGAAGCTCTCTTTCTGACTCGTTTCTGCTCAAAGGTAAGCCTAATTCATAGGCGGGACGAACTGCGGGCATCCAAAATCATGGCGGAAAAAGCCTTGGCGCATGACAAAATCGAACCTGTCTGGAATTCGGTAGTTAAGGAAGTGCTACCAGACGAAGAAGGTCGGGCAAGAGGGATCAGTGTTCACAACACCGCGACAAACCAAGTGGTGGAGATTCCTTGTAAAGGCGTGTTTGTAGCCATTGGACATGTCCCCAATACGCAGCCCTTCGAAAAAATCCTACAGCTCGACGAAAACGGTTATTTCATTACTGAAACGGACAGCATGGTCCGCACTTCCATTCCGGGCGTTTATGTTGCCGGGGACTGTGCGGATCACGTCTACCGACAGGCAATTACCGCGGCAGGAATGGGTTGTCAGGCTTCCATAGAAGCGGAAAGGTGGTTGGCCGAAAGAGAGTGACAGGGACACCGTGCCTAAGGAAAGCGAACCCGTAAACGTGGCCGATCATCTGGCCCGCACAAGCAAAAGGCAGCCGAATCGCCTAGCAATAATTTCTCAAAACGAAAAAGGCTTTAGCCCAAAGTCTTTCGCACAGCTGGAAAAGGAGGTCAATGGTTGCTCGATTGTTCTCCATGAGCAAGGAATCCGAAAAGGCGATCGGGTCTTGCTTATGGTCCGCCCGGGATACGGGCTTATCCTGTTGGCCTTTGCGCTTTTCCGCCTCGGAGCTCCACCTGTTGTAATTGATCCAGGAATGGGCCTGCGTAATTTGCTGGCATGCATAAGGAGAACCCGGCCCAAAGCCATGATTGGAATCCCATTCGCTTGCTTAATTTCGAGAGTCTTTCGAGGCTCTTTTAGGGAAATCCGTTTACGGATCGTGTTTCGAGAAAAGACTTTTCTGGGCAAAATCCATGCAAGTGCTTCAGCGTCCCTCAAGCACTGTGCAAATTCTGTCCCGGAGGACTTGGCTGCCATCTTGTTTACCTCTGGTTCAACAGGAGCCCCAAAGGGTGTCTGCTACGAACACAAGACCTTTAGCGCCCAAATCGACATGCTGAAGAAAAACTTCGGTATCACCGAAGGTGAAACGGACTTAGCCACGCTCCCCGTCTTCGCCCTGTTCAATCCTGCCCTAGGCATGACCACTGTGATTCCGGAGATGGATCCAAGGAGACCATCTAGGGTAGATCCGAAAAAATTAACTGAGTCCATCCGGAGACACGAAGTGAATAGTTCCTTTGGATCTCCCGTAATTTGGGTGAAAGTAGCGGATTACTGCGAACGACACGACATAACGCTGCCGAGCCTAAAGAGGATTTTTCTTGCAGGAGCATCGGTTCCTCCTGCCCTAGTTGCCAGACTAAAGCCATTGTTGCCAAACGCCAAAATTCTTATGCCGTATGGCGCTACGGAGGCCCTGCCGATTACGGTATGCGATTCGGAAGAGGCAATTGCCCTTAGGTCCAGTACGGAAAAAGGAGATGGCTCGTGCCTTGGCAAACCTCTGCCGGGTGTTGAGGTTTATATCCTGCCCATATGCAATTCTCCAATTCCATTTCTTTCGGAAGTCGATCCACTGCCCAAAGGAATGGTGGGAGAAATCACGGTTGGTGGACCGATGGTTACCAAGCTCTATCACCGAATGCCGGGTGCGACCTTCGACGCAAAGGTTCAACACAATGACAAAACCCTTCATCGCATGGGTGATTTAGGTTATTTCGACGAA
>CAZNWO010000061.1:13292-14885 GCA_964576585.1 uncultured Puniceicoccaceae bacterium | reverse complement strand
CCCTTCATGAGCTCGATCGCCTTCGCCCGATCAAAAGGATTTTCTTTGAAAGAAATTTTCCCGTGGATTCCAGGCACAACGCCAAGATACATCGACTGGCCTTGGCGCGAAAATGGTCTAAAAAGACAGGCGTTAAATGAAAGTCATTGTAACCGGAGGTACGGGATTCATTGGAGGTCGCGTGGTTAGCGCGTTGATGGCAAAGGGCCATGAGGTACATGTCGTGAGTAGATCCGTGCAACCCGATCGCGGAGGAGTGTTTTTTCACAAAGCAAACCTTGCAAAGGAAGAAATCCCCAAAGCTTGTTGGAAGGATGCAGAAGCCGTTTTTCACATCGCCGCAAAAGCGGGAATATGGGGTTCAGCGCAAAGCTATCACGCAGCAAACGTACTCGCGACGAGAAGAGTCCTCGAGGCTTGCGGCGAGCACGGCATCAAGGCCTTGGTTCACACGAGTTCCCCAAGCGTGGTGTTTAGCTCAAAGGCTATATGCGGCGGAAACGAATCGTTGCCCTATGGCCGCAACTGGCTTTGTCACTACCCTCGCACAAAGGCATTATCCGAAAAAGAGGTTCTGGAGGCAAATGATCCTGGAGGCCTTAGGACCATCGCTCTTAGACCGCATTTGGTTTGGGGCCCCGGAGATCCACATCTCTTGCCAAAGGCAGTCGAGCGCCACAAACGCGGCAAACTTCGAATTGTTGGTTGCGGGCAAAACCGTATGGACATGACTCATGTGGCGAACGTTGCTCACGCCCATCTCTTGGCAATGGAGGCATTGACTTCAGGAAAGCATGCTGGCGGCAAGGCCTATTTCATCTCTCAGGACGAACCCATTCAGCTTTGGACTTGGCTGAACGAAATATTCAATAACATGGATCTACCGCCCCTGAAAAAAGCGATATCCTTCCGAAAGGCCTATTCATTGGGTCTTGGGCTCGAAACTCTGTGGAAGATTTTTCGCTTGGGCGGTGAACCTCCAATGACTCGCTTCGTGGCTCTTCAGCTAGCGAAGGATCATTGGTTTTCAACGGAGGCGGCAAGAAAAGACTTGGGCTACGAGCCCATCGTTTCGATGCAAGAAGGTCTGGGAGAGACCATCTCGTATCTCAAAAAACTATAATCTCAAATCTAGTTCAAGCGTCGCTGCCGACTTGCCTCCCCTAGAATGCAAGCCGCTGCGGCAGAAACATTCAGGGAATCACCTTCGCCCGACATGGGTACGATCAAAGTCTCGTTGCAATTTCCACGCCAAAAGCTCCCAAGACCCTTGCTTTCGCTTCCCATCAAGATGGCGGTTCGACCAGTAAGGTTTGCATCCCAAAGTACCGTTCCCGCATGGGTGCTCGTCCCGAATATGCGAAAACCCTGCTCGCGAAGGACGGTGACGATTTCTTCCTTCGATCCGAGAGCCAAGGGAAAGCTTAGGGACAAACCTCGGGATGCTCGAGTGACGTTTGGGTTATAAAGGTCGACGGATGGGTCGGAAAGCAGCAGGTAATCCACGCCGAAGGCAGATGCCGTTCTAAGAATCGCTCCAAGGTTCCCCGGCTTCTCCACTTGATCCAAGACCAAGACAAGGGATTTACCCTC
>CAZNWO010000061.1:0-13192 GCA_964576585.1 uncultured Puniceicoccaceae bacterium | reverse complement strand
AATCCTTCAATCGTGAAAAGGCCCATCTCCCTACGACGACGAGCGGATTCTCGCAACTTCACCAATAGCTTGATGCGTGGGTTTGACTTGCTGCGTATAACCTCTGTCACTTGTTTGGTAAAAACGGTTTTGCCCGAATCGGTCGAGAAAGATAAATTCGCATCTTTATGACAACGCCCCCAAAAGGCTTTCGCCCGGAGCCGTACGAATATCATGAAGAGTTGACTCTTCGAGTGGAAAGTCTCGCCAATCTTGGGCACGGCATTGCTCGTCACGACGGATGGGTGGTGCATGTTACGAACGTCATTCCGGGAGAACTGGTTCGAGCCAGAATCTTTCGGAACCACAAAAGCCATTCCGAAGCAGACTGCATCGAGGTTGTAGAGGCCTCGCCTGAGCGGAAAAATCCGAAATGCAGTCTCTACGGAACTTGCGGCGGCTGCCAGTACCAACACGTCGCGTACGAAACACAGCTTCTGTGGAAACGTAAGCAAGTGGCAGATTCGCTAAGCCGGATTGGAGGAATCGTCCATGAAGTCGAACCCGTGGTCGCATCCCCAAAACCTTATGGCTATCGCACAAAACTCACCCCACACTTTCAGAAGGGAAAGGACGGTAAAATCGGTAGCATCGGCTTCCTGCGAATGGGCTCCCGCAGAAGTATAGTCGATGTCGAACAATGCCCAATTGCCACAGATGCCATAAACGCACATTTGCCCGACGCCAGAGAGGACCTAAGGGCTTCATGGAAAGGCAAACGGGGCGGCACTTTGCTGCTTCGTGACTCTCAGGAAGGAGTTACGACTTGTCCACGAGCAATGGTCTCTGAAAAACTCGATTCCCTTGTCTTTCAATTCAGGGCCAGTGAATTTTTCCAGAACAATCCCTTTATTCTGCCCAAATTTGTCGACTACGTAATCAGCCAAGCAAAAAGTGATGGATTGGAATGCTTGGTGGACGCTTATTGTGGAGGCGGCTTGTTTGCATTGTCGGCGGCAAGATCCTTCCGAAGCGTGATCGGCGTGGAGATAAATCGCGAAGGATTTGAATGCGCAAAGGCTAATGCCACACTTAATCGAATTCAAAACTGCAGGTTTTTCCTCGGTTCTGCTTCTGAAATCTTCGCTGATATCTTTTTGCCGGGGAATCGATGCTCTCTCGTAGTGGATCCTCCTCGAAAGGGCTGCGATGAAACCTTTCTTTCTCAAGCTATGGAGTTTGAGCCCGCTGTAATTGTGTATGTTTCATGCGAACCCACAACACAAGCGCGCGATGCCAAAATAATTGTGGCCGGGGGATACGTGATTGATCAAGTCCAGCCATTCGACCTTTTCCCGCAAACCAGACATGTTGAGAATGTAATTACCTTCAGGAGGGAATAGATCGCCTGTAGCGCAACCAATCGTCCGATGCAAATTTACGAAAATAAGACCTGCGAGCACTTTCAAGTTCGGCAGGCCAAGACGCGTGCTGGAGTCCCGATTCAATTGAGTCGGCAATACCTGAGAGAAAATGGTCTTGAAAGCGAACCCAGTCCATGTCCTCAGGCAAACCCAAGCGATCAACAGTGCCTTGAAAAAGGATACCTGCTCGGGTCTTCTTGATAGCTGCTCCCGCGATCTTTTTACCATCTGCAGCAAGAACCACATCCTTAGGAACAGGTTCGAGAAAACATTTTCCCGGAATGGCCCTGCGACTTTTTGATGAGGCTTGGCTTCCTGAGCAGGCAAGTAGTTTTGTCTCTATCCCGGAGGCGATGAAGGCAGCGGACATATCGCCGTGAACTTGTTGATACAGTTGAGCGATCGTTTGCCGAGGATTAAGGAAAGTTGCAGGTATAACCAAGGAATAGGTCCAGTCTTTTCCGTGCTCCACAATACCGCCGCCAGTTGGTCGCCTGCATAGCTTCTCGTCAGGCAAGCACGTCTCCGCACTGACCCACTCATAGGATTGCCCAAAGCCGAAAGTTGCACAGGAACTATTCCAACCATAATTTCTGAAAGCCGGGAGCATGCTTCGGGAATGCTCGAAAAAACACCACAGGTCCGTTGCCATGTTTTCGGCAGCGGACTCTTCAAGATATGGATAAACAAGAAGAGTTCTACTCACAAGTTCAGGTGGCCTTGAATCGCCGAACGTATAGGTCGGGATTTTTTGAAGTTTCCCGAAACCACTTGAAAAGGTCATCGGGCACTCGCAAATCCTGCAATTGCCCTTCGATACCTAAAGGTTGTGTCTTCAGTTTGCCGACTAGGGGTTCTAGAACAAAACAGAGTTCGCCTGGTCGTTCTCCGAGGTTATCGACTAAGTCGGCGCGAGTACTCTTCTCGATAAGATCGGGAGAAAGCCCAAAGCGCTCGAAGATTCTGACACCTAGCTCGTAGCGATTGATACGCTCGCCTCCCGCCCAATGAAAAAGACCGTTCAATTGCGGACGCTCGCACAACTCCGCAATCACATCAGCGACGTTGTCTGCAGAACAAGGTTGGCGAAATTCATCAACGAACAAGGTCGGCGTCCCTCCTCCTGCGACTGACCTAAAAAGTTTTTCGTGCTGACTGCGAGCGCCCGTAGGACTGTTTCCGTTTATCAAGGTAATTCGAAGAACCACTGCATTCTCGGGACAGGATTCAAGAACCCGTTTTTCGGCCTCGAGCTTTTGGCGGCCATACGCGTTTACAGGAGCAGGTGAATCGGTCGATCGATAAGGCGATGCTGAACCATCAAAAACCAAATCAGTGGAAACATGAATGAAACGAGCACCGAGATGAGTCGAGATTTGGGAAAGGCGTTCGGCAGCGAGAACATTGATCTTGTGGGCATGGTCAGGATCTCTATCCACGGAATCCGGCGAGGAAATGGCTGCGCAATTGATGATGACGTCGGGCCAAAGATCCAGCAATTGACGAGTTAAGGCTGGATCATCGGCAAGATCCAGAGCAGTTGCGGACCCAATTGACTCAAGATCCTTAACTCCTGTTCCGGAAAAGGGGAAAAGTTGATGCTTGCGTGATAAAATTGTGCGGCCGACTGCCCATCCCAACAAGCCGGAAACTCCAAACAGTGCAATTTTCACGAATGTAGCCTAGGCGACTGACTCGGAAGCTCAAGCTGATAGCGGCGGCAAGGCTTATTACTTGCTTCCGGACGATCAGGTTTCTAATTTGTCTTCTAAACTACGGATGAATATCTCCGAACTCGCCAATCCTCATATACTTAAACAACCTGTATATAAACCCGGAAAACCCATTGAGCAGGTAGCCGAGGAACATGGCTTGCCGCCAGAATGCATATGCAAGCTGGCCTCAAATGAAAACCCCTTAGGTCCGTCCCTTAAGGCAGTTGAAGCTGCCAAAGTTGCCATGGGGCAAGTGAGACTCTATCCGGAGGGAGGGGGAAGAAAGCTTTGCGAGTCCATTGCCTCTGAACGCGGCCTTGACCCAAAACAAATCATTCTTGGAAACGGTTCCAATGAAATCATCGAACTTCTGGGTCATGTGTTTCTCTCGCCCGGAGACGAAGTGGTGACTGGGAAATTTTCCTTCGTCGTCTATAAGCTAGTGGCCATGTTGTTTGGAGCAAAATCGATCGAGGCCCCAATGCCCGGCATGGCCCATGACCTGGATGCCATGAGCGCGTTGATCACGGAAAGAACTAAACTCGTCTTCCTGCCAAGCCCCAACAATCCAACCGGCACCGCCAACACAAGCGAAGAGATTTTACGCTTTGCAAAACGCTTGCCCGAACACGTGATATTCTGTTTGGACGAGGCCTATGCCGAATACCTTGAAAATCCGCCGGACCTTAGACCTTTAATTGCTGAAGGAAAAAAAATCGTATGCCTCCGCACCTTCTCCAAAATATTTGGCCTTGCTGGTCTCAGAATTGGTTACGGTTACTCAAGCGAGGAAATGGCGGCGCTGCTCCATCGTGCCCGACAGCCTTTTAACGCAAACGCCATTGCCCAAGCGGCAGCCTTGGCAGCCCTTGAGGATAAAGCTTGGACTAAACACTGCAGAAACTCCAATTCGGAAGGCATCCTTCAGCTGCAACAAGGTTTTGAAACTCTTGGCATCGATCATGTGCCCAGCAGGGCGAACTTTGTTCTGGCCAGAGTAGGCCGCGGAGAAAAGATGTTTGAGAAACTTCAGAAAAGAGGTGTTATCGCGAGACCGTTTGGCGGCGAACTGTCATCGTATTTGCGTATAACCTCAGGCACTAAAGAAGAAAATGATCGGGCATTGACTGCCCTTGGTGAAATTATGTCGCAAGAGAACGTTTTTTGCTAATGAAGGAAGGCGATTTCCTGCAAGACCACAGCCTTTGGGTGCTTGGATTTTGGGTGCTTTTTTCGGTGTGGGGCTTTCAAGTGGCGGTTTATCGCTCTTTCGTAGACAGGATTCGGTCAGGATCATCAGGATCGTCGGAGGAGGAATTGAGAAAAAACAGACTGGTTGCCAAACTGCTCGACGCTCCCTACGAAGTGAGGCCTTGGAATGTGGAAGGCGCCACCCTATCCGCCGCCCAAATCACCTTGGGAATTCTTACGGTTTATGCCTACGGACTTTCCATTCTCCAGCCCGAAACCACGCTCGCATGGTTTCTTTTAATTCTGTCCAGCTTCATCTTGTCCTTAATCTGCGAGCGGATGATTGCGGGCACAATGGCTCAAATGATTGCCGCACGGCCAATTGCGACGATGCATATGCGTATTGCTCGGCCAGCGATGTTCTTGATACGAAAGGCAACATGGCCGCTTAGGTCGTTGCTCAACCTCAACAGGAAATCGCTTCAGGCCGTCCTTGGAAAAGAAGAGGGTAAAGATGAGGCATCAAAAGAAGTTGCCGGACACATCAAGACGCTGCAGGAAGAAGGCGGAGACCTTGAACCCGAAATTCGGGAAATTGTTGGCAATACCTTGGAATTGAGAAATCTGGCAGTTCAAGATGCCATGGTACCTCGAAATCAAGTTGTGTTTTTAGATCAGAAGAATTCCTTGGATGAAAACCTTTCGCTTGTTCGTTCTAGCGGACACACCCGATTGCCGCTGTGCGAAGGTGATCTAGATCGATGTTTGGGAATCGTTCATGTAAAGGATGCGTTTGGCAAAATGGCCGAGGGCGAAGAGGTCGACCTACAAGTTTTATCGAGGCCAACCCAAATTCTGTCCCCTGCGGAGCCCTTGCCTTCGGCCTTGAAGAAATTGCTGCAAAAAAGAACGCACATGGCCTTGGTTCGGGATGAATTCGGCGGAACGGATGGCGTAATCACACTGGAAGACGTACTGGAGGAAGTGGTGGGGGAGATAAGAGACGAATTCGATTTTGAAGAGGAATTCATCATTCCGGAGGATGATGGAGCCTGGCAGGTCTCGGGCATGGCTCCACTACATGAGCTTCCCGAAAACTTCTCGCTAGGAGAAGACTTCGAGGAGGCCGCCACTTTCGGCGGTGTACTTACGGAAGAGTTGGGAAGAATCCCTGAACCCGGCGAGGTTGTTTTACTAGGAAACCTAAAAGTAGAAGTTCAGGAGGCGGACGACACGAGGGTGATAAAAACCGTAGTCGAGCTAATCAACCGCCCTGATCATGCGCAGAACGACAACACTACTCCCTAGGGAAAAGAATTGTTCTTTCGCCGATTCGGTTGCCGTTTAGCCGATGATCCCAGATTAAGTCCTCGTCCCAAGATTCAGTATTGGGAAACCCGAGCAATTCTCCTACGCGTGCATTTGTTTCAGGCATTACGGGACCGAGAAGGACGACTGCCAAACGAAGAGATTCCGCCATAAAGGAAAGAGTCGTATCCAGTAAGGCCTTGTCCTTGGGGTCATCTGACTTAGCAAGCTTCCAAGGAGCACGCTCCTCGGCATACCGGTTGATTCCTCGAACAAATGCAAAGGTCTGGTCAAGAGCTTGATTAAATTTGTATGATTGAAAAAGCTCGGGCACAGCAACAAGCGCGTCCCCCCAAAGAGCTTTAAGATCAGCCTCGGAACTCCCCTCTTCCAAAGCCTTGGGAACCTTGCCGTCGCAATATCGAGAGGTCATATTGAGGATTCGATTAAGCAAATTGCCGAGGTCGTTACCCAAATCGGACTGATAGCGAATCTCAAAACGCTCCAAGGAAAAATCGGCATCTTGTCCCACGGTCATTTCCCTCATCACGAAATAGCGAAATGCATCGGCACCGCGATGTTCGATCAAATCCAATGGATCAACGGTTTCACCAGTACTTTTGGACATCTTTTGCCCAGAGGTCATCCACCACCCGTGAACCAGAAGGCACTTAGGTAAGGGCAAGCCGCTTGCTTCCAGCATAATCGGCCAATAAACGGCATGCGGCGGGGCAAGGATGTCTTTACCGATAACATGCAAGTCCGCTGGCCAAAACAAATCAAATCCCTCTTCGCCATAACCGACGGCAGAGACATAATTAACCAAGGCGTCAAACCAAACGTAAGTTACGAAACCTTCGTCAAAAGGAAGCGGAATCCCCCATTCGAGACGATCCTTGGGCCGCGAAATGCATAGGTCGTTTAGAGGCTCCTTGAGAAATTCCAAAACCTGGTTGCGTCTAAACTCAGGGTAGATGAACCCTTCGTTTTTCTCCAGAAAACCACGGAGCCAGTCTTGATATTTACCAAGCTTGAAAAAGTAATTATCCTCTACAATTTCAACTACATCGCCGAAAATGTCGGGCCATTTTCCATCAACCTTATCTTTTTCCTGAAGAAATTGCTCGGCTCGAGAAGAATAGTAGCCCTTGTAAACCCCCTTGTAGATTTCACCCTTGTCAAAAAGAGTTTGCAGAATCTTCCCGACAACTCGCTTGTGGCGATTCTCGGTTGTACGAACATAGTCGTCGTTGGAAATGGACAGCTTATCGAGAAGGGCGAGAAATTCCTCGGCTATTCGGTCACAACGTTCTTGAGGTTCAACCCCCTCCGAGCGTGCTCCAGCCTGAACCTTTTGCCCATGTTCGTCCAAGCCAGTAAGGAAAAAGGCTTCCTTGCCAATCAGGCGTTGATGCCTCGCTACGACGTCGGCCAAAACCTTTTCATATGCATGCCCCAGATGAGGCGATCCATTGGCATAGTCGATAGCCGTAGTTAGATAAAATCTTTTCATCAAGCAAAAGACGAGGAAGTTTAGCCTAGATAAAAAAAATGACAAAGTCTTTTGCGAGAAAATACATTTTCGGAGGTTGACTCGTTTGCGCCATTTTTGCATAAATCGAATCAGTCAAGCACCGCTCCAAAGCGCTCAACCGCAGATAGACTATCTGCCATGCGTCAAAGAGGTCCAAAGACTACTTCCTCAGGTGACTTGGTAAAGATAATTTAGCGCCTTATCAGGCAATGAGCGATAACAACCATTCGCCTCCAGATCTTTTGAAGGTCGAGGGCATTCTTGAAACAACCGAAAACAAGTCGGGCGTACTGCTCGATCCTGCTCGCAGCGGCAAAACTACTCCTCACGACCCATTCGTTCCACGAGAGTTACTTCGAAGATTCAAACTGAGGAAAGGCTCCTACATAACAGCCAATGCCGCAAGAGACCAAAAGCGCGGAAATCCCAAAGTTAGATACATCGAGACCGTGGACGGCCTCTTGGTTAAAGAGCGTAAAATGCAATTTAGGTTCGATCAATTGACAACCATCCAGCCCAAGGAAAAGCTTAGCCTCGAGGCAAAAGATGGTCGAATGACAACTAGGGTCATCGATCTTTTTTGCCCCATTGGCAAAGGTCAGCGAGCATTGATCGTCGCTCCACCCAGGACTGGAAAAACCACCATCCTTCATGACATCGCCAAGGGTGTTGAAGAAAACCATCCCGAATGCCACTTGATGGTACTACTGGTCGACGAAAGGCCCGAAGAGGTTACTGACTTTAGGAGAACAGTTCCCGCGGAAATCTTTGCTTCTTCCAACGATGAAGAGGTCAAGAGCCACTTGAGGATGGCCGAGCTTGCGACCGAGAGAGCCAAGCGATTGGTTGAAACAGGAAGCGATGTCGTTCTCTTACTGGATTCTATAACTCGATTGTCTCGAGCCTACAACGCGGCAACGGGCAAAGGCGGAAGAACCATGACTGGGGGTCTCGACGTAAGGGCACTGGAAAAACCTAGACAAATTTTCTCCTCTGCCCGAAATTCGGAGGAAGCCGGTAGTCTCACCATTGTAGCAACTGCCTTGGTTGAAACTGGCTCCAAAATGGATGAACTCATTTTTCAGGAATTCAAAGGTACTGGAAATAGTGAGATAGTGTTGGACCGAAAGGTGGCCGAATTACGTCTATGGCCCGCCATAAACTTGTCTTCCTCCGGCACTCGCAAGGAGGAGGATCTGCTGCAGGAACACATTCTCGAAAAGGCTTCCTTCATCCGCAGAGCCATGGCGCCAATGAAAATCGAAGATGCTGCGGAAACCTTGATCGAGAGACTGTCCAAAACCAAAACCAACAAGGAATTCCTAGATCTCATTTCCACTGCATAACGGTTTGACTAAAGTCATTGCCAAAGGCATTTTTCACATTTCCCAATCCGCCCTAAACTAGAATAGATGCAAAATTTCGCGGACCAATGCATGGATTTGGCTAGATCGATACTGGCCAACAACCTACAGTTCATCCAAGAAGACGGTGCCGTTTCGCCTGCCGAAGGTGAAAATGCGAGAATTGACGAAGCTGGTCACGCGGCATTGGCAATCGGGGAATTTTTTCGCGCAACGAACGAACAAGAGCTCGAGGGATACGATCTGGCGGACCTAGCGGCTCGATGCATTACCAATCAGGCATTCGCCTCGGAAGGGAACGAGAATGGCCTTGCTTATGCTTCCCTCGGACTTCTTTCCTTCGGAGCGGCAAGGGAGCGAAATGATGTCTGGGAGCGCCTGATGGATCAGACACGCGAACAACTTAACGACAGGTTGCTCGAGAAGGCAGATTACAACAATCATTATCAGGCATTCAATATTGCCAAAGCCGTCTGCAGGTTCAGCCTAGGATTATCCAAAAAGGACGAGACTGGAAAATTAATCGATTTGTTCGTCGAGCGAATCCAGCGAGAAAGCTCCGGGGGGTTCTGCGACGAGATGCCAGAAGGTTTCGGCGGAGTCTACGACATTTACGGTCCATTGTCATTCATCTTTATTAGACAGTCGCTGCAACTCCACGCAAACGTTCACTTGAAGGATCGCAAGCTTCCGAAGCTTAGGACATATGCTGAAAAATACCTTCGCATGTTGACCGACATGACACGGCAAGACGGCTTGGGATGGAGTTATGGGCGCTCGACTGGAGCATACGGTCAATTGCATTGCATTAGCCTTATTCTCCAAGCGATGAGAGACCATTGGGTCTCTGAGGAGAAGGCCCCTCTCTTTTTGGACACTCTTCGCCGACTTTTCCAATATTTCTTCGTAACCTACCTCGACCAAGAGAACGGCTTGTTGGTCATCCGCGACAATGAACGGAACACGGTCGCCAAGCACACGACCAGAATGGCCAATTTCGATACCGCAAGGTACTTGTGCCAATGGTCGAGGCTTGCCCGCGTAATCGGCGGCTCTCTAAGAGTTCCCGCTCCAAATCGATCCAAGACTGCCGGCCGATTCGTCATCTTCGACAAATCTCACAAAAAGGAGCACGGTTTATTTCTCTTCAGAGATGAAAATACAGGCATTCAGTTCCAATTACCATTGATCGGTCCCGGCGAACCCCTTACTTCGGATTCCCTCGCCTTCCCTCACTGCCAAGGTGTTTTCGACTGGCCTACCAACAAGTACCTGCCGATCATGTTGCCCGAGCTTACCTTCGGCGATCAAGTGGTCATTCCTTCCTACTACGGGAAAAACTGTGTCACTGGTATTGGCCCTAAGAATTCCTTCTATCTACGCTTCAGCCAACCCGACCTAATCAATACGAACGGCTCTTTCGCATATGGGATTGGCAGTTGCCAAGTGCAATGGACATTCGCCAGCGACAAAATCACCTCTGAATTTACCTTTCAGGTCAAGAACCAGATAGCGATGGACAGTATGCGCTATGCCCTTGCAATAGGCTCCCCCCATACGGTGTACCGACTCGGCACGACCTTAAGGCAAGGCAGCGAAGGACTTCGGCCTACCATTGAAAAAGACGACTTTCATTCTGCTTGGGGTGCATTCGAGACTGTAACCGATGATCCCGAATATCGTGGATACGCCGGGAACATCCACTACATTCAATACCTGAAGAGAGAACATCCGCTCATCATGCGTCCGGGACAGCAATACAAGCTTCAAGTGTCTTTCGAGCCAGATGTTGCCTTTGCCGACGAATGATAGTTGAAATTCGGTCCAAGAGAACAAATCTGAGCAACAATAATGCCCTGCGATGCTGTCGGCGCGAGTAATTCCCTGTCTAGACGTCGACGCAGGACGCGTCGTCAAAGGCATTCGGTTCAAGGAATTGCGTGACGCAGGTGACCCGGTCGAAACGGCCAAAGCATACGAGGAACAAGGTGCCGACGAACTGGTGTTCCTAGACATAACGGCATCGAGCGACGAGAGAAACATCATGCACGATGTGGTGGAGCGAACAGCCGACACCTGCTTCATGCCTCTTACCGTAGGAGGAGGCTTGCGGAACGCGGAGGATATAAGACAAATGTTGCTTGCAGGAGCGGACAAGGTAAGCCTAAACACCGCAGCAATACTCAGCCCAGAAGTCATCAACAAAACCTCGGCAAAATTCGGCAACCAGTGCATCGTCACGGCGATTGATGCAAAAGCCGAGCCCGATGGCGGCAGCTGGAGGGTCTACACCCACGGAGGTCGCAAGCCGACCGAGCTTGATGCGCTGGAATGGGCCAAGGAGGTAGTATCTCGAGGAGCTGGGGAAATATTGCTGACGAGCATGGATAGGGATGGCACCAAAATCGGTTTTGATCTTGCCCTTACCCGAGCAGTTAGTGAAGCCGTCGAGGTACCCGTCATTGCTTCGGGTGGCGTGGGAAACCCCGAGCACCTTGCGCAAGGCATTCGCGACGGAAAAGCTTCAGCGGTTTTGGCGGCAAGTATTTTCCACTTCGGAGAATTTACCATAACGGAAACGAAGCAAGCCATGGCAAAGGCTGGAATTCGCGTAAGGTTATAACTAAAGAGCCGAGTTGGTAAAAATCGAGTCAAAGTCTTCGAGGAAAAGCTTTGCCACAGGCTTCAGGGCGTAACCAGCGGCATCTCGCGATGCCTTTAAGCCCGCGGCGGACAAGCATTCCGGATTGTGGAGAACCTTTGCCAATTTGTCGCGGAGAGCAACGGCAACGTCAGTGTCTAAATGATTGAATACGAAGCCATTTTCTCCATCGCTTACAAAATCCTTGAAGCAGGACAGGCCGGAGACCAAAGGTGGACAGCCACAACTCATGGCCTCCAAGGCAGCCAAGCCAAATGTCTCACCACGCTCGGCCAGTGAAGGATAAACAAAGAGTCCTGCTCGACCAAGGTCTCGTCGCAAAGTCTCGTCGTCAAAAGCAGGATCAAAAAAAGTAATCCTTTCGGACGCGGGTACCGCAAGATTTCTCAACTCTTCCAGAAAAGTCCTTCCTGCCCCACCCTGCTCAATTCGCCAAGGTCCTCGAACAACAAGCTTCCATTCCTTCAGCAAATTTTCTGGAAGCGATGTGAATGCCATGACAAGTTCACGGAGTCCTTTCTCCGGGTGAATTCTTCCGTGATAAAGGATGGTTTTTTCACGAGCCTCGTCAGGATTCAAGGAAGGGCAATCCCAAGGCAATGGATAGGGAATCGCTTTCACTAATTGCGAAGAGTCGGGAACCTCTCGGCAAATTGCTCTGGCTACTGATGCGGAAGGTGCCTGCAGGCGAGAAACATTTTGATAAAGTTTCATCTGGCCTTTTGGAAATCGCCCCACATGCACATATTTCCTTCCGCAAGCCTTACTATCCAAAAGGATTGGAGCCCAAAAGGAATGAGTCACCAAAATGTCGGCGGGAGGTAGAACCCTTTTTGCACGCAAGACATATTGCAAGTCCCTGAACTTAAGCATTGGCAAAAAAGTCGTTGATTCATTGCCAGGGACGCGAAAATGCCTGACTCCCTCTATGGTTTCCTTTTTCTGTAACCCATCGCACTCCCTTGAAAGATGTGCAACCTCATGGCCCATTCGTCTAAATTCCATTCCCAAGCGAAACCATGCCTTCTCAATAGCTCCGCCCCTGATTGGCGGAACGGGCAAGAACGGGCCCTGAAGAATAGTTATTCGCATGGAGATTACATATTTTTGGCGAGCTCGGAAAGGTTGCCTGCGGCGGTTGAAATTCTAAAGTGCTTTTCATAGCAAGCCTTCGCATTTGAAGACAATTCGCTAAAAGCGGGTGAACGCCATTCTCGCAACAGGGCATTTATTCCCGAAAGGTCGTCAGTAGAAACATGACCTGCACGAGTATCTTCAACCTCACGCCAAAGATTCACCTTGTCGGTAATCAAGACAGGCGTGCCGACGGAGAGCGCCTCCGCTACAACCATGCCGAAGTTTTCTTGATGCGAAGGCAACGCGAGGGCATCAGCAGCTCGCAACGCTCCCCATTTCAAGTCACCACTGAGCATTCCCGCCCAAGTGACTCTCTCGCAAAAAGGCTCCGACATTTGCTTGAGTTCTTTTGCGTAAACAGTGTCTTCAACGGGACCAGCCAAAACCAAATGGTCGTTTGGATCCGCTTTTTCGGAAAAGGCACGCAGCAAAAGATCAATGCCCTTCTTGCGATGAATACGGCCAAGAAAAAGCAACAGTCTACGGCCCGACAATTCGGGAAAACTTTCGAAAAAAATCTTGGTTTGGGATTCATCATCCAAAGGAGGTTCATCTACCCCCAATCCTGTAACGACTTCCTTGCAATGATAGGGTCGAAAGGTTTTGCGGGCGAGACGTCGCTCCTCTTCCGTGGTGAAACAAACTCCTTTGGCATCACGAAGGATGCGCCCTTGCCTGAACCACCAAAAGAACTGCTTCTTGACATGTTTCAGGGGATAGGTCCGACGAAACCAAGGATCCAGCATTCCGTGAGGAAAAACAAAATAGGGTTTTCTTGTCTTGCGTGCAGCTTTGCGAACGGCCACTCCAGGATATTGCCACAATCCATGAGCAATTAGCGCATCGAATCTCTCCGCGTTTTGGAGAATCCATGACCC
>CAZNWO010000060.1:2066-18039 GCA_964576585.1 uncultured Puniceicoccaceae bacterium | reverse complement strand
CACCACTTGGACCACATCGCAGGCTCTGGAGATCCCTTCGAGAAGGGTTCGGCAAGACCCTTGGACTTCGGGCACTGGGCAGCGCACAAACTTGAGCAAATCTCGGAATTCCGGATTAGCCACGGGGAAGCCGTGGCGATTGGCATTGCTCTGGACTTGGCCTACGCCTCACGCGTCGGCCTCGTAAAGGCAGAAACAACCGAGAGAATCCTTCGGCTTCTCGAGAAGCTGGGATTTGGCCTTTTTGACGAGCTCTTGCTGGCTGAAAACAAGAACGGCAAAAGAATCATTCTAGAAGGTCTTGAGGAGTTTCGCGAGCACTTGGGTGGCCAGCTGACCATCACCCTCATTCAGGGCATTGGCGAAGGTATCGAGGTAAACGCCATGGACCAGAGGGAGATTCTGGAATCGGTGGGAGACCTGCAAGCTCGCCACCTCGCCAAGCCGTTTGCTTGAGGGATGCCTTCGTCCGCACAGGACGGCAGGACAAGAACGGCCGTTCTCAACGTGGTCGGGTTGACGAACCGCTTCATAGGAAAGCGCACGCCCAGAATCGAAGCCTTCAGGCAAAGGACGGAAAACCGGCTAAAACTGATCGAACCCGTCCTTCCGGCCGTGACTTGCACGGCGCAATCAACCTACCTTACAGGCAAATCTCCTTCCGAACACGGCATAGTGGCAAACGGATGGTATGACCGAAACCTAAACGAGCACCATTTCTGGAAACAATCAAACCAACTGGTAGGAGGCGAAAAGATTTGGGACGCCGTACGGCGAGATCAACCTGACTTTACCTGCGCCAAGCTTTTTTGGTGGTTCAACATGTATTCCGGCGCCGACTATTCCATCACGCCAAGACCTCTTTATCGTTCGGACGGACTGAAAACCTTCGACATCCATACTAATCCGTTGTCGATCAGGGATGAAATAAAGCGCGACTTGGGCGAATTTCCCTTTTCTTCCTTCTGGGGTCCTCGGGCAGGCATAAAATCCTCCGAATGGATTGCGGAAAGCGCCAAGTGGATCGAGTCCAGGCATTCCCCCGATCTCTCGCTCGTCTACCTGCCCCACTTGGATTACGATCTACAAAAACTGGGACCGAACCATCCGAGCATTGATCGCGAACTGTCCGCCATAGACGAGTTAACCGGAAACTTGATCGACTTTCTGGAAAATCGAGGAGTTCAGGTAACGCTGCTTTCCGAATATGGCATCACCGAGGCCAAGAAAGTCGTTTATCCAAATCGCTTGTTCCGCAGAAAAGGATGGCTAAACCTCAAGGAGGAATTGAGCTTAGAATACCTAGACTGCGGAGGTTCCAGAGCGTTTGCCATAACGGACCATCAGGTCGCCCATATATACCTAATGGATCAATCGCCGTCCTTTGAGAAAGAAGTCAGGCAATTGTTGGAAGGAACGGAAGGAGTCGCACAAGTGCTTGATCGAGAATCGCGGAAAAACGCAGGCTTGGATCATCCGCGTTCAGGAGACCTTATCGCCTTTGCAGACGAAGATGCGTGGTTCGCATACTACCATTGGGAAGAGGACGCCAAGGCCCCCGACTTTGCCCGTTGCGTGGACGTCCACAGGAAATACGGATATGATCCCACCGAACTTTTCGTCGATCCGAAGATAATCTTTCCGTCTCTCAAGGGAGCTTTTCGATTGTTGCAAAAGAAACTCGGCTTCAGGACCTTCTTCGACCTTGTGCCCCTTGATGCAACCTTGGTCAAAGGCACTCACGGGACCTTGCCCGAGAGCGAAGACGACTGGCCGATCGCGATAGGAAAGTTCGATGAAAGTGATCGAAAAGCAATTCCCGCAAATGAGGTAAGCCAGTTGTTGATCGAGTTGATCACATCACGGTCTCGAAAAACTTGAGTTAAGATTCAGACAGTTTGCCCTTGCGCATGGTGCTTTTTTAATCGTGAATCCACAATTTGAATTTTCAACTCCCGTCTTTGGGACAATGCCTAAGCCATAAACGAACTACCAAGGAAACCAATTGTGAGTGCAGCTACCAAAAAGACCTCATCAACTAAAACGACTGCCAAAAAAGCTTCAGGCGATGACGAAAAGATGGCCAAGGCCCTTGTCGAAGCCTATGACAAGCTACAGGAACAAGTACACAAGGTAATCGTCGGCCAAGACGAGGTACTCGAGCAATTGCTCATCGCCATGCTTGCACGCGGTCATTGCCTGTTGGAAGGTGTCCCCGGTCTGGCCAAGACCCTGATGGTGCGTTCCTTGTCCCAAGCGATCGACCTCAGCTTCAGGCGGATTCAATTTACCCCTGACCTTATGCCCGCCGACATCACCGGCACCGACATCATCCAAGAAGACAAAACCACGGGACATCGTGAACTGGTCTTCGAAAAAGGTCCAATCTTCAGTCAAATTGTATTGGCGGACGAAATCAACCGAACGCCGCCAAAGACCCAAGCCGCCCTTCTCGAGGCCATGCAGGAGCACGACGTAAGCGTGGGTGGCAAGACTTATCATCTGGACGAACCTTTCTTCGTACTTGCAACCCAAAATCCCATCGAACAGGAAGGCACCTACCCACTGCCCGAGGCCCAGCGCGACCGTTTCCTTTTTCAGGTAATCGTCGATTACCCTTCAAGAGATGAGGAAAGATTGATTGTCGAGCAAACGACCTCAACCTTCGAGTCCGAGCTTGAACCCGTCCTTGACGGCAAGACCATCATACAGTGCCAAGAAACGGTCAGGCGAGTTCCCGTGCCCGAGCATGTGTACGACTACATATTAGATCTCGTGCGCATGGCGCGCCCGAAGGAAGAGTCGGCCCCAAGTTGGGTGAAAGACTTGATCGACTGGGGACCTGGTCCAAGGGCTTGTCAACAATTGGTGTTGGGTTCGAAGGTTCGAGCCCTCCTCAGGGGCAGGTACCACGTCACGACGGACGACGTGGAAGCGCTTATCCATCCAATCCTCCGCCACAGGATCGTTCCGACATTCAATGCGGAAGCCGAGGGAATTACCGTAGAATCCATCATAGACAAACTGCTTGAGGAGGCTCCCAAGAGGGAAGAAGCCGTAATGTAGGCATTGGGAACTTCAGCCCGCCTATAGGAAACAGGAACCGGTAGAACTACATCCCTCATGGCTACGGTAGCCGACTACCTTACACCCAAGGAACTCTCAAGGCTTTCCAACCACCAAGTGCTGGCAAGGCGCGTCGTGGAGGGATTCTGCTCCGGCTTGCATCGATCGCCCCACAAAGGTTTCAGCGTAGAATTCAAGCAGCACCGACAATACGTTCATGGCGACGAGATTCGCCACATCGACTGGAAGGTATTTGGAAAAAGCGACCGTTTTTACATTCGCGAATACGAAGAGGAAACCAACCTTCGATGCAACATCCTCTTGGACGCAAGTGGTTCCATGGCCTATGCAGGCACGCGCTCGGAGGGTCGATCCAAGCTACACTACGCTTCAAGGCTTGCCGCATGCCTAACCTACATGATGTTGAGACAAACCGACACCGTGGGAATGATCACCTTCGACACCAAGGCAAGAAAGGTTCTTCCTCCACGAGGACAGGCGGCGCACGCCCAAAACATCATCAACTTGCTGGATGAAACTGAACCTGGCGGAGAAACCGACTTGGGTCAGGTTTTCCATGAAATGGTTCCCAAACTCAAGCGCAGGGGACTGGTAATAATAATCTCGGACTGCTTTGGCGACATCGATTCCGTGATGAAAGGATTGGCCCACTTCCGACACGCAAAGCATGACGTAGTGATCTTTCAGCTTTGGGACCCGGATGAACTCGACTTCCCCTTCAACCGATGGACCCGCTTCGACTGCCTTGAAATCGCGGACAAGAAACATACCGTGGACCCCTCCCACCTCCGCAACGCATACCTCGAAAACCTCGAAAAATACAGGGAGGAATTCGTCAAGGGCTGCCACAGGCACAGCATCGACCTCGTGCCAATGACAACCGATCAATCCTACGCCGACGCCTTGGCATACTATCTGGCCCTTAGGCGAAGGGGGAGGCCTGCCAGCAGGAAATGAGTTTTCTCAACGGTGCATTGCTGGCAGGAGCAGCGGCTTTCCTAATACCGCTGATTATTCACATCTTCAACAGGAGTCGCTTCCAAATTGTGACTTGGGGAGCGA
The DNA here is from genome assembly GCA_964576585.1 of uncultured Puniceicoccaceae bacterium. Classification (GTDB taxonomy): domain Bacteria; phylum Verrucomicrobiota; class Verrucomicrobiia; order Opitutales; family Seribacteraceae. The sequence continues at coordinate 13,890 of CAZNWO010000060.1, read as the reverse complement.
TGCACTTGCTCGAATCCGTGCTTCGAGTCAATCGTAGGCAAGTTCAGCTCGAGCAAATAATCCTTTTGATCATTAGATGCGCCATTCCAATCCTTCTGGCTTTGTGCTTGGCGCGCATGGTGGTAACTGAGTGGGGTCCTTTCGTCACTCGACTAATACTTCCCTTGGCTGCCTTGGGGTTTCTGATTCTTGTGGCGCTTGTTCCTAAGTTCAAAAAATTGTTTTGGATACTTTGCGTATCCTGCCTGCTGATCATCGGAATTCTCGAATCAGGAATCCTAACACTCCAAAATCAAAAGGAAAAGGTGACTTCGCTCTCCGGAGAGGTTCCCGCATCAACCGTAATCCTTTTGGACGACAGCTTTTCCATGAACGCGGGAAAAGGTTTTGAGAAAGCATCCTTCTTTGCAAAAGGAGTTCTGGAAAAGCTGAAGAAGGGTTCAGACGCATCCGTCATAAGAATGGGCGGGGACGTTTCCCCCATCTTCGCAAAACCAACCTCCGAGACTAACGAACTCGGAAATCGCGCCGGCAACTTGGCCGCAAACTACGACAAGGCAAACGTGAACGAATCGTTCTCGGAAGGACTTCGAACAGTGCTTCAGGGAAGGAACGCCAAGAGGGAAATCATTCTTGTCTCGGATTTCCGCAAAGCAGACTGGAACCAGATGTCCGGCTCCTTGGCCGACCTGAAGAAGGCAATTGAGGAAGAACCCGTGCCACCCGAGATCACCTTCATCGACGTCGGTTCCGAGATAAAGGACAATGTTTCCGTTGAGTCGATCGAACTGTCTGCCTCCACGGTTGGCGTCGGACAAAAGGTCCAAATAAGGGCGGACTTGGTAAATCACGGCAGTTCAACCTACGAAGGCGACCTTCCCGTAAAGCTTTACGAGGAAGGCAATTCCACCTCAATTCTCGCCAAGACCGTTGTTTCACTGCAACCCAATGAAACCGGACAAGTGCTTTTCACTCATGTTTTCGAAAAGCCCGGCTCAAGGGTGCTCAGCGTGGATGCCGATCCGGGTGACGGTCTGCGGATAGACGATGTTCGATCCGCTTCAATTACGGTCCTGGACCGAATAGGCGTCTTGCTGGTCGACGGCAGCCCATCGGACGAGTGGCTATCCGGAGAAACGGATTTCCTCAAGCTCGCGCTAACCCCGTTCGGAGAGGTGGTGGTAAAGGGCTCGACCCAGACCAAAGACCTGATCGACGCAAAGGTTACACCTGCAAACTCTTTCGACCCTGCCCAAGACCTTGAGGGCCAAAGCGTAGTCGTCCTTGCAAACGTTCCCAATCTGTCCGACGAGCATGCAAACTCGCTGAGCGAATTCGTTCGCAACGGTGGCGGCCTCTGGATTTGCCCCGGAGACAAAATCGAGCCCGCTTGGTACAACTCCAAATTCGGACCGGACGACTTGGGCCTTTTGCCTCTCAGGATAAATTCAATCGGGGGCAGCGTGACGGACGACTCTCTCCGAACTCGGGTAGTGGCGTCCCACTACGAACACCCCGCGCTCACCATTTTCAACGACCGTCGAAACGGCAACTTGGCGGATGCCGACGTCTGGGCATGGTTTCGTTTGACTGAAAGCGAGGCAAACCGAGAAGGTTCCGCCACAGTCCTTGCCCGCCTCGAAACCGGGGATCCCTTCCTTGCGGAAAAGAATTTCGGCAAAGGTGTGGTAATACAGTCTGCCTGCAGTATAGATGGGGATTGGTCCAACATGCCCATCCGCTCAAGTTACCTACCTTTGGTTCAACAACTTGCGTCGTACCTTGCGGATCAGGTAACCCCGCCGAGAAACCTTCCTGCCGGCGCCACCTTGGCTCACTTCCTGCCAGAGAACTTCGCCAACAAGAACATCGAGGTGAGCGGACCTGGCGGAAACCCCAGATCCATAACAACCGTGCGACGTGGCTCACAGGCAGTCGCCGAATTTTCGGAAACTCGACAACCGGGGACATACACCATGAAGGGAAGCGGCATGGAGCCCGTACGCTTCGTGGTCAATCCATCCAAGGCGGAATCTCGCCTCGAGCGATTGACGGAAGAAGAACTTGCGAGCAGGGCAACTGCACTCGGACTGGAAACCGAAGAGATTATCAAGGCAACGGATGGAAGTTCCATTCTCGACCAATACCTTAAGCTGGACGGTCAAAGAAAATTCGGTCGAGAAACTTGGAAGATCCTCTTGTGGACACTCCTTGGATTGGTTTTCGTTGAATTAATCCTTCAACGCATTTTCGGGAGGGTGCGCACTTGAACGAGCGCACCAGCGCGTCTCTGCATTTCGCGGGAGACCTGTCGCCATGGTTGGGAGTGCTCTTGGCATTGGTTCTGGGTGCCGTTGCTTGGTGGCTGTACAGAAACGAAACCAGGAAAGGAACCGCTGCCCCCTTGAATTGGCTGCTGCCCTTGCTTCGGGGAATAGCCGTTGCGCTGATTGTCATGATCCTAATTGGCCCCACCTTGAGGATCGAGACCGAGACAGGTCAAAAGGGGAAAGTCACGATTTTCGTGGATGGATCCGAGAGCATGTCTATCAAAGACAAAGGCATGTCTCCCGGCAGAAAGCTGCTGATCGCCCAAAAGCATGGTTGGCTCCCGGCGGACCAGGGTGCAATCGATACCGCTATGCATGATGCAGCGGACGAACTTTCCGATGTGCATAGGGCGTTGTCAAAAGGACTGGAAGAAGAAAATGCCAACCTCCAGACCCTGCGACAGGATTTTACGGAAAAGGTAAGGGAAATTGCCAATGGTTTGACCGGCAAGGAATACGAAGTTCCCAAGGACGCTTTAACAAAAGGAAGCCTGTTGCGAGAGGTTTGGCGAGGGATACCCGGAGGGGACGTCGATGCCTTCTTGCGCATGCCGTCGCAAAAGCCAGATGGTTCCACCTATCTTTCTTCCGCTGAAACATTATCGAACATTGGAGACAACTATGCGGAAAAGGTTCAAGGCATCCTTACACCTCCCGAAAGCGGTGAATACCAATTTTGGTTGATGACGGACGAGGAAACCGTCGTCTACTTAAATCAATCCGGAGAAAAATCATCCAACAAGCGTGAGATCATCAGAGGCAAAGGCCCGGAAAAGTCTTGGGCAGAAAGACATCGCTCTCGCCCCATCACTCTGGATAGGGGCAAGAAATACTATTTTGAGTTCGTGCATAAGGAGGGTACGGGAGAAGACTTTTCCGCCGTAGGATGGACGCTGCCCAGCGGGAGAGTCGAAAGACCCATTCCGGGCAAATACTTCTCAGCCCCGAACTTCAAGGAGGCTCCTTCATTCCCGGAACTGCTTGCGAACATGGAAAAGGAACTCCTGCAAAAGGGCAAGGGTGCGGGAACGAACACAAGCGAATCGGCCCAGTCAGCTTTACGAAGCGACTTGATGGAACTAGCTGCAACTTGTCGCGAATATGAAAATCGCTTCCGTTCAATTTTCGCCATATATGCCGAATTTCGAGCAAGTTCGGGTGACGAGAATATCGAAAAGGCACTCGAGGAATTCGACGGAAAGGATCGTTGGAAAAGAATGGACCACCTCCTAACCAAACGAGAAGACAGCTTGATCAAGGAACTTGCCGAGACCCACGAAATTGAAGTCAAGGCATTGGTCGGCAACGAAGCACAACATCTTTGGGACAACAACACCGATGAAGCGGCTCCCGATTCCCTGGGAGCATTCGCAAAGGCAAGACGAACAGATCTTGCCACTGGTCTCCGGTCAACAATCAAGACGGATGAAAAGGCTCAAAAAAAGAGAACGGAAAATGTAGAGACCCAGACGAAATCCGCAGCTGTTCTACTTTCCGACGGCCTTCACAACAAGGGTGTGTCACCTCTCGAAACAGCCAAAGTGCTGGCAGGAAGAGACGTCCCCCTGCATGCAGTAGGCCTCGGTAGCGACCAAGCCCCTCCTGACCTAGCGGTTCTCGACGTAGAGGCACCGGAAAAAATCCTCAAGGACGATCGAGTGAAAGGAACAATCACCCTGAAGGACAACCTGCCTGCGGGAGCTTCCTTCAAGATTTTTGTGGAAGACGACCAGGGAAAGGAATTCTGGTCCGAAGAGCTTTCAGGACTCGACGCCATGCGCAGAAGAATCGAGTTCGATTTTTCCGTGGAGGAAATGGTAGAGGAAAAGATAAAGGCCTTGGGACTGGCGGAAAGCGTGAAAATTCATGCCGTTCCCTTCCGCATGAAGGTCAGCGTAAGACCGCAGCAAGCCGGTCTGGAAGTGAGAACGGACAACAATTCCCTCTCCTTCTCATTCGACGCAATCACCAAAAAGAACAGCATGCTCATAATCGATGGGCGCCCACGTTGGGAAACACGCTACATCCGAAACCTTTTCGAGCGAGACGAAAGATGGGAGACAAAATCCGCAATAGCGGGCCCGGGAGCAAATTCAGGTAAACTGCCTAGGGGGGAGAAGGGAGACGTATTCCCTTCCGAAAAAAACATTCTTTTTGGTTACGACCTTATCGTATTTGGAGAAATCTCGACCGAACTCTTTGAGCAGGAAGAGATCGAATGGATCAGGGACTTTGTGACTCGCCGTGGAGGCGGACTCATCATGCTTGATGGTCCAAGACAAAAATTTAGAGAGTATGCGGAAGACGAAAATAATCCATTGGCAGGCTTGCTCCCCGTCAAGTGGAGGGAAGATGGCGCCAAGAGGTTGGCCCCAAAAAGCTTAAGGCTCACCGAACTGGGCAAGAGTACCACTGCCTTGTTTCTAGAACCGCAACCTGAGAGAAATGTTGAGATCTGGAACTATGCCCCAAAGCCTGGCTGGGTTGCCCCAACCGAAAGCCTTCCGGGGACGGAAGTACACTTGGAGGCTTTAATTGATGAGCAAGGCGAAGACATCGTTCCACTGTTGGTTACACGTCCTATCGGAGCAGGCAGAGTGCTATATGCCGGCTTCGATGGCACATGGCGCTGGCGATATGAAGTAGGAGACAAGTACCACCAGCGCTATTGGCACCAGATAGCCTCATGGATCATGGAACAACCCTTTGCCGTAAGCGATGAATTCGTAGCCATCGACCCCGGTGCTCCAACATATGCCCCCGGCGACAACGCCGAATTAAGGGTAAGAATACGGGACCGTGAAAGCAAACCCCTCGAAGATCCGGATGTAAAGGCGGAGGCAATCTTATGGAGAGACGGTAAATTCGTATCCACCATTCCCCTTGAAAGCGACCCGGATAGCGGAGGACTTTTTCGCGGAACGACCCCGGGCTTGCAAAATGGAAAACACGAGGTGACCGTGCGGGTTCCGGGTATTTTCAACGACGACGAAATTCGCAGTCGCGTCGAATTCCAAGTGCTGGATACTGAAAGTGTCGAGCTTGCCACCTTAACCTGCAACGAAGCATTGCTCCGAGACATGGCTGGATTTTCGGGAGGACGTTACTTCAGGGAAGAACAGATTGGCAGATTAAACGAGTTGCTAAAACCTATAAGTTCAGTAACAATCTTCACTGATGAAATACCACTCTGGCAGAGATTCTGGTGGTTCGTGCCAATCATACTTCTGCTTGGAGTCGAATTGTTTTTGAGAAAAAGAGCGGGCATGCTCTAGTACAAAAGGCTGAAAATGAGTGTTCAAATAGATCCGATCATCGTAAAGAAACTAGACGACTTTGGTCGGCGCAGACGCAACCTGATCATTTTGCGTGGATTTTGCTCATTGGTCGTAAGCCTTTTGGGAGTATTCACCCTAATAGCATTAATTGATTACTTGGCCCAAGGTCGCTTGCCCGACGACGCAAGAACCGGAGCATCGATTCTGGGCTATGCGTTGGTAGTCTTTGCAGTTTGGAAAACTTGCATCAGGCTATTGGGTCACCTCCCGAACAAACGCCAAATGGCGCGTTTGGTAGAACAAACTGCCCCTGAACTTCGAGAGGACCTGTTGTCTGCGGTTGAGTTGGGCAGGGACTCCGAGAAACCTTCAAACGACTCAGAGACCTTCAGAAAACTAGTTCAAAAAGACGTGGCAGGACGGGTCGAAGGACTCGACATCTCGGGCATCCTTCCCTTCAAGAGGTTACAGCGTTGGCTGGTTGCATCCTTCGCCTTGATTGCAATTACCTTTGGCTTGCTGAACATTCCGGAATTCGGAGTTAGGCTTAGCCAATTGATGGGACGGGCTTTGCTTCCAGGGGCAAACATTGCTCCGGTCACAAACTACGAAGGCCAAATTTACGTGAAGAGAATTTTCCTCGATGAGGAATTCTTGCCGTCAGGCCAAGTAAGCGTAACTCCAAAGGGTGAAGACATCGCGATTCTTGCCAAGCTAAACGCAAAGAAAGACAAAATCTTCGGGAAAGTGGAAATTGAAGCACGCTCGCTCGAACCGGATGACGGACAGAAAAGTGCTTTTCTCGAAATGGATCCCTTGAAAGGCGATCAAGGCAATTATTCCCTGGACGACTACAAAGTCGGTCGCAAAAGCTTCGAGTATCGAATCCGAGTGGACGGAGCTCGCATCTCCGAATGGTTCAAGATGCAGACGGAAACTAGGCCTTACGTCGTATCCTACACTAAGCATTACAGGTATCCCGAGTACGCTAAGATCGACAACAAGACCGAACCGGAAGCTGAAAACGGTGATCTATTGGCATGGGAAGGGACGGAAGTTGACTTGATAGTAAACGTAAATCAACCCGTCGCCAAAGGAGATCTCGAGCTCGACCTAAGTGGCAGCGAACGAGAAGTAAGTCCCTTCGAGGTGGTCAACGAAGGCAAAGCCCTAAAGACAACACTCCTGCTGGAAAAGCCGGGCACCTACAGGATTCTCGACCTTGTATCCGAGAAAACTCGCTGGGGCAGCAGCAGCAATCCCGATTCCCACGAGATTTCCGTTCTATTGGACGAGGCCCCACGGATCCGGGTGCTGCAACCGACTGAAACCGCCCTTCTCGTTCCCGCCGACGACATCCTTCCCATCTTGGTAAACGCCAAGGACGACCTAGCCTTGGAAAAAGTGGAATACCATGTTCGCATCAATGGAAAGGGATGGATGAAATTTCCTGCCCAAGGACTGAGTATTCCCATCGACAAGAAGGAAGTCTCTCATGCCTTCGAAATCGACCTAATGGAACTGAAACTTAGTCCCAACGACCGCGTCACCCTAAAGCTCGTTGCAACCGATAGAAAAGGTTCCGTGGGAGAAGCCGATCCCATTCAGCTTACCATACTATCCAGAGGCTACGACCTGGCAGCCATTGAGACCATCAAGCTGAAAAGCCTTCTCATTCGAAAACTCGAGGACCTAAACGCCAACTCCGAGCAGCGATCAAAGGAATTTAGTGAGCTTTACAAAAGCCTCAGCAAGCAGGATGGCTTTATCGGTCAAGCAACGGCGGCCGAGCTACGAAACGCCGCTCTGTCACTAAAGGAAGAAGCCCAGCTCGCCCTTGACGAAACATTGACGATATTGGCAGCCATGCCTCGCGGAGCGGACCCATGGGAGGTATCTCACTCGGCAAGAATGCTTGGTGCCTTTGCAACGAAGCATGCGGGAAATGCAATCTCTCTGGCCGAGGCGTTTCTTTCCATCAACGACATCGTCGACCCCAAAAGCAGAAATAATTCCCTGAGATTACTCAAAAGCAGGCTCCAGGCGGATAAAATTCTGACCGCGAAAACCTTGACTACGGCAAAGACCTTGCTTGCCCAGCAAGCGAGAGCCGTGGGAGTGTCGTTCCTCAAGAAACTGGACTCAAGCCAAGCGGAAATCCTCGAAATGGCTTCGGGCCAATATAACCACAAAAGGCTCGTCCGGCGACAAAACGTCGCGCTAAACCAATGGAAGGCCATCGAGTCTGTCTTCGTTGATGGACAGGATGCGACCCTTGCTGCAAACCTGAAGGCAGCTCAGCCTCAGGAAAACCTTCTTCGCAAAGCCCTCGAGGCCGAAGACCCTGATGAAAATCTTCCTGCCCTAGTCAAGGGCTGGACTCAAAAAGTCAGCACGACTCACGTCTCCGCCAGACGTTACCTGACAAGTGACGTCACCAATCCCCTTAGACAGCAACGGGAAGCTTTTCTTCAAGCCAGCCCCAACTCTTGGCAGGAAATAAACGAAATTTCCGCCAAGATAGTGATCTACAACAGGAAAAAACACGCAGAAAACACGAGAAACGCCCAATTGCTTTTGGAGCACCATTGGCCTGCCGTCGTATCCAACTTCGAAACTCGGGCTCGAATCGAGGAATCACGCAAGGATGCAGATTCCCCCTTCGTAAAGGACTTGGGTCAATTGAGCAGGGCAATGAAAAGACTCGCGGAAAATTATCGCGTCCAGCTGAAGTCCGAAGAGGAAGACGCCACCAAAGCCATGCCAATCACCCTCAATGAATTGGAAGCGACTTTTCGTGTCCTCGAGATTTACCATGACGTGATTGAGGCCGTTGGCCTGGCCCGAAACCTGTCCAACTTGGAGAAGTGGGAAATGGCAAAACCGGGAAACCGTGGCGAAAGGGCTAGGCAATGGGCCACCGCCTCGGCGCCGTATACCTTGGTTGCAAGCAAGGTCTTCGCCTCCGGCTTGCCACCTGAAGCCGGCAAGATTTTGAAGGATCTTCGGAACAAGCCCTACACAAAAGCCATAGACAAGGAAATGCTGGCGAGAGTGAAAGATCCCAACTACCGCCCGGACTCCTCCCTGAGCGACGTGGAACTTGTACAAGCCGACCTGCAAAAAGTATTGAGCTTGCTCAAGCCTGCAATGGAAGAGGCTCGGGAAAAACTAAACAAGGCTGCTCCAACCTTGGCGGAACTTGCAAGGGAATTGGCTGAAAGAGCTCGCAAGCTGAAGACTCAGTCGGAAACCACCAACAAGCAACCTGATGATGCCGCCGAGCAAGTTCGAGTGGAAACAGCGCAAATCCAAGCCGAACAACGCGACCTTGGCGTTGACCTGGAAGGATTTAACGCCGCCTTGCGCCAAGAAGCCAACGTGCAGGAAGTGTTGGATGCGGAAGGTCGAGAAATCGCTCGGGATGCAGATGACGCAGCAGCCCTTGTTCAGGAAAAGCAAACGAGATCTCAAAACGCCTTGGAACAAACCCTCGAGTCCACGGATCGGGCTTCACAAGGAGAAAACCTTGAAAAAGCTGCCGAGAGTCAAGGTGAGTTGGCTGAAGTTCTGGATGCTATAGCAGACCATTTCGAGAAGCTTCAAAAGGGAGAAGACGTAGCCGAATCCAGAGAAGACTTACGTGAATCGGAAGAGGAAACGGGAATTAAGGAGGAACTGGACGAACAGTTTGCCCAAGCCGAACGATTAGCGGAACTAGCGCAACTCTCGCCCGAAGAACTTCTTCGCGAGCTGGAGGAAGAGCTGGTCGAGAACAAGCCTATGCAGAAGGAAGTTTCGGAAATTGCCGAGGACGCTCTTGCCGACGCACAGGAAACCCTCGAACAGGCCGAGGAAGAGGAAGATGAAATTGCTGAAAACCTTGAGAACTCGGACGAGGAAGTTGTCGACGAGAAAAAGGTCTTGGCCAAGGAACTGGCAGCTCTTGGCAAGGAAATCAAGCAGCTTGCCGATAGAGAGGTCAACCAAGCGGCGGACAGGGCTGAGCAAGCGAAGGCTGGAGAAGCAGCCCAAGAACTCGAAGAGTCAAAAAGTGAACTAACCGAGATCGGGGAAGACACCATCGAAGAAGCCAACCCGCAAAACACGGCAGCCGAACTAGCAGAAACCGCCCAAGGTCTCGTTGAACCGCTATTGACTGAAGCCGACGACTTGGCCAAGGCGAGCGAACAAGCAGAGGAAGTTTCGACCTTGACCGCAGAACAGGCTCAAGAGCAATCCGAAGAAGCCCAAGCTAACGCTGAGGAAGCCAAGGAAAAAGCCGAACAAGCACAAGCCTCCGCCGATCAGGCTAATGAAGCGGCCAACGAGGCAAGGCAGCAAGCGGCGAAGGAAAATCAAGATGCCCTTGAAGCGGCTGAATCGGCGGCCTTTGCAAAAAAGGACGCGCAGCAAGCGGCTGAGGATGCTGCCCAACAGCCGGGTGACGCCCAGGCTCAGCAAGAAGCCGAGCAAGCCCAAGCCAAGGCCGAACAAGCCTTGGAACAAGCCAATGCTGCCAACCAAGCTGCGAAGGAAGCGCAAGCTGAGGCATCCGAGTCAGGCCAGCAAGCCGACGAGGCTCAATCGCAAGCCGATGAAGCCCAGGCCCAAGCAAATACAGCCGAGCAAGAGGCGGCATTCGCCGAAGAAAGGGCGGACACCTTTGAAAATGAAGATGCCGCCGCCAACAACGCAAAAAATCAAGCGAAGCAAGCCGAGCAACTAGCTGAAACCGCTTCCACCAAGGCTGCCGAACTTGCTGAAAAGGCCCAAGCGCTAGCCGAAGCACTTGACGCTTTGGGAGAAAACGTTTCGCCGGATTCCGAAGCTCTTTCTCAAGCCCAGGAACAACAACAGGATGTAGGAGAAGACGTCTTTGATGCCGCCCAAGACGTCGCCCGTGCAGCGAGACACGAGGAAAGACTGGGAAACCAGGAAACAGCTGAAGCCTTATCCGATATTGCAGAGGGAACACAGCAAGCTGCCGAGCAGGAAGTTGCTCAAGCAGCACAGCAATTGCAAAATGCTGAACTAGCGGAACAGCTTGGCCAATTGGGTGAACAGGCGCAGGAAGTCGCGCAAGGGCAACAGGCGGAGCAAGCCGGGCAGCAAAACCAACAGGCTCAAGAAGCTCAGCAGGGTCTACAAGAAGCAGGTCAAGAGGCCCAACAAGCGGCGGAGAGCCAACCCAGTATTCAGGAACTTGGAGAGGCGGCGGATGACTTTGCTCAAGAAGCCCAGCAAGCGGCGGACGACTTTGCTCAAGCAGCCGAGCAAGCTCAGCAACAAGCTCAGCAAGCGCAACAAGCCCAGCAACAAGCTCAGCAAGCTCAGCAACAGACCCAGCAAGCCCAACAGCAAGCCCAGCAAGCAGCATCACAACAACCTGAAAATGCCCAAGCCCAACAACAAGCTCAGCAAGCCCAACAGCAAGCTCAGCAGGCCCAACAGCAAGCTCAGGAGGCTGGGCAACAGGCCCAACAAGCCCAACAACAAGCCCAAGCAAGCCAGCAGGCAGCCCAACAAGCAAGTGAAGTAGCAGAAGCCGCAGAAGCCTTTGCGGATTCTTTCCCTGAGGAACCGGCTTTTGCGGATGCCTTTCCAGAAGACGGTTTTCCAGAGGACAATTTTCCGGAAGATGGTTTTGGTGAAGCATTGGCCGCTGCCGAAGAAGCGATCGGCGAACAAGCCGAGGCACTAGACTCATTTGGCGAAGAAGGCGAAGGTCAGGGCGAAGGTCAGGGCGAAGGTCAGGGTAAAGGCCAAGGTAAAGGTGAACCTTCCCTGCCACAATTGGGGCAACAACAGGCCCAAGTACTGGAAGCGGCCCAACAGTTGGCCCAACAGAATGTTTCCCCGGCAGCACAGCCTTTGGATAATGCTGCGGAGGCTATCAGCCCACTGACTTCCGAGAGCGCGCTACCTGCTAGCGCGCAGAGTGCCCTGCAAGAAGCCTTGGGTGCTCTTGGTGAGGCTGCAGCCCAAGCCGCGGCGAACAATCCGGGTCAGGCCCAAGGCCAAGGACAGGCTGCTCAGGAAGCCTTAGCCCAAGCAGCAGCCTCTCTCTCCCTAGCCCAAAGTGGCCTCGGCCAAGGTGAAGGACAAGAACCAGGCCAAGGTGAAGGACAAGAACCAGGCCAAGGTGAAGGACAAGAACCAGGTCAAGGTCAAGGTCAAGGTCAAGGTCAAGGTCAAGGTCAAGGTCAAGGTCAA
>CAZNWO010000060.1:0-1966 GCA_964576585.1 uncultured Puniceicoccaceae bacterium | reverse complement strand
AAGGTCAAGGTCAAGGTCAAGGTCAAGGTCAAGGTCAAGGTCAAGGTCAAGGTCAAGGTCAGCCTAGCCCGAAAGGCAATGGAAATATCGGCAACTGGAATGGTGCCGGCGGTAGCGGTCGATTGGACACTTCCAAGAAGGGCCTTGGCAAACTGATCCATCTACCCAAAAGAGAACGCGCCGCTCTCCTTCAATCATCCGGATCCAAGACGCCACAGGAATACAGCATTTTAGTAGAGCAATTTCTCAAGCGCCTATCTGACAGCCGCAATCGCCCGTAAAACAGTTTGATTTGGATCAAGGAAATGATCTATTGAGGATGTGGCGTTTGCTTGAACGCCATCATTGTTCTTTTTTCTCTTCAGGAAAATAGATTTGGCCAAGCTTGGTCAGGATTTCCTCCAGCTGCTGATAGTATTTTTCCCCTTCAAGGGTTTCCTTGCGCGTACGGAGCTGGGCGTACTCGATTTCCAGGCGATCGCGCTCGTTGCGTTGGGTCAGGGTGAGGGCTTGCTCCTCTTTGCTTCGGATAAGATGGAACTGATGGGCGCGAAGGCCATCGGGAAGAAGACCGGGTTCATCACTCTTCTTGGTGACACGTAATCCACGGTACCAATCGGAGGACGTTCCCTTCCCGTCGCCGTTGTCATCCAGAATTGTGTGCTCGGTGGCGAGCCGGTTTTCGTTCTTGTAGAAATCCGCCGTGTGTCGGCCGGCGGTCAGCCAAGCCTCCAACAGGGAGGTTTGTCCGTCCTTATCGAAATCCGCTTCCAGATTACCGATTGCGCTGGCAAGATAGCCGCCAAGATGGCTGAAGTTTTGTTCGAAGCCGCTGCGGGTGGCGGTGATCACCACGCGGTCTTTGCGGCTGAGTGCCGGGAGGAATGGAGCGCTGGAGGAGGTGCAGCTGATGATGGCCGTGGGTCGTTGAGAATCTTTCAGCCAATTCGCCAGTTCTACAGCCTCAAGATCCGGACCCTGCAGGTTAAATTTAGCTTTCTTACCATCAAACGTGCCGTGCCCGATGAGCACGATCCAAAGGGGTGATTTGGCTTCACTGGTTTGTGCGGTGATCAGTTTTTGGGCAGCCTTCTTAGTTGTACCATCCTTCGGTTTGTCGATGTGGTGGAAATCAGAACCTCCTTTTGTTGCCGCCTCTTTCCACTGCTCAGTCCATTTGGAAAACAGTCTACCATATTCCTCGGAGCCCGGTGCGCCAGTCAGGACGATGACGGTTGGCCGCTCTGCCGCAAACATGAGCCCGGAAAAGAAGATGAAGACAGGAACGAGTCTATGAATCATGGCAGGCCTTTGCGGCGGCGGATGAACCACTCGGATACCAAGCAAGCAAGTGCGAGTAGAAAGACAATGGATTGGTGCCATATGGGAAAGTGATGAACTTCCGTGACCGGCACACGTTGCGCAGGGAGTTGGGCGGCGAATTCATCCAGTTTATCGAGTGAAACAACCTGCCCCCCGGTCTTGTTGGCGATTGCCTCCAATAGCGGGCGATTGGGTGCCAGTGAGCGGTATTCAGCGGCGGCAAAATCCGTAGCCCATCCGGCCTGGGTGCGACCTAGGAGCTTGCCGGATTCATCGCGGACCTCGGCTTCGGCAAGATAACCGCCATTGGCGCGTGGGATGAATTGTGCCTGATAAACACCTGCCTGTTCGGCCACGGGTTCGGCACGAAGTGGAATGGAATTGGTGTTTCCAATTTGGCGAATTTTGATGGAAACCTGCGCGTTATCAAGCGGCTGAAACTCCTTGTCATACGCAGTGACAATGAGCGAACGCCCGTTGGCATCGGCAGCGCGGCGGATGTTCAATTCAATGAGTTCGGGCACATTCGCAACGAGCCATCGGATCGTCTGCCGCCAAGCTTTGTCCATGTCCTCGTGTTGAACGGCTCCCTTAAGGCCCCACCGCCAGATATCGCCGAGCAGCATGGCTGCCACGCGACCCC
>CAZNWO010000059.1:14859-18373 GCA_964576585.1 uncultured Puniceicoccaceae bacterium | reverse complement strand
CGGTTTGTATCCAGTCGAATGTTCCAGTCGGCAACAATTTTGCAATAAAGACGTCGGTGGCACCAGCAGAACTGACGGCATCTCCGCCCAAGAGAGCCTCCTCGCTGAAACTGCCTACCCATCGCACCGAACCATCCGGGGCCACGGAAACACTTTCGGAACGATCGACACCCGAACCTCCAACGGGTTTAGCCCAAGAAACCGAGCCTGAGTTGTCCAGTTTGAGCAGGAACCCATCGGAACGACCTGAAGCAGCTAGAGCAAGATCATCGATTTCGCAAACTCCTTGAAAATTACCGGTCAGATAAAGGGTGCCATCAGGTGAAACGGCAAGATCCGTTGTCTCGACGACATCCAGTCCGCCCAAGCGTTTAGCCCAACGAATGGAACCGTTGGCATCACGGCAAGAGACAAAGGCGTCCGAACCAGTGGCCTGCAAAGAAAAATCGCCGAAAGTTGCATGACCGTGGAAAACTCCAGTCGAATACTGGTTTCCATAAGCGTCGGTTCCCACCGCCCTTACTTCTACAGCACCTTCAAAGGCATTCACGCCGAGAACGCGAGGTACACGCTCAGGATCAGGTATGTATACCTTTCGTTCCAGAGAGCCAGACTCCTTTCCGTCTGAATCAACTGCCGAATAAGTCAGCGTGTAAGTGCCGGGAGAACTGACGTCGACCTCTCCACTCACTTTTACGGTAGAAGCTGCGGATGCTCCTCCATCACCAAGTAAGTATCCGGGGTCATTAAATTCCGCTCCCAAGGGTAGGCGAACTACGGGAGGTCCCTCAAGAGAAAATGCGGAGTCGCCATCATTCCGAATACGCAACACGTGAACAAGTTGCTGTCGGGCACCGGCGGAATCCGTTACTGCGATTATGGTTTCGAAATTGCCCGACAGCCCTGCTTCCGGAACTCCATAGAGGAACCCAGTCCCGTTGCCTGCATCCAAGAGTGTAATCCACTCCGGAGACTTCAATAATTCCAAACTCCTACTCTGCCCGACATCGGCATCCTCCGTATTGAGAACGAAGGAAAAAACCTTTCCAGCTTCAATTTCGGCAGGTGGCTTAGCGAGGAAACGCGGCACATCGTTTACAGAGGCAACCATTACCGTAACCTTCACTTGGTCGCTCAGTGTGCCATCGGTGACTTTTACGACAAAGCTATCCGACCCATTGAAGTTTCCATTGGGAATGTAGTTAAGCACGGACGGAGATGAACCTGAGCCTGCAACCAGAACCATTCCACTGGTTGCGTTTTCCTCCAGCGACCAACTAAGCAGGCTGCCGTCACCACCGGTCGCGGACAAATGGGGAGATTTCCAAGCAAGCGGAATTCCGTCCTCATCCATGTTCACGAAGATTTGCGACCCCTGATCGATCTTAGGAGATGCGCTTCCAGTAACGACACTCAAGGAGAAGGTTTGAAGAGCGGAATCCTGACCGTCGTTCACCTCTAAAATGATTTGATGTACTTCGGGGGAAGAAGGTGCGCGTCCGCTCAAACTCGCCGTGCCATCGCCTGCGTCAAGAAGCTGAAGCCAAGAAGGCAAAGTGGCAGCGGCAATTGAAAGTTTGCCTTCTATATCCGGATCATTGGCTGCAATGGAATAGGAATAAGGAGAATCCAAAGACACGGTAGTTACGGGCGAAGACGAAAAGACGGGCGGATCGTTAACCGAGGCGACCTCGACCACAAAAGCATCAGATGCAAGAAGCCCGTTCGATTCTGCGGTAATGGTGACGACAGCAGAGCCAAATTGATCGGGCAAAAAGCGTAATTTCAAAGTTCGGAAATCGACTTGGGGGAGAACAAGATCGTAATTGGAAGAACTCGCGGAAAAAGTAATTTTCAGGTCGTCGTTATCGGGATCACTGAAGACGTTCGATAATTCAATGAAGGATTCGTTCGAGTCTTCTTCAATCAACAAGTCGGGCAACGGATTCTGGGCAATCGGAGGATCATCGATCTCTGCCACCACAACCAAGAAGGTGTCTGTAGCCTTCTGGGCTCGAGAATCACCGACAACCTCTATCGATGCCTGACCAAATTGATTGGGCTTGAACTTTAGAGTAAGAATATTGCCGTCAGTCGAAACCTCGACTACGGAAGGATTGCTGGAAACTGCGGTCTTGATGATGCCGGCATCATCATCGTCGGGATCCGCAAACACAACAGAGAGGTCGAGCTTCAACTCGGGATCCCCTTCCTTTGCTTGAACATCTGGCAACGAAAAGGCCACTGCCGGAGGTTCGTTTGGCTCAAATACTGCAACTTGAAACATTTCCTTGACTTGCTTGCCGTTGGAATAGGCGGTAATGGATACCATCGTTGAGTTGTTGGCGTCGGATTGATAATCGAGGGTGAGGATTTCGCCGTCAATTCGAGCGATCGCAATGGAAGCATCGGCAACTTCAACCGTCTTGACGATGGAGTCATTCGCATCGTCCACATCGGAAAAGACATTCGTTAGGTCTATTTTTTCGTCAGGGGCGGAATTAAGCCTATTGAGATCACCTAGAGGATTGGCAACGTAAGGAGCGTCATCCACAGGAGAAACCGTTACTTCGAAAGTATCCTGAACGACCAAGGAATTAGATGTCCCCACGACAGTGACCAAGACAGTACCATGGGCGTTCTCGACATAGGAAAGCCTTAACTCCTCTCCCAAGATTTCGGTCTTGAGCAACGAAACATTTCCTGAACTCGCAGTTTTCACGATGCTGGAATTTTCGTCGTCGATATCCGAGAATACGTTGGCGAGGTTGATTTTAGTTTCAGGAGCATCTTCTAAAACAAGTAAATCCTGAATCGGATTTGCCACAATAGGAGGATCGTCCACGGGGGAAACCTTTACGGTGAAGTCGTGCTCAACACTTTTACCGCCTGAAACCGCAGTGAGGCTAACGTTAGTTGTTCCAGATTGTTCGGATGCAAAGGACAAAATGAGTAAGTCGCCGATCAAATCGACCTTCAGAAGATCCACGTCTCCAGAAACAGCTAGTTTAGAGATCGTGGCATTGTTGTCGTCAACATCGCTAAAGACGTTCGTGAGATTGACCGGAAGATCTTGAGCATCTTCAAGGACTTCGATTGCGGAGATTGGGTTGGCGACGCGAGGTGGATCATCGACTGGAGCAACGGCAACAGTGAAATTATCATCTACCGTGAAGTCATTGGAAGTTCCCGAAACCCTTATTGTGGTAGCACCGTAAGCGTCGGGTTTGAAGTCAAGAATCAGCTGATCCCCGGAAACCAGAGTCTTAACCAAAGATTCGTCTGCAGATACAGCAACCTTTCGGATACTTGAGTTGTCGTCGTCAATGTCGCTGAAGACGTTTGCCAAACTGATCATGAGATTTTCATCGTCCTCAATCGCATTTCGGTCCACCAAGGCATTCACAAGAACGGGCGGATCATCAACGGGCTTTACATTGACCGAAAAACTTTCACTCGCAACCTTTCCGTTCGAAGTGGCATTGATCGTAATACTAGCGGCACCGAAAGCATC
>CAZNWO010000059.1:10845-14759 GCA_964576585.1 uncultured Puniceicoccaceae bacterium | reverse complement strand
CCATTGGAGGCGGCAGTGAGGGACAACTGAGCCTCCCCACTTTGGTTTTCCTGAAAGTCCAAGATCAGGACCTTGCCTACAACCGTAACTGCAACTAGTGAATCGTCATTTGTCTTAGCGCTGATTGCAATGGATGAGTTGTCGTCGTCAACGTCATTGAAGACATAGGACAAATCGATACTCAAGTTCGGAGCATCCTCACTGACGTTCACGTCTGCAATAGGATTGGAAACTTCGGGGCCATCATCAACTCCTGCAACCTGTACTGCAAAAACATCGCTGATGGTTTTTCCATTGGACGTTCCTGAAATAGTCACGGTAGTCGAGCCAAAGGCATTGGAGAGAAAATCTATGGCCAAGGCTTTGTCTTGCACAGAAACTGCGAGGAGGGCGGGGTCTCCCGAGTCCGCCACCATCGCAATTGAGATGTTGTCGTCGTCAATGTCGTTGAAGACATTGGTAAGGTCGAGCAGGATGGTAGCATCGTCCTCACTGGCGTTAATGTCAGGAAGAGGGTTGCCTACCACGGGCGGATCATCGACTGGCTTGACGTCGACGAGAAATGAATCGTTCACGAACATTCCGTTGGAAGTTCCGGTAACCGTAATCGTTGCCAAACCATTCGCATCGGGAAGAAATCGAAGGCTTAGCAGGTCACCACTGACGGAAACTGTGACTAGGTTCGAGTCGCTTGAGAGTGCAGACTTGGTTATGAGGGAGTTGTTGTCGTCGAAATCATCGAAGACGACAGACAGGTTGACGATTAAATCCGGGTCATCCTCCGTAGCATTCAGGTCCGGCAATGGATTTGCAACCGTTGGAGGAACATTGGAATAAACATCTACGACGATAACAGTCCTGCGAACCTCGGGAGCGGCCTGAAACAATGAGTTGCCCGATTGTCGAGCAACTATGCTTGCAGTTCCACCCTTGCGAAGAGTAAGGAGATTCCCTGCAACAGAAGCGACCTCAGGATTTTCGCTAAGGAACGTCACTCCAAGCCCGGACGACGCATTAGCTTCAAGCTGAAAAGTACCCATGCTGAGCTGCTGAGGAGGTATGGGCGCAAAGGAGATTGTCTGGTCGACCTTGCTGACGATCAATTCTTGTTCGACCTCCTTGGCGGGATTGAAGCTCTCGTCACCCAACTGGAATGCGCGAAAAGTGGTTGCTCCTTGACTATGTATGGTAACTGTCGAACCCGCAACGGAGGCAACCGAGGGATTTGAGCTAATGTAGGAAACGGCCAACCCAGAACTGGAGGTCGCGTTTAGTTCGAACGGAAGATCGACTGCCGTCTTTCCAGGCAATGAATCGAAGGTTATGACTTGGTCGCTCCTTGGAGTGGAGGTCACAACAAATTCCCGGGAAGAAGTTGCAGGAAACCAATGGGAATCGCCACCCTGTACTGCGGTAATGTGTACTTTTCCTTCCCTGAGGGCGGTAGCGACGCCTCCGGAAATACTAACTATACTAGAGTCGTTGGCATCGAAGGAAAATTCAGTCAGACCTGAACTGGAGTAGACCTCGAGCAGGACTGATTCTCCCACCCTCTTGTCGGGAAGCGGCTGGAAGACAATATCTTGCTCTCCTCCAAAGGTAGCCATTGAAATTTTGTGAGGATGGGAAGAATCCAACTGGCCTACAAGACCCCACTTATGAGCTAGGTAACCCTCCACCTTGCGGATTGCAGGAACGGGCAAAAGTTGATCATAGATCACGACTTCTGCAATACCACCAACCAAGTCGTTGCCAATTTGCGTAAGGGTTCCGAACGATTGCGGGATAGAACTAAAACCCTTGTCGACTCCATCTACGTAGAGACGATGTGAGCCCGATTCGCCAGACCAGACGGCGATCCTAAACAACGCACTCGAGACACCCGAGTCGATCGACTCGGGACGAGCTTCCAACTGTAGGCTGACGGAACCGTTCGTCGAAGTGGTAATCAAATCGCCTCCGAAAATTTTGGTTTGGGCATTGGCGCCACCTTGACGAAATACGGCAAAAACCGTCTTTGCCCCTGAAACCGGAGGTATGTCAAGGGTACTTGAAGGCAAATCCAGAGCTACGAAACCCTTGCCTAATAGATTCGAAGAATCCTTTTGGTAACGAGCTGCCTTGGCGGGAGTTCCTTGAATTGCATTGCGATTGTTGCCGGAGGAGTCGCTCCACAGGTAAAACGGTGACCCGTTGGTAATTGTGTCAGGGACAGAGTCTGCATTAACATTGTGACCGTCCAGCCATAAAGCCATGCCGGGAAGTGAACCTGGGAAAAGCTTGTAGTAACCAACCGACAAAACCTGAGTCACGCTCGGAGCGGGATTGTAGGATGCCCCACCTGACTGGGATGCCGTAATCGAGGTAGTGCCTGCCGAACGCAACTTAACCATCTGGCTGCCCGGCTCACCCTCAATGGATGCGACTAGTGGATTGGAACTGGAGTACTCCACCGGCAGTCCGGAGCCAGCTCGAGCTCCAGGCTCAAAGTCAAAGTCTCCAATCGACTTGTTCGGTAGAGGATCGAATGCGATGATTTGATCCATTTTTCCTACGCTCAAGGAAATCTTCTTACCTACTGCGGGAGCAAAGGTTGCGTTGCCGGGTTGCTCTGCAGTAATCGAGGCAATCCCTGCACCCCTTACGCGAATCCTATTGAAATCACCTAAGCCCGAGCCATAGATCTTTGAAACTACACTGGAATTAAGATCGGCGGAATAAAAGCGAACATCGTCCAGCATCCCACTGAAGTAGGAGGCTCCGTCGGAACCGAGTTTCACAAATTGCAGGGGTTGCGTATCTATTGGCGTATTTCCGATTCCCTGGGCAACTTGTATGCCGTCCAAGTACAGCTTGACGTCGGAAAGTAGAGCCTCGTCGGGAGAAACCAAAGTCAAATGATGCCACTTGCCGTCGTTCAACCCAGTGCCACCTGAAACG
Source organism: uncultured Puniceicoccaceae bacterium (assembly GCA_964576585.1). Lineage (GTDB taxonomy): Bacteria > Verrucomicrobiota > Verrucomicrobiia > Opitutales > Seribacteraceae. The sequence goes on along the minus strand of CAZNWO010000059.1, from coordinate 11,819 downwards.
TTGACGCCACCGAAGTCGACCAATACTGATCCTGAGCTGAGAGAAACCTCGAATAGAGATCCTGCACCAGGTTTTCCGTAGGCGAGGATAGGTCGATTGTCTACTGCTGTCTTGAACCAAAGGGAAATCGTTCTCTGCTCGTTGCCCAAAATCCCCATATAGCCGGGGACAAGTACATGGTCATCAATTCCATCCAAAAGGAGACCAAAGCCAAATTTACCGGTAACCCAGGAAGATGAGCCGTTCGTACCTTGAAGGAAACCCTTTCGAGACTGGAGGCCGTAGCCAGATGCATCGTCCACATCTATGCCTTGGTAGGCATCCATCTTCCACCAAGTCTCCAAGTTCCCCTGTAGGGTGACCGCCGACTCCGCTACTAGCGGGTTGTCGATCGAGTAGACAACGGGCAAACCCGAGGAGGAACTGGCGTTCAGATCGAGGAATTGGTTGATCTCAACGGCAGACATGTCCTGCCCCCATGCTATGGACTGTTCGGCCTTGTTGCTGACGATCATCGAACCATCGACGAAAGTAATGAAATACTTGTCCGAAGCGGCGGACACTATGATTGGATACATTCCCTCGGTACTTGATCCGTTTGCATCGGTAGACAGAATCACAGAAGAACTCAAACCTGTAGATTCGTTGTCGTCGCCGAGAAAGCCGGATATAGAGTATGTAAGAGAAGGATTCGGCTGGCCGACGTTGCGAATCTTGTCGTCGGCCGAAATCGTAAGTGGTGCCTTGGAGATTGTTATGGTGCGCGATACGGGATTCGCTCCATGCATGGAGGCTGTTGCCCCTGCAAAAGCGGTCAGTGTTACGGTGCCGGCACGCTTGACGAATGCATTTTCCCCACTGACGGAAACGGAAAAATCACCTTCACCATTACCGAAGATCGAGGACACCTCAGCGGAAGACAAAACTTTTCCATATAGTCGAAGATCGTCAACAAGACCCTCGAATCCTGCAGG
>CAZNWO010000059.1:9575-10745 GCA_964576585.1 uncultured Puniceicoccaceae bacterium | reverse complement strand
GCCAAGACCGAAATCGACTGCATCGTTAATCCCGTCAAGACTTACGGCATTGCCGAACTTTCCGGGAACTAAGCTCGCTCCTCCCGTCAAAGTGCCTCCGAATTCGCCTCGCTGAGGCACGACCGACGTACCATTGGAATCGTCAAGGTTCCAATAGCGCATTAGGCTATCGTCAACGAGCAGGCTCACATTTTCCGTACCGTTTATCTCCAGAATGTTCGGATCGGCGGAAAAGTAGGTTACTTCCCCGCCGGTGGAGGTTGCCCCAAGATCGATTCGTTCTGTCCCGTAAGAAATGCCGGACAAATCTTGATCCCATGAGATAGTCCTGGTTCCCTTCATCATCCTGAAGAAGAAAGTCCGACTGTCAGAACCACTCGAATTGGAAGCGACAATCGTGCAGTTGAAGTCGCCCTCGGCAACGGGAGCGCCGGAAATCATCCCGGTTTGCGGATCGATCGACAGCCCGTAAGTTCCAAGCTCAGATCCTGCGGTAAAGGAAGTGGGCCCTCGGAGGGACTGAACTTGATAAGAGAAGTCTGAACCCACGTAGCCGATGATCCGAGTGAAGGAATTCTTGCTGCCTTCATTGGCGTAGATGGCGGCAATGTCGGAATCTGAAAGACCCGCATCATAGATACGCACGTCGTCGATTTGCCCTTGGAAGTAACGATTGGAAAAATCGCTACCTATTCGGACGTCTTGAGCCGAGGCCGTATCAATCGGTTCAGGAGTGGAGTAACTAGAGCCATCGTACTTACCGTCTACGTAAAGCCTGACTTGTGAAACATCGCTGCTACCGGCGGGAAGAACAGCCGCAACATGATGCCACATATCATCGTTAACAACTGTGTTGCCAACGATGGCACCGCCACTCACCTCGACTCGGATAGCACCGCTTTGTCCATTACCTGTCTGGACCCGAAAAGTCCACTTCCTGGCCGTGTCATTCGTGCCCCAGTTCAGAATAGCGGCGTCACCTTTGGTCGTCTTGATCCAAGCGGAGACCGTTCGCTGTGCAGCCCCTTGAATGCCCTTGTTGCCGTTGACGATGACATGATCATTGGAACCATCAAGTTGGAGGGCCATGCCCGACTTCCCCTCTGCAAGTAACTCCACCTCCCTGATGCCTATATAGGTATCTGATCCTGAAGCCTCTGAGATGACCAA
>CAZNWO010000059.1:7016-9475 GCA_964576585.1 uncultured Puniceicoccaceae bacterium | reverse complement strand
ACGACCCACGATGGACCATTCAGAAGAGTTGCGGGGTTATTCGAGTCACTGAAATCGCCGGACTCGGTGCCCGTGCCTTCCTCAAATTTCCAGTGACCGACCAAGTCGGAGCTCTTGACCACGGGAACGACGACTTCACCAGGGGGAGCATTATGGCTTCTCGCTACTAGGCGGGGAGAATTGTCGAAGGTGGGCGGCAACTCCTTGTAGGGATGATCATGAGCGAGATTCTCGGCAATTGACCACTTGTGGGACAGATATCCTTCCAATTTGTGCTCATCCGCAGGGCTGAGCATCCTGTCGAAAATGAGGACCTCCGCAATGTCGCCGGAAAAGTCGTAACCTGAGCTTGCACCGTCCTTGCCTACCTTAAGATTTGCTAAGGTTTGCCCGGAATTGGCCGTGAAACTTTTTAAGCGGGCGTCATAGGGATCATTCCCGTTGTCCGAAGAAATGCTCCAACCGACTTCATCCAGCAGGTAACCGCCGGAATCACCTCCCTGAGAATCTCGCTTTGAGACAACATATGCGCTGACCGGGCCCGAAATGGCGCGCAAGTTGCCGTTCACGAAGAAATGATCACCCGAGCCCGCAAACCTGACGCTGCCCATACCCCCGAACTGGTCCGCTTTGTAAGTGGGACCTCCTGCGGCAAAGACGGACTTCATGCTGTTCGACTTGTCAACCCAAGCGCTCAAGGTCGAGCCATCGGGCAAAGAATCCTTGTTGCCGTCTCCATCAACGTCCGAAGCATCCAACCAGAGGACAAGACCTTCCATGCTGTCCTTTCCTAGCAAGCCGTTCACGGGGATAAAACTTCTAACCGGGGCCCAAATTTCTCCACCTGAGTTGGAAACCCTTGAAGTGTAGTAGTAAGTCACTCCCTTGGTCAGTCCTCTGAGCTCGTGCGAAACCAGACCGAGACCGTGAGTTCCGGGGGTAGTTACGTTGCTGTCCCAGATGTTGCCGTTGGCGGTACCGTTGTCGTCGCCCCAGTAAAAACTCACGGTGGCCGGCTCACCGCCTTGGTTGATGACCTGAAGGTTTGGATTCGTGTCCTTGTGAGGATGACCGGCGTCCAAGTCGCCCTGCAGACCCCACTTCCAGGCCAGTCTCCCCTCGATTGCGCGTATCTCGGCGTCGGCTAGGGCGGTGCTGTAGATCAACAACTCGGCCAAGTCGCCCTTGAAGGTCCGGCCGCCGATGTTGCGATCATTGTAGAAGTTGGAAGCCTCGATGTTGCCTGTGGTGCGAAGGGAGACCACGGAGTAGGTCGTCGGCTTGTTGGCGTTCACTCCATTGATGCCGGTGACTCCGTTTACCGCAAGGGCACCGTTCTTGACGTTGGCGCTGGTGTTGGCGTTGCTCCAGAACCTGTTGTTCTCTGGGTGTAAATGATAGGTATTGTTGTCCCCTAGCAATGAACTGAACCGGGTCGGGGTATCTTTCAATACCCAGAAAATGGTACGGATGTTAGTCATGTTGGAGAAGCTGTGGTACTCTCCGTTGACGCCGGCGTACCGCATTACGGGCAAGCCGTTCTGGGCACTAGACACCAAGGTGGGCGAACCATGAGCGGTCGCATGGTTACCTTGGCCGGAAAAATCTATCCAATTTGTTCCTCCATCAGCACCTTCGTCCGCCTTCAGCCAAAGCTGGAGCCCTGAAGGACTGGTGGCGGACATGGGCGATCCAGTAGTGTAGGTCACTCCGCCAATTGACGTTACAAAGGCATTAAGAGTGGCTGAATCTTCGGTCAATTTCGTAACTGACTTTGCTGAGACGGCAGGTGAGCCAATCGTAACAAATTCACCGGCGGAACCTGAATAAGCAGTTCCACCACCGTTCACGGCCTTAAAGCGATAAAAATAACGAGTGCCCGGAGTCAAACCGGCCAGAGAATGGGAAAAGGAACCCGTCCCCTTCTGCCCTAGAGCTTCAGAATGCTCCCAAGCGGTATCGTTGCTTCCGTTGTCCTCGGTGCCATAGTAAAGCGTTACAACTGGATCGTCGGGACCATCGAAGGACAAAACTTCTCCCGAGACAATCGAGCTGACCGTAGTGATGCTCGAAGAATCTCCTGCCACCACAAGAGGTGGACCCAAGGAGGGACTGGTCGTAAAATTATGATCCAAGGTCCAAGCCGCGCCTGCGGAATTTGCGGCTAGGATGCGCACGAAATAAAGGGTTCCGGTGGAGAGGCCGGTCAGGGGAATGGAGTGAGTGCCAACGGAAAGATTCCCTGCACTACGGTTTGCATCCCAATCGCCGATGGTTTGGTTGCCATCCGACAATCCGTAGAAAAGGCTGACCTGAGGATCCTCACCTCCGGTATCCACCAAACGAAAGTCAATAACTGCGGAAGTACCTCCGATATTGCTCGAGTTAATCTCCCTAATTACGGGAACATTGGGCAAAACGTTAAGGGAGAGGGTTTGGGGAACGCTGCTGCCGGAAAG
>CAZNWO010000059.1:0-6916 GCA_964576585.1 uncultured Puniceicoccaceae bacterium | reverse complement strand
GCGGTCATATAGAAAAAGTTGTACAAGAGTGGTAGTCCGAACGCATCCAACCCTGAGGCAAGACTCACGTTGCCTCCGCCGTTCCAGGCAGGGTTTACCCCCACACCACTGACGCGCTCTTCTGCGGCAAAGGTTCCATCCCGATTCAAGTCCACGTACATGAAACCGAAATCGTCGTTTGACCAACGGAAGTTATAGTTACCGGCGAGAGGCGGAGAAATAACTCCGCTAAGGGCACTCATAAAGTTGTTGGTGTTGCCATTGAAATTAGGGAACGTATTCCAGTTTTGAATCGTACCACTAGTCATCAAGGCATTCATGGAAGGATTTTCAGCCATACTGAGAAGCGTGTTGGGCTTACTCCCCGTGAAGACCCGAGCGTCCGAGACTGCGTAGCTCGAGCCATCCAGATTCATGAAGGCTGCATTAGAAGTATTTAGAAAGACCGACCCCCACATCCCCTTCTGATACTTAATGTAGTTTCCGCTAGTGTAACGAGCCGTGGCATTCAGTTCGCCAACGATTACAGGAGGAGAATTCTCAGCAATGGAACCTCCGCCAACGTCAATGGATCCGGGAATGAGATCCTTGTTGTAGTTGAAGGCAATTCTTCCTCCGCCACCTGGGTACGCTCCGTTACCGACATCGCCTCCCCTAGCCTCGATCGTACCGTAATTAAAGATGCTCTTGCCTGCAAAACGAAGGGATCCTCCAGCCCCTCCGCCACCTCCCCGATTAATGTCACTGGTAACCCCACCATTTGCAGAGATGGTTACGTTCGCTTGAATAGTTACCGTTCCGTTACCGTCAGCCTCGAGAGAGATGGCTCCTCCGCCCGCACCGCCTCCGTAGTTAGAGCCTCCTCCTCCGCCTGAACCGCCATGCAGGTGATTAAGGGTAGGACGTCCATACGCATCTCCACCTGTGGTGACTCGGCCGACGCTACCGGGAGAACCATACCCCCCTCCACCACCATCGCTAAGGTATACGTTTGGCATCCCCTTGCCGTGACCCAAACCGGTGAGGTTGTTCCATCCACCATCATATCCGCCGACACGACCCCGTCCAGGCACACCACCGGAAACATTGTTCCTCCCGGACGCATTCAGGTTTGTGCCGACAACAATGTCACCATGGCTCCTAGTCTTCAGGACCAAACCATTGGTACCCTCCAGAACAACGGAAAGGCTTTGAGTAAGGTCAATGGAGTCGAACCGATAAGTAGCTAGACCGTATGCCAGGTTGTCGTCATCCTGATGAATGGAGACGATGCCCTCGCCATGCTGACCATCGGAATGACGCCAAGTGCCGGAAGTCGTGTCGAAGGTCAGAATCCCTGCGGTAAAGTTCACATCTGATGCACCGGAATTACCGTAAACGGAAAAGGTACCGTTGTACCCGCCGGAAACGTCGACGGTTCCAACGTCGACCAAACCATTGGACTCGAAGGATATCCTCCCCCCCGCCCCGGGATAGTCGGCAACCGCCGATCCTCCACGAGCCTCGACGCTGCCCTTGTTGGTGATGGATGCGCCTACTATCCGAATCGACCCACCGGAACCACCCCCTCCATCGGTTCCTCCCGACAAAGTATCACCTCCGTTCACGGAGATTCCCCCCCCATTCTGAATGCTCACGGTTCCAGTGCCATGAGCAAGAAGTTCGATCACTCCGCCACCAGCTCCGCCTGCTCTGTTGTTGCTGCCGCCTCCACCGGAGCCTCCAACCAAGGAAGAAATCTTAGCGTCCCCATAGGCGAACCCATGAGTGTCGAAGTGGCTTGATGGACCTTGTGCCCCATAGCCGCCGCCACCGCCCCTGTTGCCCTGCGTCCTATTTTTCCCGCCGCCTGGACCTTTCCCGTCCTGGTTGCGGTTTCCTCCATCCCAACCACCAAGTATTCCACTGCCACCTGTGGTATCGTTAGGTGAAGAGCCGCCATCGGCAGACAAAACTGCGGCAAGTGAAATGTCGCCATGGTTTCGGGTTTGCAAGGAAAGTGCTGCGTCCCCCTTTAGTACAACCGTCAATCCTTGACCTAAGCTGATCTTGTCGGCAACGAACGCACATACCCTGTACGGATTGGAAGACCCGTCGGGCATAAGGTAGTTGAGCTCCTCGACTTTACCCGCAAGGAAGGAACCGTCCGAGTGAGTGATGGTCGCCAAGTCGGTATCGATAGTCAAAGTGCCTGTCTCAAAAATAAGTTCGCTGACTTGAGGACGGAGTATCTTGATCGTCCCCGGGGAACCATGGCGAGACCCTGGGCTAATGCCTCCACGGGCAGTTACGTTGGAGTGAGTGACGTCCTCTTGATTCACTAGGCTGGAGACCGCTTCGATAAAAACCCTGCCTCCCCCACCGGCAGCAGCGCCTGCGCCACCACCATCGGAGGAATTGGTGTTGCCGTTCGTAATGCCCAAAGCTCCGTCACCACCATCGGCTCGAATGCTTACGCCAGCCTTTATGACGACCTGATCTCCCTTCAGATAAATCGCTCCACCGGAACCGCTCCCGCCACTCCTGCGAGCCTCGTTTGGCCTTGCCCCGCCCTTGCCACCGACAGCATGCACGTCTCCACCGATCACAAGCTTTCCACCTGCAACAATCTTTATCGCTCCACCTCCTGTGCCGCCTGAACGTTCGTTGCCGCCACCACCGCCCGAACCGCCAAAGAGATGGGTTATATCGATATCGCCATAGGTTTGTCCTCCTGGAGGTACCGGTTGGTGTTCACCGTTGCCAACCACGGTCTCGGACCGAGCTCCAAGTCCGCCATAGCCTCCACCTCCAGGCTCCTGCCCCGTTGCCAATCCTGCGTTCTGCCATCCGGCAAAGGGCTTGCCGCCCGAGTTGAAGGTGGAGGGCGTAGTCAGGTTGGCGGGACCACCCCCAGCCCCCCAAGGATTGGCCGGATTATTCCACTCGTGCCCACCATGACCTCCACCGAGTCTGCCCGGCAAGTCTGCATTCCCGGCATCGATACCGTCAAATCCACTTAGATCGAGCGGGGCCAGAATGCTTGCGTCGCCTTGAACCGAAAGCTCAAGTGGATTCCGCCCATTCAGAACGATCGAGACACCATCGCCAACGTTGACTTCGGCAAAGTCGAACTTCGCCACTGTGTAACCAATAGTATTGCCAAGAGCGTCCAAGTAAGAGTTCGTGACGATTTCGCCCGAACCTCCCTCGCCTGAGGATGCCTCCCATGTTGGGACAGGGCCATCGGTGTCGAAGGTCAAGGTTCCGATTGACAGGTCAATTCGCTTTTCGGAAACGAATGCGGATGTGTACTCGGACCATGCGGACCCCCTGGAGTTGTAACCGTGAAGTCGGTAGAAGTAGGTATTGCCTTCGCCCAGTTCAGTCAGAACGGATCGAATCTCCATTTGCTCTTCCGGCCACATACCGTTTGAAAGGAGATTGACGGTAAAGATTCCGTCTTGCTCGACCTTCAAGGGAGTCAATCGCCTCATTGAAAGTGAAGGTGTCTGAAACTGGGCGTTAAAGCCGGCGCCACCTCCACCTGCGCCATGCGCAATGGCAATCTTGTAGGTTTGGCCGGCAGTAAGCGGAATATTCGAAGAAGTGAAGTTATTGGGACCTCCCATTTTCTCGTTACCATTGCTTCCGGTGGTTTCGAAAACTCCGTCCTGATCCAAATCGACCCAGATCGTTGCATAGTCATCCCTATTGGCGATTTTGAACCTGTAGTTGCCATCCTCCGGGGCATTGAAATCGGCAATGAACAAATCCATGTAATTGTCATTTTGAGTTATTCCTATGCCGGCGTTCTTGAAATCGCCATCACCGTTAAAGCGAAAACCATTGTTCCCAGGATTGCCAGGTTCGCCGGGAACAAGAGCTTTGGAATTTCTGGGCGTCAGAGCCCTAAGGGTCTCAAGGTTGTTGAAGTAACCTGCGTTGGGTGCCACATGATAACCCCAACCGGCAAAACCATTTTCGGATTTTTCCCCAAAGAAAGTTCCCAGATCGACCTGTCTTTCCCATAGTGCCTCGTTTTCTCCACCGTCAACGGAACCCCAATAAAGCGTAAGGTCTACACCGACTACGGGATCGCTGAAGTCAGGTGCTTGGTTCTTATAAGGATGAGAGGCGTTCAGGTTTCCAGTAATTCCCCACTTGTGGGCAAGGTAACCTTCCATCTTCTGGCGCTCAATCTCAGATAGAGAGTTATTGAAGAGCAGAACTTCGGAAATTTTGACCTTCGCAAAACTGGAGACAGTTCCATTGTTCCTAGATCTTCCGCCAATAGAAAGAGAACTAGATGGCGCAGAGCCAATGGACCCCGTATCTCCGGTAGATCTCTGCTGATTGCCATTGCCAAAACTTCTTCGGAGACCCTCACCTAGAACGAGGGACCAAATTCTGAGTGAATTTGAGGAGTAGGTGAAGCGATGCTCATCCCCTCCCGTCGTACCGCGAACGATCCATCTGGTGTCGTTGCCCGTTCGCCTCCCGAACAGCCAACCCTCACTCCCTGTCCCACACTTACCGATAACATCGCTGTACGTGCCCATGGAATTGCCTTGAGATACCATAAAAAGTGAGAATTCATCCCAAGAATCAAAAGCATTGGGATTCTGCACAAACATGACGTCGTCTGAACCATCGAACTGTACGGTTGGATTCCCATTTAAGCCCGAAGCAAGAAAACGTGGCTTGCGAGAACTCTCCGCCAGGTAAGGAGAAGCAAAGTGATTGTTGCCGCTAAGGTCTCCCCAGTAACCGATGGATTCATTGTCTACAGGAGAACCCTCACTGCCGGCGGCAGCACCCTTGTCGAGTGTCGCCGAGGCATTTGCATCCAGCCACAGCATTAGGTTTCGATACTTTCCGGCGGTAAAGGATGAGGAACCTGAGGTCACAGTCCCTGTTCCCACATAGGGCACATTCCCGGTCAGTGTGGCTTCCGCACCCGTAACGTCGCGGACAATACCATTCGCCACTACAGGAAGAATTGATGCAGTTGTGGTAAAGGTCTTGGCAATGATCTTATCGTCAACTCCACCACCGAAACCCGAAAGGTAGTCCGGACTCTGCCCACCTAGGTTGCCTGAAAGGCTTTGGTTGAAGACTCCGGTGGTCGATTGAGTCAAGGTCAGCTCTCCGGGAGCCGGACTGGTAACGACGATTTCTCCATTGTGTCCATGGTCGTCCTCGATGGCTGCTTTTATCGAGTCGGCTATCTCCGAAAATGAACCGGTGTTTTTCCAAGTGGGAGGATTCGTCGTCAAGTCTTCTAGGCCGGCAGAAGGATAAACCACGGAACCACCACTCCTCAGAGGTATCGTAATCTGCCTGGAGATGGCGGAAAGGTCGGTGATTTCCGCCTGAGTCAAGATACGGTTGTAGATGCGGACATCGTCAATGAAGGATTTCGAAAAGCCGGCGGGCGAAAACGCAAAATTGCCGTTATTGTCGCGGCAACCGAATGCGAGCATCGAGTTGGTGGCGTTGATGGAACCGCCACGCACTTCCTGTACAATCCGTGCGCCGTCGATCCAGATTTCTCGACTTACGCTGGATTGGAACTGGCAGACAATGTGGTGCCACCTGTTGTCGTTGATATCTTTGCTGGCGTACCAGTCGTCGTTGCCTGGCCCGCGTAAGGTCCAAGAGAGATTGGCAGCGTCACTGCCGTGCCTTCGCACCTGCCATCCTTGGCCGCCTTCGCCTCGCTTTGTGACATAAGCGCCCCAGCTGTCAGCGGGCCATTCCTTGACCCAAACAGAGATGGCGATCTTGGTGCCACCGTCAAACACGCTCTGGTTCGCCGTACCGTCGTCTACCGTTATATAGGCATTGCTGTTTAAGTTCACGGACTTTCCGACGCCCCAAGGAGTGTCGGTGCTGTAAACGACGTTCGCTGACTCACTGCCGTCGTATCCGTTGCCGGAGGTATCTTTCGCTGTGTCGTCGTCGAAGAGCCATTCGCCCATCAAGCCATTGCGAGTGGGACCTGCGTTCGGATCGCCCGTAATCTCTATCGAACCCGTCGCCTTGACACCGGGAACAAAGGTGCTGGAAGACCACACTCCCTCGAGAGCGGCAGCATTGAAGGAGCGAATGCGATAATGATAGGTTGTCTCAGGGGTCAACCCACCGATTACCTCGCCGAAGACTCCCTGGCCCTTTCTCCCGACGTCGACCACGTTGTTCCATGCAGAGGGATCCGCGCCCCCATCGGTCAGACCATAGTAAATCCAGATGGTGGGAGCATCACCTCCAGTATCGAGGACTTCTCCATTGAAGGAAGCTGAAGCCGGCCCAATCGAAGTGGCCTCTCTAGTGGCGACGCCGGGAACGGTCGCGGCAACCGAGAAGTTCAATGTCACTTGATTCTCCTGATCAGTGGAGTCTGTAGTTCCCACGACGTCGGGCAAGGAGTCGGGGTCGGTAAGGTTGCCGTCGTCGTCAAGATAGAAGGCAACCAGAGAGACAGGAAACTCACCTGCAACTATGGGAGTTCCCGTAATGGAACCCGTCAAGGCATTGAACTGCAGTCCTCCGGGCAAGTTGAATGCGGCAAAGGAAGAGGGCGCCCCGGTTGCGGTCACGTTGTAGTCAAAAGGCTGACCTGCAATTGCGGAAGCGTTTAGTGAACTGGTTATAGTACGAGGGCTTCGAACAACGCCATAGGAAATAAAGTCCGAAGAGACTTTCTGGTTGTCGAAAGTGGCTTGAACCCAATCGTCGGAACGAACCACGGAGGAAACCCTTAGTTCGTCAAGGAGTCCTTTCCAGTTAGCTCCGATAACAAAATCAGAGTTGATGTTGGAAGACACCGTTGCATTGGCTTCTCCAACTTGAGCTCCGTTGGAATATAGTCGCTTTACCGATCCATCGAAGGTTAGAACGAGATGCCTCCATTCACTGCCGTTATGATCGACCT
>CAZNWO010000058.1:0-18800 GCA_964576585.1 uncultured Puniceicoccaceae bacterium | reverse complement strand
GCACCCCATGGACTTAAACGAAGCCCGCGACTTGCTCTGGTTGGCCGCCATCCTCTACGGGGTGGCCTTAGCGACAGGATTCGCCCTCGCGTCTCGAGTTGGGAAAACTTTATCGAAATGGCTTCCCTTCCTTCTCATAGTGGTAGGTTTCATAGCTCAAACCCAAGGCCTAGGAATACGCGGGAAAGAGGTTGGCGGTTGTCCTCTTGGCAACGGACTGGAGCTGATTCAATTCATCCTCTGGTCAGTGGTGTTCGGATACCTCATTATCCGGGTACTCTTTCGGCTCAACTTATTGGGATCTTTCGCGGCAGGATTTGCTTCCATCGGTGGGGCTCTCTCCCTTCTGATTAAATCCCTTGATGAGGTCTATTGGGAAAAAGAAGACTACATTGGTCTCTTCTCAAATCACTGGATCGAGCTGCATGCCTCGGTTGCGATCTTCAGTTATGGCCTGTTTGGCCTGCTTGCGGTGGTCAGCGTGATGTACTTGATCCAACAGAACGCCCTGCGAACAAAGCATCGAGGTGCCTTAGCCCCCTTCCTGCCATCTATCCACCAACTCGAAACGGCGGGTGCCCGCCTCCTTTTGGTAGGCTCGGTTTTCTTAACGGGGTCCATCGTGGTAGGTTCTCTGGACTGGATTCGGTCGCCTGAATCAGTAAGCCCAGCAAAGGTCGGATTGACGGTGGCGTTGTGGCTCGCTTACTGCGTGTTGTGGCATCTCCATTTCCGCCAAAAGCTATACGGAAAGAAATTTGCCAAAGCATGCATTGCCTTGTTCGTAGGTGCTATCCTGTCGCTAGGAGTCGTTCGCAGCGATGGAGACAAGCCAAACGAATCCAATTTCCAAGATGTCAATTGACAAACCATCGTTGTTTCTAATCGGTACCTCGCACCGTGTCGCCTCGCTCGAGGAGCGAGAGAAGATCAGCTTACCAGCTGACTCGATCGATGAATTTTACGCAGGGCTGATGGAACTAGAGGGCCTTGCCGAATGCCTTCTGTTGAACACCTGCAACCGGACAGAGATTTACGGAGTGGGAAATGGCACCTCGCCGCTTCAGTCGATCCGCTCATATCTGGGAGAGTTCCGTAAGCTAGAAGATGGCTTCCTGCAAAACCATTTGTACGAGGAAGAAGGAGAAAGGGTAGTTCGTCACGCGTTCGAGGTGGCCGCTGGAATCGACTCTCAAATGGTCGGTGAAACGGAAATCTTGGGACAACTCAAGGAAGCCTATGAAGACGCCCTGCGTCGCAAGAGTGCCGGCAAAACATTGAACCGCGTCTTCCAAAAAAGCTTCCAGGCCGCGAAGTGGGCGCGTACCCACACCAGCATATCGAAGGGCCAGGTAAACTTGGGTAACGTGATCTGCGAACTGACCCGAAGAATATTCGGGGACGTTTCGACCTCCCGCCTGCTGGCAATCGGGGCTGGTGAAGTGGCCGAGACGGCGCTTACCGCCTTCCATTCCCGTAATGCCCGGGCCATCACGGTGACGGGGCGTTCCTTCGACAAGGCCCACGCCTTGGCCGAAGGCGTGAAGGGATCGACCCTCGACTTCGGAGCGTTCCGCGATTCTCTCCACCTCTTCGACGTGGTGGTTTCCTCCACCGCCAGCGAAGAACCCATCCTCTCGCGTGAAACCGTGAAGTCTGCGCTCGCCAAGCGTCCCGCTCGTCCACTCTTCCTGATCGACGTGGCGGTACCTCGCGACGTCGAGGAAAGCGTGGGCGAACTCGAAAACGTCTACCTTTACAACCTCGACGACGTCTCCGCCATCGCCAACGAAAACTTGACCAACCGCAAAAACGAGGTCGCTCGCTGCAAGGAAGGTCTTTCTAAAAGAGCGATGCGAATCTGGGATCAGATTGTGGCTTCACCCAAGCCACCTTCCTGAAGCAACCAGTCGGACGTCGAGAGCTCGGCAGGCTGCTCCAGTAGTTTACGAAGTTTTTCCGAAACCGTCTTCGCTTTTGCTGTTTGCCTTGGATCTTCGAGACACCGATGCAAGCACTCAGCCAAGTTGGCCGGCCTAGCCTCACCTTGAATGAACTCAGGGTAGATAGGGTTTTCGGGTAAAAGAAGATTCGCCATGCCGAGATAAGGAACCTTAACAAGGAGCCTTCCAAGCAGGTAGGTCATGGGATGGGCTCGATAAGCTATGGCTCCGGGAATCCCCGCTAAAGCACAGGCAAGCGACATGGTTCCGGAGCTGGTGAGAACAGCGGACGCACTGAGTTTTTCTTCGTTTCCCACAATCTCCAAGGAGTCGACTCCGCGACGTGAAGCCAAAATTTTCTCAACAAGCAAGCGTACCTCTCCCGAAGGACTAATGATCCTTCCCTTCAATTCGGGAGATTCCTTCAAGACGATATGGAAGGCTTCGATCAGGCAGGGCAGAATCCTTGCAACAGGCTGCAGGCGGCTACCAGGCAGCAGCAAGACCGGGGCATCGGAATCGTGAGTAAGCTTGGACTCGTAATCCTCCGAGGCAAAAGGATGCCCGACGAAACGAACGGGCAGATCGACGTCGTCGTAAGAATCGACCTCGAAGGGAAAGATCACTGCCAGACCGTCGAGAGTCCGGGCCATCTTGAATCGACGCTGCGGTTTCCAAGCCCAAAGCTGTGGACTTACGTACTGCAGCAATCGGACTTCTCCCCCGCCCTTGCAGGAGATGCCACGATCCTTCAAGGCATCGGCGACACGGAGATTGAAACCCGGATAATCCACGAAGAGGACGGTTTTCGGTCGATTGCTCTCAATCCAAGCTAAGGTCTCGCCAAAAAGCCGCTTGAAGAATCCGTAGTTTTTCAAGACTTCAAAAACTCCCACAACGGCATGCTCGGTCAAGTCGAAGAGCAAATCGGCTCCCGCTTGCTCGATTCTCGGTCCACCAATAGCCGAAATTCGCAGTTCGGGGCGAATGGATAGAACCTTTCGAACAAGAGCTGCTGCATGCTCGTCTCCCGACGCCTCTCCTGCAATGACAAGAATGTCCGGGGAACCCTCGCAGGGATGCTTCAGCATGGACAGTACATCAAGACTCCCAGGAATCCTGTATCATATTTGTGATCGTCAGGGCCACCTCCAAAGCTGACTTGCCAAAACCAACGTCGGTCTTCGGCTTGTCTGCGAAACGAACGCAACGGGCAAACTCCGCCAGTTCGATCGCCAAGGGTTCGCCTTTTTCCACGGGTACTTCACTCTTGGAGAGACCCGAAGGAGTTTTTTCGATGACGTGCCCCTTTTGTCCCATGAAGTCAAGGGAGAGGTAACCGCTGTCCTGAAAGACCCTTAGCTCGCGAGCCTTCTTCTCACTTACTCGACTAGCATTCAGGTTCGCCACGCATCCGTTGGCGAAGGTCAGACGAGCATTAGCAATGTCCTCGGTAACGGAAAGTACTTTCACACCTATGGCATCGATTCGATCAACGGTGGAACCGACCAATACCATCGCGATGCCCACATCATGTATCATCAAATCCAGCACGACCCCGACCTCCGTTCCCCTAGGCTGAAAAGGAGCGAGTCTATCAACAGTTAGAAAACGCGGCGCTGAAACGGTATCCTCCAGAAACTCCATCACGGGATTGTAGTGCTCGATATGCCCGACCTGAACAACCCTCTCGCGTTGCCTTGCTCGTTCGACGATGGATTCGGCTTCCCTTGTAGAAGAGCACAACGGCTTCTCGATCAGCAAATGGCACCCTAGATCAAGCAAGGGCAAGGCAAGCTCGGCATGCAGATCGGTCGGGGTCACAACGCTGACGGCATCGCAGGATTCTCCTAACTCGGCAAGAGTGTCAAACCTCCTGCAATTGTGAGCCTCGCAAACAGCTTGGGCAGCTTGGTCGTCCGGATCCATCACTCCAACCAATTCGCAATCCTGAAGCTCATGATAGATGCGGGCATGGTGGCGCCCAAGGTATCCAACGCCCACAACCCCACACCTCAAGGGCTCTTGCTCCGAATCAATTTGGCTCATTCTATCCCGGACTCCTTTTGGGTTAATGATCCATCGGCAAGAAACAGCGATGAATCCGTAGCTTGAGCGAATTGGGGATTGTGCGTGACAAGTAAAAGGCTGGCTCCTTGCTCCCTGCAACTTTCCAGCAAAATCTCCATGACGTCACCAGCAGTCCTCTCGTCCAAGTTGCCGGTAGGCTCGTCGGCAAGGATAACCTTCGGCCTATTAAGTAGGGCGCGAGCAATAGCAACCCTTTGACGTTCACCTCCGGAAAGCTTCTGCGGAAGCTGTCTTTCCCTTTCCTCAACTCCCATTCGACTCAAAAGATTCTTTGCCCGATCACGAGCTTTCTTGCCGGAGAATCCCGACAAACGGCCGGCAAGCATCACGTTTTCCAAGGCGTTCAGCTCGGGTATCAAATAGTAGGCTTGATAGACTACCCCGAGAAACTTGGCTCTGGATGAAGCATCCGCAATCGAAGGACGACAGGAGGGATCATGAGATTGACCAGACCAAAACAATTTGCCCGAATCCGCAAAATCCAACCGAGCGAGAAGGTTGAGCAGGGTTGTCTTACCACATCCGGACTCACCCCTGATGCTGACTGAACTTCCGACAGGCAAGCTTAAGCTTGCGCCGCGTAAGACCTCGATCCTCTCCTCGCCATAAGGAAAGCTCTTGGTCAAATCTGTGGCCTCAAGCGCCAAAGCCGTCTCACCCTCACTCACTTCGCAATGCCTCCGATGGATTTAGACGGACCGCCTTCCAAGCGGGCAGAAGTCCTGCTAGAGTCGAAAAGGCAACCGCAAAGGCACCAAATACAAGAAAAGTACTGAGGCTTTCGGAAGATTGCCAAGGAAAAGGCACATTCAAACTATAGAAGTCGTAGAATTGAGCGACTCCTTGCCCGCCATCCTCTCCCGCGATATTGCGAACGATGAAGCTCATGAGAAAGTCACGATTGTGGATAAACAAAAGAGCCATCCCCCACCCTGCCAATGCCCCGAGCAAGCCTATGACGAAGCCCTGCAGGCAAAAAACCGATGCCACTGAACCCCGACCTGCACCCATCGCGACCAGCAAGCCGATCTCACGAGTCTTTCTAATAACCGAGGTCATCAAGGCAATGGCGATGGCAAATGCTGCCACCAAGCCAATGGGAACCATGATCAGTACCATTAGGTATTCCTCGAACTTGAGGAGGTCGAAGAACCAGGCGTTCTCCACGAACCAAGGAATCACGCTCCAATCCTCGCCTAATTTCACTCCTGCATCCCGACAGGCTTCGGCCAACGCATCGTCGTTGGATGCAACATCAGGACGAAATTTGAGGAAATAACCATGGGCAACTCCTTGCTGGTCGTTCATCTCCTGCATAAAACGCATGGTTCCGAACATAGCGTCCATATGAAAGCCTTGCCAAGGTACTTCGAAAATCCCACCAACCTTCACTTGCCTTGGCGGGAGCAACTCGTCGGACTTGGCCTTTTCAAGCATCGCAGGAGAATAAACTTCAAGTGTCGAAGCTGCGAAAACCTCAAAGAAAAAGGTATCCCCCGAAGCAAAAGAAACCGATCCCGAAACTGGTTGGAAAACCGGGACACCCTCGCCGAAGTCCTCCGCTTCATCCGATATCTCGAATGCCTCTTCCCACTCCTCTCCGGAAGGGTCGGATATGCGGAAGGCATTTTCTCCAATAAAGCGGATCTTCCAAGTGCCTGACTCCACAAAGGGATCCAGTCGGATAATTTCCACCTTGCCGTTGCCTATTGTCTCGCCATCGCCATTGCCCCTGAATGACAATACCGCAGCAGCTGGACGAGCTCCCAATTTTTCGGCAACTTGGCGACTTAGAAAAACGACTTCGTCCTCAAGATCGTCGATGGTTGGCGGTGGCGTCGTCTCGCCTGCCTTATCGGAAAAGATCTTTGAAGCGCCTTCGGCCAAGAAATCTGAAACGGGAATCACGGAGTCACCCAATGAAGGCTCGATTCCCATAGAGAAAGGCACGGCTCGGCTACCTAGGTGTTCGAGAAGCAAATGTCCGTTCAGGTAAGGAGTAGCAGCATCGACGTAGTCCAATTGCTCAAGCTTAGCGAGGTCGCTGCTCCAATGGTCGGTGCCGCCAAAGGAGACGATTGCCCTAGCATGGCCTTGTGAAGCAATAATATCTTGGCGAAACTTATCCTGGAAGCCCTTCATGAAGGCAATGACAACGATCATTACGTTCACGCCCAAGGCTACGCCGAGAATTCCCAGAACGGAGAAAAATGAGATGCCGCGCCCAGTGGGGAAAAGCTGTTTCCAGCTAAGGTAAAGAGACCAAGGAATCTTCATCAGCCTATCCGGCAAAGACGAGATGAAAGAAGCTCAAGCTCACTCTGTGCCATTACCTTCGGGGCTAGGTTCGGAATTCATTTCGATCAAGCTCCTGCCAGTCTCATGAAAAGCATCCAAATTCAAGTCTGGTGTGGGAAATAGTTCCTCGAAGTAAGTCACGTAAACCATGTAGACAATGAGCAAAACCGAACAGGATACAATTATGGAAAGCACTCGCTTTACGATTCCTACTACTAGAAAGAGTGAAAGGATGAATGCAGTCCAAAGCAGAAGCGGTTCCTCCGCCACACGATTGATGATTTCCCCGAGACCTTCCACAACTTCCGCCTTCAGAGACGCTAGGGTTCTCCCAATCCATTGTCTTGGATTCGAACATCAACAGGAACAATTCCAGCTTCCAAAGCTTGGAGTCGGATAGGCTTCACTTTTCTGTTCAACAGGCGAACCTTAGCATCCCGACGAGCAGTTTCCGCCGAATATTGCGTGAGCTTCTCCTCCCATTGGTCCATGGGGAGAGGCTCTACGAGATTTTCGCCTTTGGGCAATCTCGCCTCGAGATTTCTGAATCGAGCAATTTCCACTCTCAGGTCGTCTTGTCGCTCACGGGCCTCGACCGCGACAACCCGAGCCTTGGCCAACTCCAGTTCCATGGAGAGCCATTCGGAGCGCAAGCGGGCAACTTCAAGCTCCTTGCGAGATGCCTGCAGTGCCGTTCGAGCCTGAGCCAAGTCGCCGGACTGCAGCTTGGGGTCCTCCCTCAGGACCACAGGTTCACCAAATGCGTATTCCTCGTAGGCGGAACTGCTGCATCCGAAGGCAGTCGAGAGAAGGGTAGTTGCGAAGCCCGCTAAAAGTCGGGCCCTCCTCTCGCTAGTCACTTTTGGGACCAATTTCCATCCTTGTCCCGAAACCAATGGCCCTCCTTGCCTTTCGACCGCATCGCCTTGGCCCATTGCTTTGCAACTGCCGAAGAAGATACCTCGTTTTTCTTGGCGACTAGCGAAAAGTAGGCCTTTCTGTCGGAGTTTTCCGCCTTCACCAAGCTGACAACGGCTTCATCTGCATCGGCTGAACGCAGGTGCAGAAGTCCACCCGAACCCTCTCCAACCGTCCCAGCGTTTTTGGCGACGAGAACCTTGGGCAGACGCTCTTTCATACGTTCTCCAATAGAAGAACCGGCAAATGCGGAGGAGGCTACCAAGACAAAGGTAGACAGAAGAAAGGAAAAGAAAAAAGCTGTTTTCATCAAATCACTCCTTTTTTTCGCCGTTTTCGTCATCGAGATCCTCGAGGTCGGCGTCCTCGTAAAGATCATCTAGGAAACTGTTCACTTCTTTCTCAATTCTAATCGTTATGTTGTGATCCAGAGTGATGTGGTGCTCGGTCTTGATTGTCGCGCAACCGAGAACCCCCAACAGTAGTAGAAGACATATCAAAAACCTAAGCATAAGCATGATGTAATCAAGATAAGTTCAAATAGGCGCTACGCGCAACCGGATTTTACATGAAAAGAGCAATTGATGGTTCGTAAAGTCATTATTCTCAGAGAGACTTAAAGGATTTGAAGTCGATTTCCCGGATAAGTTCCCAAAGGTCGGCATCAATTCGTGGCCGATAGTTCAGGTTGACGGTCGTCTTGGAATCGATTTGGGATTTCCCCAAGACCTGCCCCTGAATTAGAGGCTTTCCATTTTCCCTGATGAAATCCAGACGAATACGACTGACGTCCAAATTCTTTAGAGCCAGTTCCGTCCTTCTGCGCAACTTGTACTCGGCCCCCTTGGGTCGCATTCCCTCGGTCAAGAGATTGTCCGAACGATAACGAAGTCGTCCAAGGGTTGCGGGAATCATCTCGATAAATCCCCCTGTAAAATCCAAGCCCGATTCAATACTTACGGGAAGTAGGCCCGAAAAGGTCCCTTCGAGCTCTCCATCGAAATCCTCAAAGAGAGAGGCTAATTGTGCTCCATCGATCTCGCTAAGACGAATGAGCAGGGAAAACTTCCCATCAAAGATCTTTGAACTTGTTGTCTCGAGCTTCAAGGTTCCACCCAAAAACTTAACTGAACCTTCATGAACGACGAGACTTCCATTCCGATCCAAGGAAAAGAGCACACGTCCTGCCGTCACGGGCAAATTGCCGACCCGAATCGAATCAAACTGAAGCTCTTGAGCTCCATCCGTGGCAAGAGGATTGAGGGACGCGAACTTGATCAAGGAGCTGAGGCCATTGAGTTGCACATCGTTAGCGGGCATCGACAGAGTGGATTCATTAAAGTCGAGAAATGCAGCACCTTCCTTCGATTGCACTAGGGTCAATTTTGCGGGATTCAGCTCAAAGGCGTTCTGCATGAAGGACAGGGCCAAGGAATCGACAAGCATCTTGCTCAAGCCGGCAAGGCGAAAGCCTACCGCGAAATCCTCGAGGAGGGACTCGTCCCCCCAAAGGATCGAGTCACCGGAGATACTTTGAGGAAGAGACAGGTAAGGTTCCGAGAATGGTTCCACTATACCCGAATAGGAAAAGTTTTGAATGGCGACGTCGTGAAGCGGAAAAACTGCGTACGACGGAGAGACCCGTACACCATACGCTCGCCCGACTTTCGGGAAGGAAACGCCCAGTTTTCCTTGATAGAGGTTGAAGGCAATACCTTCTTTGAGAAAGGAAAACGCGTCAAAGGAAAGAGACTTGCTTTCACCCAAAGGTAATTTCCCGGGTTCGGAAAGAGGTATTCGCCATGTAGGCATGCGGAGGTTAGAAAAGGACATCTTGGGAAGAGGTTCGTATGTCTCTAAAGATTCGGCGGAGAACTTCACCTCGCATGCATTGTCATCGAGAAATAGATCCGCCTTCCAACTCTCGGCTCGCCCGGTGCCGTTGGATTCAGTGATGCCGGACAAGGACAGGTCCAAATTCTTGTCATCAACGAGTTGCGCAAGAGCGAAAATTTTGGGAGAGAAAACCTTTCTTCCAAAGGCAACAAGGGAAAGAGAATCGAAAGTGCCTTCGACGAATGGATGGGTTAAACCCTTATCCTTGACCACGGCCTTGCCGCTCCCACGAAACGAACCGTTCAGCACATCGAAGGGCAAAGAAGAGTTGGTTTCCAAGTCATCGAGGTAGGGCTTGGAGGCAAGTTGGAGCAATGAAAGCTGGGGTAATTCTATGGCGGAAACAAGCTCGGTTCGATTGCCTTCCAAGGATATCGAAGCTGTGGCCGAAACAGGCGTCTCCAGCAAAGAACCATTAAGGTCGAGGTAAAGAAAGTCCTTTCCCGCTCGCATCAGGGCGTCAATCCCAGCAGTGACACGGTAATCGTCCCAGAGAAGGGTCGTTAAAGAGTTTCTCAGTCTGAACCTATTCAAGATGGGATCTCGAATTAACGAGCGAATGGTCTCCTCTAGGTTTGCACTGTTGGCACCTGAAGAATCATTCGAAGATTCAAGTCCCTTCAACCATGACTTCAAGTCTATCTCTAGCTTAGGTTGATCCAAGGTAAGAGCATGAAAGCGACCATCCATGGCTCTAGTCGGTTGATATCTTACGACAACCTCGTTTATGCTAAGGCTTGTCTTGTCGTCTGCCAAGGAGGCGTCGGAAATCCTCGTGCCCCAAGGGCCTAAATTCTCGACCTTCAAGGAAACCTCGCCAAAGCCGAGATCTCTGATGGTTGAGACTGCGTACCTCTCCAGCAAAAAAGGCAAGATCAGCCAAATCCCGAGAAAGAGAAAGGAAAATACGCCAAGCCCGATGAGAAACCTCCGCCTCCTGGCAAATATGGATTTCAACTCCAGAGGTTCATTAACAGTCATAGGCGCTTTAAGATGACAAGGCGAAGAAGATAGGAAAGGCAAAAAAGTTTACTTTCTTTGACGACAGAAACCAGTATGGGTATAGAAGATCAAATTTAATAAATACAGAGAAATGAAAAAGATTGGTTTCATTGGGGCAGGCGACATTTCGCTCTTACACGCAGAAGGGGTTAAGGAAACGCAAGATGCCGAGCTAATCGGCATATGGAACAGGACTCGCTCGAAAGCAGAGGAAAAGGCCGAGTTGTTCGGTTGCCAAGTTTTCGATTCCCCGGAACAGCTAATGGAGGCTGTGGACGTAGTCTACATCCTGACCAACATGGAAACCCACCACGAGTACACCATGATGGCAATCGAAAGAGGATGCCATGTGCTTGTCGAAAAGCCGACCGCCGTGACAGTCGATGAAATCCTCCAGATGAAAGACGCAGCCGCTTCCAAGGGAGTAAAGATCGCACCAGTTCACAATTACATTTACGAACCGGGCGTCAGGCGAGCCAAGGACTTGATCGAGAGCGGCAAGTTGGGCGACTTGGTTGCCGTTTACGTTCTATACAACATTCATCACCCAGAGAAAGTGGCGGCTCGCTATCCGGGGGTGATTCGCCAGATTCTGACTCACCATGCCTACTGCACCTTGTATGCAATCGGTGAACCTGAGAAAGTCTCTTGCATGAAGTCCACCATCAACGATGGCAGCGTCGAACAAGAAAACATAGCCATGGTAACGCTGAAGATGAAGAATGGAGCCCTATCCCACCTTTGTGCGAGCTTTGCAGCCGACGACCATGCAGGGGACCCGTGGACCTTTATGATCAAGGTAATCGGAAGCAAGGGAGCAACGCGTTACAGCTATCGTGACTGGGTTGAGAACACTCCTGCGGTTGTGCACTCGCAGACCTATTCGGCGTATCCGTACACGATACGGGCCACGGGCAAGCATTTCATCGAGAAAGTAATAGGACTTGGCGAAGAACCCCTTTCAACGTTGGACGATGCCGTAACCTGCATGAAGATCATCGAGGCTTGCGAAAAGTCGGTCGAGGAGGAACGCCACGTGACCATCACCTAGATCAGGTCGATTCTGCAGATGAAAAGCATCTTCGCCATCTGGCGAGAATCCCTGCATGTCGTACTCGACCTGTACGAGAGAAAACGAGGCTCCCTCAAGACGTTCTTCCCATTGCTGTTTCTGTTTTTCGTCTTCCTGAACGTGGGATGCTACTGGTGGGGAATCTTCACTGCATTTCCACATTACATGATGACTCACGAGGCATCCCATTACGTAAAGCTTCAATTTCCAGTCGGAATTCTCGGCGCTCTTTTCGACAGCCTCTCTTTCTTCCTTACAATCTGGATTATCCGCCGTGCATTGGCCGCAAAAAGCTCGGTCGAATACGTCTTTCATCTTTCACTGGATCTCGTCATCGCAGTGGTAGCGACTTTTTGGGTGCTATTCGTTTTCACGACGGGCGGATGGTTCATCAGCCTATTCGAATCCGTTCCGGAGCAATTGGGACAGAGGGGAGAAAAATATTCCACCCGTGCAGTCCAAGCTCTAAACGACCCAACGGGAGCGGAAAACGTCAAGAACATCTACTTCGGTTTCATCATGGGAGTCTCAGCCGCCCTACCCACCTGTCTCCACCTTTTTCTCTTCTTTCGATCATCCATCCAAGCATTCGGGAAGAAAAGGCTCGAAACAGCGATAGAGCGCGACCCAAATGACAACAAGAGTCCTCAGGCCAATAAGTAAAAAGTAAACTTTATCGCTTGCATTATACACAAGGGAAATAAAGCATGAAAAGTCATGCCTAGCGTTTACGACCTCAAGCCAAAGTTTCAGGCGCTGTTGCGACCAATTACCAGGAGTTTGAACAATCTTGGCGTCACGGCAAACCAAGTTACTGTTTTCGCCGCCGCCTTATCCATTGGAGCGGGAACTTGCCTTGTCTTGTGGCCAACTCAGCAATGGCCACTGTTCATGGTTCCGGGCATGCTGTTCATACGCATGGCATTAAATGCGATTGACGGTATGCTAGCTCGCGAACACGACATGAAATCCAATCTAGGCGCAGTGCTAAATGAAATTGGGGACGTCGTATCGGACGCCGCACTCTATCTACCGCTGGCATTGTTACCAAGCTTTCGGCCAGAGCTGATTGTCGGCATCGTTTTACTTTCGGTAATAAGCGAGATGACAGGTGTCGTGGCCGTGCAAATCGGGGCAAGCCGTCGCTACGAAGGTCCAATGGGAAAAAGTGATCGGGCCTTGGTCTTCGGATTAATCTGTCTTTTGCTGGGTTTCGGCATTTCGTTAGAACCTTGGCTCGAAGTTGCCCTAGGAGTCATACTTTTTCTGCTATTGGTAACGATCTTCAATAGAGCAAAGCGGGCCTTGCAGGAGGTGAAAGAATGAACTTCATGACGCTAGATCCATCCGTTCGGTGGAGCCTCGCGGCAATATTCGGAGCTCTTCTCCTCTCAACGCTAATCGTTCAAACGCTCACTCGCCTAAAGCCCTCGGGAGATTTCTCAAACCTTCGACAGCGAGTGAACTCCTGGTGGGTAATGGTCACTGTTTTTTCGCTGGCCATGACACTAAGCCGCAACGTATCGATCGTCTTCTTCGCATTCATCAGCTTTTTGGCCCTCAAGGAATTTTTATCCCTAATTCCGACAAGACGGGCGGATCGCCGAGTTTTGTTCTGGGCTTACTTGGCGATTCCAGTGCAATTCTATTTCGTATACTTGGAATGGTACGGGATGTTCATCATTTTCATTCCCGTTTACATGTTTCTGTTGTTGCCCCTACGAATGGTCACAATTGGTCAAACAAAAGGCTACGTAAGGGCAGCCGGAACCATACATTGGGGGCTAATGTTGACAGTTTTTTGCCTCAGCCACACTGCCTTCATGCTGGTTCTTCAAGAGTCCAATGCACCAAATGCCTCTCCTGGGCCAGGCCTCGTTCTCTTTCTCGTCGTGCTTACCCAGCTAAACGACGTCTGCCAGTTTATTTGGGGAAAATCTCTAGGGCGACGGAAAATACTGCCTAAGGTTAGTCCCGGAAAAACTTGGGCGGGCTTTCTGGGAGGAGTAGCCTCCACAACCGTCATCGCGTGGCAGGCTGGTCCATTCCTAACCATGCTTAATGGATCGCAAGCGGCCATTGCCGGATTCATTATTGGAGTGGGAGGATTCGTAGGAGACGTGAACCTCTCGGCCTTGAAACGCGACCTGAAGGTCAAGGACAGCGGCAGTCTGCTCCCTGGTCACGGCGGCATACTCGATCGAGTGGACAGCCTCACCTATACGGCGCCCCTGTTCTTTCACTACGTTTATTGGCTGTACGACTTCCATACCTTCGGCACGACCCTGGCACAATAAATGAACAACTTCTGCCGCATGCTGTTCTTCGCCCTACTCGTGCGTCCCATCATGCTGGTCGTCCTCGGGCTGAACGTCCGTCGCCGTGAACAATTGCCTGCAGGAGGCCCCGCCGTGCTGGTGGCCAACCACAACAGCCACCTCGACGCAGTCGCCCTGATCAGTCTCTTCCCTCTCCGTATGCTCTCCAAACTGCGACCGGTAGCCGCTCAGGACTATTTTTTCCGCAACCCCTTCCTCAAGTGGTTTGCCCTAAGCATCATGGGTATTATTCCTTTAGATCGGGAAGTGAAATCAAAGCGGAAACACCCTCTGGCAAGTATCAACGAAGCCCTTGACCGGGGCGAAATCGTGATCGTATTTCCCGAGGGCTCTCGCGGTGCTCCAGAGCAGTTGGGCGACTTCAAGGCAGGTATCGCCCATATCGCCAAGAAAAACCCGGAAGCCCCCTTGGTCCCGATCTACATGCACGGTCTGGGCAAGGTTCTCCCGAAGGGCGAAGCTCTTCTGGTTCCCTTTTTCCTCGATGTTTTCATTGGAGAAGCAATCCAGTGGCGGGACAACAAAAAAGCCTTTATGGAAGAGCTTTCCGCCCGCATGACGGCCTTGGCCAAGGAAGGCAATTTCTCACCTTGGGAATGAAACTGAAGTATCTCGCCGCCACTTGAGGTTTAGCCGAGGCCACCGTGTTCTTATATCGTCCCCCGACCTTCTCCTGACCTTCGTGGCACTGAGGGAAGGAAACCGCGAGCAAAACTCTGCCTACAGACGCTTGGTCGGAGGCGCGATCTAAGTTTCCTTGCCCTCGTTTGGACAACCAACCTAATTCGAAAAAACTTCTCCGAAAACAGCTCTCGAAATTCAGGACCATGCTGTTGACAGGTATTTGGCTGGGCTTTTACGCTTGGTGCTTCTCGGTCATGTAATGGTCCTCTCTTAACTCTTTTCCATTTCGTGAACATTAAGTAATCGCCTCTCAGCCAATCATGAGAACCTACCTTAGCACTCTCTCTTCGTTACTCTTCCTCCTACCCTGTTCAGCTGATCCCGCCAAGTGGTACAAAGGAAACACGCATGCGCACACCCACCTTTGCGGGCATGCCGATTCCACGCCTTCTGTAGTCGCGCAATGGTATCATGACCACGGTTATCACTTCGCCATCCTGAGCGAGCATAACAAGTTCATTGATCCGAAGACCGTCAAACTGAAGGGAAAAATCAGAAAGGACTTCTTGCTAATCCCCGGAGAAGAAGTGACCGGGCACAAGACGGTACACTCGACGGCAATGAACGTGGACAGGCTGGTCCCTTGGAACTTCAATCACGAACTTCGCTCAAAAATCATCCAGAAACATGTGGACGAGACGGAAAAGGCAGATGGAACGACCATTCTGAACCACCCTAACTTCGGTTGGGCAATAAAGGCAAAGGACATGCTGCCCGTGAAAAAGCTCTACCTGTTCGAGCTGTACAACGGTCATCCTTCCGTAAGAAACTTCGGCGACCCTAGGCATCCATCCACAGAACAACTTTGGGACGACCTGCTTACGCAGGGGATGACCATTTACGGAGTTGGGTCGGACGACGCCCACCACTTTGCCCAATGGTCGACAAACAAGTCCAATCCCGGCCGAGGGTGGGTCATGGTCCGAGCCAAGGAACTTACTCCGGACGCCATTACAAACGCCATGAAACACGGAAATTTCTATGCTTCCTCAGGCGTGATGCTGAAGAAGGTGGTTCGCGGATCGAAGACCATCGAGATCGAGGTAGACGAGCAGGCGACCGCCAAGGAACTCGCCTCGACTATCCTCGTTGGACGAAAAGTAAAGGAAGGCAAAGTCGGCTACCTAGTAGAGTTCATAGGCCCCGAGGGCAAAGTCATTGAAACGAGCGTCAAGACCAAGGCATCCTGCTCGGTAAACCTTCCCTACCTGCGCTGCAAGGTGACTCGACGCATCAAGAAAAAGGATGGCACCCTGCTCGAGTACTACGCCTGGGTTCAGCCTGTCTTCACCGACGGGCGAGGCAAAGGCTGAAAATCCGAGCTCAGCTTTCGAGAACTCGAACAAGGGAATTCATTTGTCGGCCTCCTTGGCCTTTTCAATTCGTTCCTTTGTTGGGGGATGTGATGAAAAATACTTAATGCCTTCATCTCCGCCATGTTGCTCAGTGAGTCGATGGAGGGCATCCCCAAGTCGCTTGGACGGAATGCCCGCCTCACGGAGCAACTTTATGGCATAGTCGTCGGCTTCTCTCTCAAACTCCCTGGAGTAAGCGTTGTGCATTAGGGCGGCGGGCAAAACGTTAAGCGCCTCCTGAAGAACGTCGGTGGCCTCGCCGATGATCAGGAAGGAAAGTACGGCAATGCCGGCATCCTGAAAGACCTGACGGAGGGAATGACGACCGACTACATGACCAAGTTCATGGGCGAAGACGGCAAGAATCTCCTCGTCGGATTCCAGCAACTCCACGAGTTCATCGGTGAACACGATCGTACCGTTGGGCAAGGCAAAGGCATTGGCCCCCAGCGATCCTCCTGATCGAAAGACAAGGTTCCAGCGCAAACCGGCATGCAAGGGGAAGGAGCTGCGAACCAAGGAATTTATCTCCGTTCGACGTGCCGATGGAAGAGAAGTCGGTTCCAAGGCAACCTTGTCAAGAAACTCCAGAGTCGATTCAGCGGCATCGTCCAAAACGTCTTCCGGTAAACTCTTGGCGGCATGCTCGGCAAGAAAAGGGAGCCCAAAGGAGATGGAGGCCCAAACGAAAAGAATCGCGAAGACAGCAAAAGGGAAGACGAATCTTTTCCTTCCCTCCAACAGGTGGATTCCAAACCCTGAACTCCCTGTGGAAACGAGCCAATTGTCGACTCCATCATTATCAATCGTCTCGAATGAAGTTCCGTCGGGGAAGCGAATCCTGCGGGGAACGCTGGCCAAGCGAGGCAAAACGTCCACCTCCTTGATCCTGAAGCGGCTCAATTCCGCGCCACTTTCGTCAAGGACGTAGAGATCCCCATTGTCCAAGCCAACTCTTACGGCAACCGTCAAAGAAGAATCGCCGGAGAGGTATTGACCGGAAACGAACTCGCTCATATCGCCAAGTCAATCTCGAAGGCTTCTCCAAGCTCATCACCCAAGGCAGAAGAATACTCAATCTTCCGGGAGACAAAAGAATCCAAATCCTTTGCCAGTACTGAAGTACAGGAAAGTCGGTAGCGAGCATTGCGAACCATGACCCAAGGTGCGGCAAGTCCTGCAGTGAATGCCAGCAACAAGAGATTGGTAACCCATAGACCAAGAAGTCCTCCCGTTGTAAGTCGACTCTCGAAGGAAATGTCTTCCAAGCGGGTTGACTCGATGGAATGGTTAGTCGCGTTCGCATGCCAGTATGCTCCGACCACTCCCATCAATGGATAAAACAAAAAAGGTACTACTACTAATGCTGGAGGAAAAAGGACCGCAATGGGGACGACAAGGACAGCGGCCAAAATAAAAATTGCCAAGCAAATGCCTCCATAACGAAAGAAAAGGCCTACGTCGGGACTACATTTGGATTGGGAACCTCCGAAGCGGATGTTTCCAAGAAAGAACTCCTTCTGCTTGACCTGCTGCCATGGGAAAAGAATTCCGCAAGTTGCATAAGCCAATAAAAAGTAGCCCACGAACACCCCGTAGGACTGGCTGTTGGTTCCGGCGAAGTCGAACCTCATCCCTCGGTAATCGGTATTCTGCAACCTGAATCGAAGTGAACGAACCAAGACCAAGGGAGCCAAGAAAAACACTGCCGTGCCCAAAAGAAGAGAAATAACAGGCTGAATCTGGGAGAAGACACCGTAAAGGATCAGCAAAGCAATGGCGATCAACCTACCTTTGAGGATCGCTATGGGACTTGCCATGTATAAAAAAGAGGAACCTGCCAAGGAAGTGTTGCCGTAAAAGTAGCGCATCGTCCTGACCTTCGCCCAAGCGGAGTAAATTCCCAGGGTCAAAATGCTCAGAACGATGTTAACAATCCAAATACCGAAAAACTCGAACCCATTACCCGAGAAAGTCAATGAGTACCTCTTGGTTTTATTGGTACCTCGATTAGGAAATTTCTTGGAACTCTTGGAAGCAGAAGGGGGACTTGAAGAGGTTCTCTCAACCTGTGGTGAAGAAGCGGAATCGGGAAATTTTCTTTCAATATCAATTGCCTGAGTATGGTAATCGGGCAACTGATTCACCTGCACCCAGTTCTGACCATCGTGACAAGCCAAGTCTTCTTCCGAAAAAACACCATTCCGGACCAGTTCGTGCAACTTCCCCAAGTCGTATGGACCTTGCGACTCGTTGTCTTTGTAAACGTAAATTTGCATCAATAGATTCTTAACAACGAGAGAAAAATGACAAAAAGTCCGCTAATGCTATCCTTGAGCAAACAATTCTGAAAAAGCTTGGAGCAATAGCTCCCAAGATTCAGCTAGGCAAGAATATCCTTGATGACGTGCCCGTGGACGTCGGTGAGTCGAAACTTGCGACCCTGAAAGCGGTAGGTCAGTTGCTCGTGGTCGATGCCGAGGAGATGCAGAATGGTAGCGTTGAAGTCGTGAACATGGACGGGATTCTCCGCAGCCGAGTAGCCTAGCTCGTCAGTCGAGCCAAAGACGTGACCGCCCTTGACTCCGCCACCTGCCATCCAGACGGTAAATCCTTCCTTGTGGTGGTCGCGCCCAACGCTTTTGCGGTCTCCTTGGGCCATTGGGGTGCGCCCGAACTCGGCGCTCCAAACCACTAGGGTCTCCTCCAGCAGGCCACGTTGCTTGAGATCCTTGATGAGGGCGGCGATGGGCTGGTCGACTTGCTTTGCCTTGCCCGGCAGGCTGTTGAAAACTCCGCCATGGTGATCCCAACCTTGGTCGAAGAGCTGGACGAAACGCACGCCTCGCTCCACCATACGGCGGGCAAGGAGGCAATTGTTGGCGAATCCGGAACCTCCCACCTTGGCCCCGTAGGAATCGAGAACGAGCTTGGGCTCTCGTGAAAGGTCCTTCAGTTCGGGCACGCTTGATTGCATGCGGTAGGCCATTTCGTACTGGCTGATGCGAGTAGCGATCTCAGGATCTCCAACATCATCAAGTTGATGCTGGTTCAATTTGTTTACGGCCTCCACAACCCTACGACGTTCCATCGGTCCAACGCCCTTGGGATTGGATAGGAAGAGGACGGGGTCACCCGAACCGCGAAACTCGACCCCTTGGTAGACCGAGGGAAGGAAGCCGCTGCCGAAAGCGCTGTTGCC
>CAZNWO010000057.1:9963-20052 GCA_964576585.1 uncultured Puniceicoccaceae bacterium | reverse complement strand
TGTTTTTGGTGGGCCCTGTCGGGCTCGAACCGACGACCTGGCGATTATGAGTCGCATGCTCTAACCAACTGAGCTAAGGGCCCGTAAAAAATAAACTTCCTAGCAAACCCAATCGATTGGCACAAGTGGAATTAGTTTAGAAAAATTCCACCGATTTCAATTTTGTCAGGTCAGACCCTTTATGGGTGATGAGTTATAGACAGGATGCGGTCTCCCCGAATGGTCCATCCAATGCGAGTCACGAGGAATGCCCAGTGCATCAAAAATGGTGGCGGCAAAATTTTCAGGTTTCTGCGGGGACTCGTCGGGATAACCGCCGATCTTGTCCGACGAACCAATTACAGTTCCACCCCTTGTACCCCCACCGGCAAAAAGAACAGATTGCACTGCACCCCAATGGTCTCTTCCGGGAAGTTTCCCGCTCGGGATTCTAAATACTTTCGGAGTGCGGCCAAATTCACTCGCCACCACGACCATGGTTTCATCTAGCATCCCTGAGGTATCAAGATCCTCCAGCAAGGCACTCAGGGAATGATCGAGGGGGGGGAGAAGATAGTTCTTTAGGCTGGGGAATGCCGCTTGATGGGTATCCCATGTCTCATTATTGCCCAAGTTCACCTGGACAAGATTCACGCCGCTTGCCACCAAGTTCCGGGCCATGAGCAGGGACCATCCGAAGCTGTGGTCGCCGTAGCGTTCGATTTGCTTCGGGTCCGCCTTGGATAGATCGAAGGCGGATTGGGCGTCGCCGTTAGCAAGCAAGTCCACGGCAGCTTGCCTGTACTTATCGAAGTTGGCGTCTCCTGCCTTGGCTTCCAAGACACGGGATTGGTGCTCAAGGTTTTTTCGCAAGGCGGTTCGATCTGAGATTCGCCTTAGGTTAAGTCCTGAAGGAAGAGAAAGATGAGGTGCGCGAAACTTTAGCCCGTCGTCGGTTAGTTTACCGCTCGCATGATGAAAGAGGTATTCGGGATAAGCCCCGTAATGTTCGGGGTGATAGGGGGACACTTCCAGAAACCATGGATCGCGGGATTTACCCATCATACCGGCAAATTGCCCTGGAATTACCCGGCCAGTGCGATGCACAATTTTGTCAGGCATTACCACCACTGGGGTAGGTGCGGAGCCTCTTGGACGCAGAAGTGAATTACAAATAGCGGCAATGCTGGGGTCGTCGGTTTCCTGGGGCTTTCTTGGACTAAAGCCAACTGGTTCGTCCGATCGACCTGTAAGCATTACATGATGACCTTGTGAATGCTCGTTATGGGGATGAGTCAGTGATCGGACCAAGGCCCACTTGTTGGAAAGCTTTGCGAGTCTCGGTAAGTGCTCGCAGATTTGAATGCCGTCCGTCTTGGTTGGAATTGGCTTGAACTCGCCTCGATTCTCAAGAGGCGCATCAGGCTTCATGTCAAAGCTCTCGTGCTGTGCAAGACCTCCGGACAAAAATACGTAGATGACAGATTTAGCCGATCCTTTGGGCCCGTTCTTGGAAATGCCGGAAGCAGCTCGCAGGTGCGACAAGTCGCTCATGCCAAGCCCCCCGAAGAAACTTAGAGCTCCCGCCTGCAAGGCCGCTCTCCTTGACCATACGGGCAAAGCATTGGGCTTAGAATTTGGAGAAACTCTACTCATTTGCTTCGAATATTACCTTGGTCATGCCATGAGTCAAGCAGTTGAACTTCGAAATCATTGACTTTCCGGGAACACCACTTTTCTGGAATCCACCAATTTTCCTTCCAGATCCATGATTTGCAGGCTGATTTTAGGTATATTGCCCGACCATTTAATCTTCATCAAGCCGAAGTTTTCATTGAAGTAATGCTTACTTACCCGATAGGGGTTATATTCCTCGACGGGCTTTTGTCTCTGGTTCATTGCACTCGCAGTTGCATCGAGTATAGGGTAGGGGACTCCGACATCGAGTTTTGAGATTTCCGCCGAATGACGGTCACCGCTCAAAAAAACTACTCCGTTGGCCTTAGTTGTCTTGATTAATTTAAGAAGTCGATCGCGTTCCTTGGGAAAGTTCCCCCATGTTTCCCAGCCATGATGGATTGAAAGAACTTGAATGCTTGATGCAATGACACGAATCTCCGCAGGTTTCAGGAGCTGCTCTTTGAGCCACTTCCATTGTTCGGGGCCCAATATTCGTGCTTTCGGATCAGGGTTCGGCATATATGGTCCTTGTCCTCGTTTCCTAGATGGATTGCGCAGGAGCGCAGTCCTGAAGTATCGGGTGTCCAAAAGGATGAATTGAACGCGTTTTTCAGGCGGGCCAATAATTTGCGCATCATAGATGCCGGGAGTTTTTCTCCGTGGCGAATCCTCAGGTTCATTCAAGAAATCGAGAAACGCTTCTTGGGATTCGACTTTTTTAGGATAGCTCGCTCCTGCGTCGTTTTCGCCGTAGTCGTGATCATCCCAAATGGCAAGAAGCCTGCATTGTGAACGCAATCTTCTGAAACCAGGCACTTCATCAAGCTTTCTCCATTTTTGACGCAGTTTTGCCATGTCTCTGGTATCCCCGTAGATGTTGTCTCCAAGCATTACGAAAACATCTGGATTAGCTTCGCGAACAGCCTCCCAAATCGGTTGAGGTCTCGTTTCCTTTAGACAGGAGCCGAAAGCTATGACTTCTATGGCTTTCTGCCCTTGTATATAGCCTGCAACAAACGTCAGAAGGAAAAGTGTGACGGTTTTAAGCTTCATGGCAAAAGACTGATTTTACTCGGTTCCGCCAACGCCATGAGTTGTCGCACGTCAAAATGTTTCAGCAGGCCAAAGCAGAACAATTCAGGATATCGGTTGGCTCCCCAATTCTTCGTCAAGATTTCCTTTAGGCTTACTAATGCACCCTTTGCCTTAACCGAGGTTATTTTTTTACCTCCAAGTGAAGCTGCAACAATGGCAAACAATCCCGACCTAGGACCAAAGGAGCGGATTTCAACTGAGCTTCCTGTCTCGTTGCCGAGCCAAGCTGCAACGGCCGCGACCTGTCCCGCCTGAATCCCCAACGGTCGTTCGCCCGTTGACGCAACGAGTATGGCGAAAAGGAAATCCAGCCTGTGTATTTTTGATTCCCCGAAGTAGAATGGATCAAGAGCTAGAACTCGCTTACCTTCGGCCAACGCTTCCTTGACCGCTCCCGAAAGTTTTGCTCTGCCTGCATCGCCGACGATCAACACGTTTCCACTTGAATCCTTGGGAATGAATTCGGTTACCGGTGCCGTCCATTCCTTTCCGAACTTAAATAAAAGATGATTCACCTTTATTTTGCCTATCTCAACTGAGGCAACCTCCCGAGCTTTTACCTCGTAGCTCTTGTAACGAACCGTTTCCCCAAGAAGATTTCTTCCCAATCGACGAAAGCCTTCAGCAGTGGTTTTCTTGCTTGGGAATAGATCGCGCGGAAGGTTCTTGGACAACTTCAGGGCGATTTTGTTGAAATTCAAATTGTCCTTGGGGAGGGGTACCAAAAGTTCATCATAGCTTTTCAATTCTACGTCGGCCGGAATCTCCTTCCAGTCGAAGTCAGTTGCCTTTGGGAAAAAGACGTCTCCGAGCATGCGATAGAACTGTTGTCGGTTGTCTTTGCCGAAGTTGTGGTCGCCCGGCTCATGGTTCACGTGTGAACGAAGAAATTTCTTCCTGTCCAGAAGGTCGAACTTTGGTTTTGCAGCGTCCATTAAAGGTTTTAGAGCATGCGGTGCCGCGAAGCAGCAATTGTCCTTGGCATTCTTAGTAAGAAGCAGGGCACGGTCCGCCATCATGGCCGTCAGGTGCGAGTAATCAGCAATGGCAGCAAGGTCGTTGGGCGTTTGCTCAGAGTCTCCCAAGTCGGAGAGATTCCTAATTCTTGTCTTGAAACTCGAGTATCCCGCCACGGGATTAGCAAGTTTCACCCTCTCGTCTAGAGAACTGAAGAAGATTGTTTGCCAACCACCTCCCGAAAGTCCTGCCACGGCTACTCTTTTGGGATCTGCGTTGGGGTGAGCGAGGAGCACGTCAAGCGCTTTGGAGCAATTTAAATAGAATGGAGCAATGCCGCTTTCACCGCAAAGATCAAGTTGGGCGAGATTGTAATGACCCATGCGGTTTTGAAACTGTCCCATGCCAATCCATTCGACGTTGAGGGCAAGCATGCCGCGTTTCGCTTGGTTGATGCATCGGATTTGCTTGTAGTCGGCAGCCTTTCCCTTGCGATCATGTCCGTTCACGTTCAGCACCACGGGAACTTTACCAGCCAGTTTCTTAGGCTCGTACAATAATGCCGGCGCCCACCAACCGGGAATAATCTCAAAGCGCAGCTTCCTTATTCGATACCCCGGCAATCCTTCCATCACCCCGTCCCACTCAACTTTTGGTTCGGCATCACGCCATACCTTGGCTTCCTTCCCCCGAAAGATAACTTTTTCGAGTACTGCCTGTCGAATACGGTCAGATTCCCTAATCCAATCTTCGGGTTTTCCGAAAGCTGGAACATCGGGCACACGGCTTTCGCAAAAGGCCTGCACTTCCTCCAGAGGTTGCCCGCCTTTCAATATGCGTTTGGCCAATTGTCTTTCGATTTCCTCGACCGAGAGCGTCGCTGAAAACAAAAGGCTGGGAAGCAGCAAGAAGGGTAGGGCAGGTTTCATGAAAGGCTGAAGAGGACGAGGGATAAAATCAAATCTTCATTTCAGGTGTTTGTCCGCGAAGTCCAAGTATTGTTTCCAGTCGAATGTCGTGACGTCGTGCTTACCCGAACGAACATGGTAGCCGATACGCCCATGGACGGGCTTGTCGACTGGTGGTTGCTTGGTGGCGCCGAAAGAATGGCCGAAAAGCTTGTAAACGGTCTCGGCGCCGAGGGCAGAGAGAAACTCACCTTTAGGGTCCGCCCACCTGTCGCCCACTGCAGAGGCAATGTAGACGGGGCGAGGAGCGGAGAGGGCTATCAGCATGTGCTGATCGACGGGACACTCGTCCTCCTTGTCGTTGTACTTTTTATAGTTGTCGCAAAACCAGTGAGGGAAGGAAGTGTTGATGCGCTTGACCGTCTCGCCGAAGCGACGTCTGCTGAGGGCTGCACCACCGCAACCGGAGTTGTTGGATATAACGAGGGCAAATCTTTCGTCCGACGCTCCCGCCCAAAGTGCAGTCTTGCCAAGACGGGAATGGCCCATGACGGCAACCCGTTTGGCGTCTACTTGGGTATCCGCCTCGAGATAGTCCAGGCAGCGACTAAGGCCCCAAGCCCAGCCTGCGATTGACCCCCAGTCGGTCGGCTTTCGCTTCTTGGGATCCTGGGGAGGAAAAAGCGGATGAACCCCGTTCTTGTAGCCATCATGAAAATCAGGATCGATATCTCCATAGTAAACGGTCGCAAAGGCGTAACCCCGATCTATGATAGCATCGATCGCCCAACGGGACTCCCGCGAACCACGTCCCGCCGCGGTGGCCTTGTTGTTCCTTACCCCGTTGCCGTTCCGGACCCAGCTGGTGGGAATACGGATGGCGGGGTCTGGATTGACGGTGTGGTTACCCATAAAGTTAATTGTAAGAAAACCCGGAACGGGACCATTTGCCTTCTTGGGCAGGTACAACAGGAGATTAACTGCAAGGGCCTTTTCCCCCTTGCCGAGGTGGACGACCACCTGCCTGCGGGTGGCCTTGCCATCGAGGGCATCGGGGCCCTCCTCGACCACCTCGAATCGAATTGCCTTCGGTTTTGCAGGGGATCGCCCGTAAACTTCGTCCTCAAACAAACGAAGCACCTCGGATCGACGCTTGGTCCGCCAAGTCTCACTGTCGGCAACCTTGGTTCCATCAGAGAGGACAAGTGGATCGGGCAAGCGATATTCGGGTACCTTTGCTTCGTCGTAGTTGAAGCCTCTAGGTTGGGCACTTGAATTGTCTGTGACGACAAACACGCCCGCCAGCATGCTGATTGTAGCCATGAAAGTTGGGGGAAGATAATTCTTTATCATGCCTAAGGATGATACCCTGAGGACTGCTTGAGCAAGAC
This sequence comes from uncultured Puniceicoccaceae bacterium, assembly GCA_964576585.1. GTDB lineage: Bacteria > Verrucomicrobiota > Verrucomicrobiia > Opitutales > Seribacteraceae. The sequence continues at coordinate 14,042 of CAZNWO010000057.1, read as the reverse complement.
GCAAAGCATTTTCATTCCTCCCTTTTTTCAGGCAGCTTGGGCTTCTAACGCCAAACCTAACTGTTCGAAGAGACGATCACGACGAAACCTAGCAGTGGTCACGTCTTTGGTACTAAGTGACTTTCTTCTTCTCTCCGCGGTAACTGGGCTTGGGTAGACGGTATAGTGAGCCCACCACGTGCCATTGTTGTTCCAAATGTGGTGATTGAGATTGGATTCGTCTATGCGAACGGCGAGTTCCTCTCTCAGGATTTCGTTTGGTTGATTCATTTTGCGCGTATCTCCTTTTGGTAATTTACGCGCTTCGCTCGGCCACAAAAAAAGCCTTCCTTCTCAGGAGGCTCTAATACTCGCAGGACGAGGAGAGCGCTATGTTTCGGTTTGCCGCTACCGCGCATCCTGGTTTGTTGACCTTGGACCACCGTTGCAGCTCTCGCGCTCGGTTGGTAACCTGATTCCAGGTTGTCTATGGATGCGGTTTAAGGCGTTTTATACTTTGAAAGAACGAAAAGAAAAAGCTAGAGCATGTTTGAGAAAATTGCAACGGAAGTTTGTGTCATAACTTTCTAGCGTGGATACCCCCAACGAAAACGATCTCTACTCACTTTGGATCTCCTTTTGACCCACTCAGCGTGCAAAATTCGGACATAGCCCTGCAATTCTTCAAAGTTTTCCCGAGAGATTTGTTCCTTATCCAAGGCTTCCGTCAATTGCTCATAAAGCTGGGGATGAACTGCAGGGTCAAGAAGCCTTTCCGTTTGGTATGATCTTGCCATCAAAGTTCGTCTTTGATCGAATTTTTCTCTGGATTCTTCCAAATGCGCACGGATGAGCGCCCTAAAGTATTCAGCATGGTCGATTTCGTTAGCCTGCAAAGCTCTCTTCGCCTCCTTCATCCTCTTGGTTGGAGAACTATCGGGCAATGAAGCACAACCAGCAAAGAACCACAGCGTAAAAGAATAAATGAGGGCTTTGCGGAAGTTCCTCCAGCTTATCAATATTTTATTGATAAGCCTTTGATGCAAAAGCTGTGCAGTTTTCACCTTAACTACATGAAACAGGCAAATCCCACGAGAGCGCAACCCTAAGTTCATTATGAAAGCCTGAAGGAGACCATCAGACATCAAGGGTCAGGATTTCGCTTCGCTCAAAAGCCTCTTATTGGTTAGTGAGGACAATTTTACCCAAAACCTTTCCAGATTCCAACAAGGCGTGTGCTTCACCCACTCGTTCAAAAGGAAAGATTTCGCGGTGAATATGAGGACGCAATTTCCCCGATTCGACCAATTGGCCTGCCTCCTTCAAGATTTCACCATGTCTTTCGCGCCCCACATTCCGGGCCAAGGGTAGCAACATGAAAACCACATGCAGGGTAAGCCCCTTGACGTGCACAGGCGTTAAGTCGTGATTGGAACGAGAGGCGATTGATACAACCTGACCTCCGATCTTGGCAGCCTTAAACGAATCGTCCAGACGGGAAGTGCCCACGGTATCGAAAACGACGTCATAACCTTCACCTCCTGCATATTCGGCGACATATTCCTCAACAGTACTTTCCTTGTAATTAATGGCGACGTCAGCTCCGAGTTCCCTGCCGAGGGAAAGCTTCTCCTCGCTGGATGCAGTAACGTGAACTTCGGCACCTGCAGCTTTGGCTAGTTGGAGACCAACGTGACCCACGCCACCTGCAGCAGCGTGCACAAGAACTTTATGATTGCTCGACACTTTCACCCGATCGTGAATTGCATTCCATGCGGTGATTGTGACAAGCGGCAGAGCCGCTGCCTCTTCCATTGACAGGCTGGGAGGCTTGGGAGCCAAGAGACGTACATCAGCAAGGGCATAGTCAGCCAATACGCCTGGCAAGTCCTTGAATCCTCCCACGCATCCATACACCTCGTCACCAGGCGAAAAACCTTCTACGCCGTCCCCGATTTCCTCTATCACTCCTGCCATGTCGCCGTGGAGTATGCCGGGCAATTCGGGACCTATCGGGATAAGTCCTTGACGAATCTTGAAGTCCACGGGGTTTACACTCGATGCCCGCACTCGCACCAATGCCTGTCCGGGCTCTGGCTTGGGCTTGGGGCACTCCTCGACGCGAAAAAGTTCGGGCCCCCCGTATTCGGGCAAGATTATAGCTTTCATCTCAGCAAATTAAAAATTTACGGCAAGAAATATTTGTCCGTAAGAAAACAGGTCGCACAGAGAAACCTTGCGTTCCTGAACTCTAGGCAAAAAGGTCGTGAACTACGCGACCTTCCACATCTGTAAGACGAAAGTCACGGCCGGCATACCGGTAGGTAAGTTGTTCGTGATCGAGACCAAGAGCGTAAAGAATGGTAGCGTGGAGATCTCGCATGTGGATGCGGTTTTCCACGGCTACGCCTCCGATTTCATCCGTGGCGCCATAGCTTATGCCCGGCTTGATTCCTCCGCCGGCTAGGAACACGGTAAAGCCGCGGGGATTATGGTCGCGCCCGTCCTTACCTTGGGCAAATGGAGTGCGCCCGAATTCCCCGCCCCACCAAACGAGAGTGTCTTCCAGCAAACCCCTCGCCTTGAGATCGCGCAACAAGCCGGCAACAGGCTTGTCCGTATTGCGGGCATGCTCGGTGTGCTTTGGCATGTTACTGTGCTGATCCCAACGCGGATTGTTGGATTCATCCGAATAGTTCACACCTACGTATCGAACACCGCTCTCGACCATGCGTCGGGCGAGGAGGCATTGCTTGCCGAAATTGTCGGTATGCTTTTCGCCAATGCCGTAGACTCGCTTAGTGGCTTCGGTTTCGCCTGAAAGATCTGTAATTTCAGGAGCCTCCATCTGCATGCGCCACGCCAATTCGTAGGTTTTGATGGTAGCATCAAGACGGTCGTCAGTAGGAGAAACGGAAGCTTGAGAAGCATTGAGGCTTTGCAGAAAGTCGAATCGCCTGCGCCTTTGAGCTTCAGCCAACATTGCATTATCAATGTTTTTAATGTGAGCTCCTTCCATCGTGCCGGCGCGCCCCAAGGCAGTGCCTTGGTGAATGGAGGGTAGAAAGGCGTTGCCGTAGTTGCGTGGACCACCCTTGGAAGCCATTGGCGAAATGCTGACAAAAGCAGGAAGGTTTTCGTTTTCTGTTCCTAGACCATAGGAAATCCAGCTTCCAACCGAAGGTCTGACAAGGTTGGTCGCCCCAGTATGGAGGAAGAGCGTGGAAGGGCCGTGAGCGACGCCTTCTGTATGCATCGAGTGGACGAAAGCGAGGTCGTCCACTTGCTTGGCGATGTGAGGAAAGAGTGAGGAAACAGGTTGGCCACACTGACCGTACTTTTTGAACTCCCATAGGGGCTTCATCAAGCGACGTTTGCTTTTTTTGCCGAATGTACCGGTACGGACGCCGACAAAGTCATGGTCCTTTCCATCGGCAGCTATGAGGTCGGGCTTGTAGTCAAAGGTGTCGACGTGACTGGGACCTCCCGCCATGAAGATGAAGATAACGCGCTTGGCACGCTGAGGTATCAAAGAAGTCTTGGCAGCAAGTGGATTGCCGATGGAGGCTTCCGCCCCTTGCAGCCCGGCCAACGCGATGGAACCAAAGCCGCATGCGGCGGACTTGAGGAGGTCGCGTCGGGAAAAGTGCTTTCCGAATGGTTGCATGGTATTGGTTCAGTTTAGGTAGCGGAAATCAAGACAAGCAAAAAGCCCGTGGAGAAGACCGCTCCAAGCATCTTGTTCGTTTACTTCTAAAGTTTGCTCCTTCAGGTAGGCAACCGCAAGCTCCTTTTCGTCAGCACGGGGAGAACGCCCGAGGGTCGATTTGTATGCGAGGTCGATACGCTGTGAGATGTCCAAGCTCTTAACTGCAAGGATACGGATAGCTGCGGCCTTGGCTTCGGACAGGACGAAGCCATTGTTCATCATGAAGAGGGCTTGCGTGGGAACCGTACTGGCGTTGCGGTTGCCGGAAACGAGGCTGGGATTGGGGAAGTCGAATACGTCGAACATTTCGGGAATGCGGTTGCGATCGATTTTCTCAAAAAGAGAACGCTTTTCGAAGCCATTTTCGACGGAAAGGTCGATATGTCCAGAA
>CAZNWO010000057.1:0-9863 GCA_964576585.1 uncultured Puniceicoccaceae bacterium | reverse complement strand
CGTTCGCCCATTTCTCCAAAGTTGTCGGTGGTGCGGACGATGCCGCGACCAAAGAGGTGACGCCAAACGCGGTTGACATAGACTCGGGCGGTCAATGGGTTTTCGGGCGAGACCACCCACTCCGCAAGCTGCAGGCGACCACTGGAACCCTTGGACAGATCGGGTTTAGCTGAAAGGCCTTCAGGAGTAGCAACTGCGAGAAAGCCACGCTTAACGTAGGGCCCGTAGTTGCGAATGCCACCTCGCAGATGGATGCGCCAATCGGCGGCATCGGAGCGTTCGTTGACGCTCATGACCTTGACGGTCTTGGCAAGGGCTTTTTTCTTATGGGAAGCGAGACGTTTCTTGAGGTCGGCGACAAGGGTTTGTAGGCGTGTTCTTTCCGCCTTTTTCTTTTTGGACTCTTCAGTTTTGGTGGAATCTGGCTTAGGTTTTTGCTTATTGGCCAAGACGGATGGAGACTTGGCTTGTCCAACGGGAAGGAGACGAATGGCATCTGCAATTACCACTTGCGAGGTGGCTTGAGTCTCAATTTTAACAAGATCCCATTCACCTTCCTCAAAATGAAACTCACCCAAGGATGTGAAGGAACCAAGAACGGGAGGCCTTTTCGTTTGATCAATCGTGACTTTTTCTTCGCCTACGTCGTGGTAAATGGTAACGGGTGTATTTCGTGAACGGTTCGAACCGGGTGTGTAGGAAAGCTGTACCTCGTATTTGCCGGACTTCGGTATAATGGCAGGAAAAGTTACGGATTTCTCACCTTTTCCCTTACCATCATCATGAATGTAGCGGACGCCAACGAAACCTTTAGTGTGAACGGAAGAAATCCAGTTTCCCACGATCTTTGCCCCAGTGTCGTCCACCACGATTCCCTCAAGTTTCTTCGGATCAAGATTAGCAGCGGACGTTTTCGAGTCAGCAACTTTGCCACCGACGGCCTTCAGTTTGGACTCGGCTTGCTTGAGCTCGGATTCGAGTTTCTTTTGGACTGCCAGATGCTTGTCTCGTTCAGTTTTGTTGGGGTCCTTGAGTTCGCGTTCAATAAAGTTGGCAACATTGGAAATCTTGAAGCTTTCGGTACTACGGAAGATACCGGCCAAGGAGTAATACTCAGATGTAGGAATGGGGTCGAAGGGGTGGTCATGACAACGAGCGCAACCCATTGTAAGGCCAAGAAAGCCGCGACCTACGGCAGTGATTTGCTCGTCGATTACTTCCATGCGAAGCAAGGCTTTGTCCTGAAGCTCGTAATTGTGCGGACCAAGAGCAAGGAAGCCGGTGCCCGTTAGGTTCACGTTCGATTCTTCGTCGTTCGAAGCGTGGAGTAGGTCGCCTGCTATTTGCTCCTTGGCAAAATGGTCAAAGGGCTTGTCCTCGTTAAAGCTTTCCACGACGTATTCGCGATAACGAAAGGCATTGGGGAACTGTATGTTCCGACCACCTCCCGTGGTGTCGGCATAGCGGGCAACGTCCAGCCAGTGTCGCCCCCATCGCTCACCGAAACGGGGAGAGGCGAGGAGGTCGTTCACGACATTGGCAAAGGCATTCGGAGATTCGTCATCAAGAAAGTCGTCGATTTGCTTAGGCGTGGGCGGAAGACCAGTTAAATCAAAGTGAGCTCGACGAAGTAAGGTAGCCTTGTCTGCCGGAACAGGAGGGGCAAGTGTTTCCGATTCGAGCTTGGAGAGAATGAAGCGATCCAAATCTTTCTTGGGCCAGTGAAGATTCTTGATTTCGGGGACTGGAGGATTTTCGAGAGGCATGAAAGCCCAGAACTTGCGACCTTCTTCAAGGCTTTTGCTGCGAAAGCGACCTGGGCGGTGGGCAATGTCGAGAGGTTGGTCGCGAGGGTCAGTCGCGCCGAGGGAAATCCATTGCTCGAAAGCCTTTACAAGGTGCTTGGGCAATTGCTTGTTCGGAGGCATGCGAAGGTCATTGTTTTTGTAGCGAAGAGCGATAAGCAGACGACTCTCCTCCGGTTTACCAGGCTCGATGACTTGTCCTCCTTCCCCACCTTGAATCCATCCTGCACGACGGTCAAGAAATAGACCTGCCTTCAGCTTCTTGGACTTGGAGGAATGACACTCGTAGCAATGGGTCGCAAGAGCAGGCCTGATTTTTTTCTCAAATAATTCAAGCCCTTCATCGTTATCAACACCAAACAAATCCGTCACACCAAGGATTGTGTTGACGGCTAACAGGATATGGACACAGGAAGTGTTCATTTGATGAGACAGAAAATAGTCTTTTATTGGTTGCAGATCAAGCGTCGAGCCACGGCATATAAGATTTAATGAAGACAATCAGTGCAAGCGGGCGATATTATGGAAAACGATTTCCAATCCAAGGTTAACATCGTGGGCGAATCAATTTACTATGCAGAGACAGTAGCGGGATCCGTTAGGATTTCCTTCAGCAAAAAGGTGATTTCTTCTCTAGGCTTCATTGATCAGCTCCCACAAGTTCGAAAAATGATTCCTACCCCACCTAAATTAATGGCAGTGTTTTCAGCTAGAAAAATTGGGAATGGCAGTGCCTTGAATCCACGAGGAAATCAGTTTCAAAACAAAGTCTGGAATGCTTTGCTCGAGGTTCCTTTCGGCGATACATGCACATATGGAAAAATCGCAGAAAAAATAGGTCGCCCCGGTCATGCTCGAGCAGTAGCAGGAGCCATAAGCAGAAACAAGATTGCCATCATCGTTCCATGTCATCGAATCAAACCTGCATCAGGCAAACTAGGTGGATATCGCTGGGGTTTCAAAAGAAAGGAAATAATACTTCGATATGAAAAGGAATCCAAGAACCTAAATGGCATTTTCAAGCAATTTTTTGAATGTGAAAATAAGTAGGAAATCACATGTAATTTGGGACTGGAATGGAACGGTATTGGACGATGCGGATTTATGCGTGGAAATAGTCAACGAAATCCTGCTTTCTCAAAACCTTAACACCATCAGCACTAAGAGTTACCGCGAACAATTTGAGTTTCCAGTTCGTATTTATTACGATAGGCTTGGGCTGCCTTCAAATGGCCCATTATTCAAGGGATTCTCGCAGAAATTCATTAAAGAATACCGAAAACGATGGAAAAAGTGCAGGCTTCAAAAGGATGCAATTAAAACCATATCTTTTTTATATTCATCAGGCATCAAACAATCGATTCTTTCGGCAGGGAAGCAAGAACATGTCGACAGCTTTGTAGATCACCATGAATTGAGTGTATTTTTTACTTTAGTTTCAGGAACGACAGATATTTATGCTGAAGGCAAGCTTGAGACAGGAAAACAACACCTGATCAAGCTGAACGTTAGCCCAGACGATTGCCTCTTGATTGGAGACACCACTCACGATTTCGAAGTTGCCGCCGACCTGGGCATTGATTGCCTCTTGTTTACAGGAGGGCATCATTCGGCAGAGCGACTTCAAGCAACAGGAGCACCTGTAATCAACTCGCTCTCTAAGGTAAATTCTTGGCTTATCGGTTGACCCACCGGATAGTAGGAATATTCTTTTCGTTCCTTTATCTTAAGGATGAACCGAGTGTACATTAAGACTTACGGCTGCCAAATGAACGAGCGTGACTCGGAAGCCGTCGCCTCGAAACTAAGGGCTCGAGGTTATTCGATCGTCGATGACGACCATAATGCCGACATCGTACTGCTCAACACCTGCAGTGTACGAGATCAATCCGAACAAAAGGCAATAGGGAAAGCAGGTTACCTTACGGCACGCAAAAAATCCAATTCAAGCTTTGTCCTCGGCATAATGGGTTGCATGGCAGAAAATCATGGCGCCGAATTGCTAGACAAGCTACCGGACTTGGATCTCATCGTAGGCACACAGAAGTTTCACCGCATTCCCGATCATCTGGAAAACCTGCTAGCAACCTTGGATGGACTTGGGCCGCAACCGCAAGCAGTCATCGATCTGGGCGAGGAAGAGGACTCGCAGAATGAGATTCGTGATCACATGCCTGACGAGAAAAAGGTATCTGCCTTTGTTTCGATCATGCAGGGATGCAACATGAGCTGCCACTTTTGCATTGTCCCAAAAACACGTGGCCGTGAACGCTACAGACCTATGGAGCAAATCCTCGAGGAAGTAGAGGAGCTCGTTGAAAAAGGTACTCGTGAAGTAACCCTTCTTGGACAAATTGTAAACGCCTATGGACGAGGCCAAATGCCATCCAAAGCGGGCAGAACCCCCTTTGTACAGCTACTGGAAAAACTTAGCTCCATCAAAGGTTTGCATCGCATACGCTTCACCTCTCCACATCCAGTGGGCTTCGGTAAGGACCTCATATCATCGTTTCGGAATCTTCCCAAGCTTTGCGAGTACGTTCATCTCCCCGTTCAAAGTGGTTCCGACCGCATTCTCAGGGCAATGAACCGCCCTTATTCAAGGGAAAGGTATTGTCGCATAGTAAGAGAATTAAGAGAACAAGTTCCCAACATTCACTTGAGCACTGACTTTATTGTTGGTTATCCCGGCGAAAATGAAGAGGATTTTGAGTTGTCGAAAAGCCTTTTTGAAGAAGTGGGCTTCGACATGGCGTTTATCTTCAAATACTCTATTCGATCGGGAACTCCGGCAGCCGAGGAAACTGATCAAATCCCTATCGATGTTAAGAAAAAGCGGAATCAAGAACTGCTTCGCCTCCTTGAAAAACATTCCTTCCGTCGCAACCAATCCTTGGTGGGTTCTACACAGGAAGTCTTAGTGGAAGGTCCCGCCAAAAAAGGAGAAAACACCTTCATGGGCCGAACGAGAGGTTTTCGAAAAGTTGTCTTTCCAGGCGACAAGCGTATGATTGGCGAGCTAGTCAAGGTTGTCATTGAAGAACCTTCCGTGACAATCCTTAAGGGAACCCCCGTCCTCAGCGAGTGAGGCACTTGTACGATTTTAACAGAAACTCTACCTTGGAACTCTTCAAATGACTCTCTTTGGATTTACCATACTTACGGGGATATTGTTGGGAGCCCTTGGGATCTTTTTTATTCTGAATCCAGGCGTCACTCGATCGATCGCCACTGGATTTCTTCGTTCCATGCCCACTGCCTATTTAACTATGATTGCAGCTGCAGCGTGGTTTATTTTTCGCCATGTAAAGAACCTAAGCCAAGCGGATTTCGGTGAATACAAGTTTCTGATTGGTGGAATTACCATCTTGTTGCTAGTTCTTGCCTTCAAGTTTCTTCCCGACTTTTTAGCCGTACGAGGTTGCGCGACACTTGTGCTATTTTATTCTCGTGAAGCATTGGACGCAGCCTTTCTTCAGGAACCCTCATCGCGACTGTTTCTCGTCGCCATCATTTACATTGCTCTGAGCATAGCCCTCTATCTTGCGGCGTGGCCATACAGGCTAAGGGATTTCTTCAACTGGCTTTATTCCTCGAGTATTAGATCACGAATTTTGGGCTGCCTCATGCTGGTTTATGGAACGATCCTCGGTTTCGTAGCCTTGGGTTATTGAGATCTTTTTATGCCTGAAGAGGGTGTCATCTTGCTTGTGTCCGGTCCGGCGGGGATAGGAAAAACAACGGTTTGCAAAAGTCTACTAGAGGAGTTTTCGCCAAGGCTTCAGCGCATTGTAACCGCCACGACAAGACCACCTCGAGAAGGAGAGAATGACGGGGTGGATTATCATTTCTTGTCCATGGAAGAATTCGAAGAACGGATCAAGTCCAAGGATTTTTACGAGCATGCACTTGTTCACGGCCGTCGATACGGAACCCTAAAAAACGACATTCGCGAAAAGCTCGAATCTGGGGCACACCTCCTTCTTAACATTGATGTACAAGGCGCAGATGCTTTCCGAAGTGCAGCCGATGAGGACGATTTCCTTAAAGGCAAACTACATACGGTATTTCTAATGCCAGAAAGCTTGGAAAGCCTTAGGAGACGCCTTCTCGGTCGCGGCACGGATTCCGATCAAGAGGTCGACAGACGCATGAAAACGGCTGGGGAAGAGATTTCCAGAAGCTCTGAGTATGACCACTGTTTGCTTAGTTCCACTAAAGACCACGACTACGAACGCTTGAGGAGCTTGTACCTGCAGTTCTCCGCCAAAGGCGGTAGCAATTGAGAATTTCTTTCCTCTATGAAGGTATTTCCGGACGCTCCGGATTCGGCCAATCAACATGGAAAAACTTTCCACGCTCTTCGTCAGTCCTTTCGTAGGTATGGGCCCCAAAATAATCCCGCTGAGCCTGCAACAGGTTTTGCGGCAACCTGGAACTTCGATAACCATCAAAATAAGCGAGCGCCGAAGAAAAAGTAGGGATGGGGACGCCTTGCTCCGTGGCGGTTGAAACGACCTTCCGCCAGTTTGCCTGAGCACCGGAAATCGAATCCCGAAAATAGGGATCCAAGAGCAGATTGGCCAGATCAGGATCCTTTTCATAGGCTTCAGTAATTTTCTGTAAAAAGGCCGCTCGAATTATACAGCCACCTCTCCAAATCTGGGCAATTTCTCCAAAATTCAATTTCCAACCGTATTCATTTTGCGCTTCCCGCATAAGCTGAAAGCCTTGTGCGTAAGAACAAATCTTGGAGCAATACAAGGCATCGCGAATCGCTCCCACAAATGCATCCTTGTCCAATGCGATCTCTTCCTCGGGACCATGAAGCAAGGATTCCGCAGCTATGCGTTCGTCCTTCACTGCACTTAGACAACGGGCAAAAACAGCTTCTGCAATGGTAGGAGCCGGCACACCCATATCCAGCGCATTGATCGAAGTCCACTTACCAGTTCCTTTTTGGCCGGCCTTATCCATCACTACTTCCACGAACGGCTTCCCCGTTCTGGGATCGGACTGCTTTAGAATGTCGGCAGTGATTTCAATAAGAAAGGAATCCAGCGAACCTTCGTTCCATCTGGAGAATATTTCTCCCATTTCGTGGGGAGACAAGCCAAGGAGACGCCGCATGAGATCATAAGCTTCACAAATCATCTGCATGTCACCGTATTCGATCCCGTTGTGGATCATCTTCACGTAATGACCTGCTCCATTGGGTCCGATGTAGGCCGAACATGAAACCCCCCCTTCAATTGGGTTACCTGGTTCAGCGCCCTCGAGAGGTTTCCCGGAAATCGGATCCACCTTGGCGGCAATAGCCTTCCAGATGGGTTCCAGCGTTTCCCAAGCGAGAGGATCTCCACCAGGCATGAGAGATGGACCGAAACGAGCTCCTTCTTCTCCACCGCTTACACCCGATCCGACGAAAAGAAGTCCTTTGTCCTTCAGCTCTTTTTCTCGTCGAATAGTGTCCGTCCACTTGGCGTTTCCACCATCGATAATGACGTCTCCTTCCTCAAGATGTTCGGTTAGGGATTCAATGACAGCATCTGTTGGCTTGCCCGCCTTGACGAGGATAATGATTTTTCTAGGAGCCTTCAGCGACGCCACGAATTCCTCTAGACTCGTAGCCCCGAAAAGGCCGCCGGGAGTATTGGGGTTTTCTCGAAGAAAGTCCTCGGTTTTAGAGGTGGTCCGATTGTAGACTGAAATGCGAAAGCCGTGATCGGCGACGTTAAGGGCAAGGTTTTGCCCCATTACAGCAAGACCGATAAGACCAATGTCGGAGGAATCTTTAGTCATGTTAAATTGGAGTTTTCGTGGGAAAATGAAGCAATGAGTGAGGAACGGCGAGAGAAATTAAATGCTTCCGTACAGAAATCAACTCAATGGTCGTGAGCGTGATTTCCAGCACAATGATCACAGCGAGTCCATGCCTCGGTTCCATCCGCAAAGAATTCCTTTTTCCAGATAGGAACTCTTTTCTTGATTTCATCGATGACGTAACGGCAAGCTCCAAAACTTTCTTTACGATGCACTGAGGCTACTCCTATCCAAACTGCGACTTCACTGACCTCTAACGTGCCAATCCTGTGAACCGATTGTATTTGTTTTACGGGAAAGAGCTCGAAAGCCTCTTTCTCAATGCGCTCAGCTTCAAGAAGCGCCAGTTCCTCATAAGCCTCGTAGGTCAATTTTTGGACAATTTTGCCCTCATTCAAGTTTCTCACCCACCCCTCGAAGACAGAGAAACCTCCGCAATCTTCCAAGATCATGCCATCCCTCAATTTCTGGACGTCTATTGGCTCTGGTGAGAGCGAAAACATTTTTAACCTGATGGAGTTTGCCAGTGCAATGCTTCCAAAAATCAACCTCCCGCAACGGGTGGAATGAAGACTACTTCGTCTCCTTTGCTCAACGAGACATCGAATTCGGCAAAATCTCCGTTTATCGCCACTCGCAGAGCATCTTGGTCGATGGAGAATCCGTTCTTGGCTTGGAGCTCGGAATAAAGCTCAGAAGGCGTCTGGGCAGTTGTCTCGAAAACTTCACCATCACAACCTGCCTGTTCCCGCAGAATGGCAAAATAGCCGAGCCGTATTTCCTTGGTCTCGTTCATCCAGTCTCAATCGAGTTTTCTGCGGACAGATTTTGCAAGATAGCTTCGTAGTCCTGTGGAGTGTTGACGTTTTCCAGAGCACGAGGATTCACTGGATCCAGAAGATGAGTTTTAGACGAAATTAATATTTTTCTCGGGCAAAAAATCCCTTGTGACTCGAAATCCAAAAGGATATCGACCGCATGGGGTTCGTAAATGGCGAAGAGAGGCTCGGGCAAGCTGTCGCTCGAACTCCTGTATGCCGTGGCAACATGAGTCGGGTCACGATTCTCCACAAGGTTGTCGAGTGTGGCCGAGTCGATCAATGGAAGGTCGCATGCGACAACCAGCCATGCCGCACTAGGCTTTTCCCTAAATGCGGACAAAATGCCCGCCATGGGACCGGACCGTTCCGCGGAATCAAGGACTATCGGCAAGTCTCTAACTCCATCAGGAGTTTCTTGGCCCACCCTGAGAGAAACAAAGACTTCCTGACATTGCGTCTTCAAAAGTTTTGCTACTCTTTCAGGCTGGCTCCTGCCATCGTAACTGAGAGATGCCTTGTCCCTTCCCATGCGTCGGCTTTGTCCGCCGGCAAGCAAAAGTCCAAACAGGTTCGAATTAACCATGATTGGATCCACCTTCACTTTGGTAATCACTCTTTCCACCGGACTTGGAAATTAATCTGGTTGGACCGATCACGATATCCTTTGAGAGCGATTTGCACATATCGTAAATCGTCAGCGCGGCTACGCTTGAGCCAACCAACGCCTCCATCTCCACACCCGTCTTGTGAGTGGCTTTGGCCTTGCACCGTATGACGATGCGATCAGCCCCCAGACGCTCAAGGTCAACAGTCACGGAATCCAGGGCAATCAGGTGGCAGAGGGGGATGAGATCCCATGTCTTTTTCGCGGCTAGGGTTCCCGCCAAGGACGCTATGTCGAAGATAGCTCCCTTGGAGGATTGCATGCCGGTTTCATCCAGATTTCTTGCGACGTCTTCCGGTAGCTTCACTGTGGTTTCAGCAACGGCAACTCGCTCTGTCGTAGGTTTCTCACCGACGTCCACCATTTTAGGGGACTGGTCGGAATCCAGATGACTGAAATTAGGCTCCTTCACCTTGAACCTGCGTTGCAGCAGAAGCGGGATTTATCAAATGGGAGAGGCTACGGGGAATTTGCCGTCAAAAAGGAAGTCTTCTTCTCCCTTTTTGGCAGGGTTTGGAAACACAAAGCCAGGGTTGGTCGTTCCCGGGTTAATGTTGTATTTCTGCATGAGCAAAAGCATATCGGCAGGTTGAGGCTGGATCGATCTAATGGTTAACTCACCTGCTGCCTTTTCGGCAGCTTGCGCATTGCCCAACTCCACTGCGTTCTTAATGGCCACTTCAGACTGAATGTTCGCAGCAGGAACATCGATCTCATCAATGCCCATGGCCAAGGCGACTCCATCCAAAC
>CAZNWO010000056.1:0-20142 GCA_964576585.1 uncultured Puniceicoccaceae bacterium | reverse complement strand
GCCAATAAACAGGGCTCCTGTCCTAAAAGAAGCATGGGTGAAACCTCAACAAGGTACGACGGAGACCGAATTTACCTTCGAAGTGCTCTTTGCCGATCCCGACGGCGATAAACCTGAGCGAATCGTCCTGAGACTGAACGAGGAGGAAATTTCCTTGGAAAAGTCCGACGAGGGACATAAGGAATTTTCCTGGTATCGGCGACAGGTAAAAGGTTTGTCCGCAGGAAAACACAGCTACTCATTTTACGCCTCGGATGGAGAGAAAGCCGCTGAAACCCATGAAAACTCAGGGCCTTACGTAGAATCGATTAGACAGAAGGAGCCAGAGGAAGAAGAAAACAATGACCAAGAAAAGGAAGATCAAATTCCTGACTGGCTAGCAAAGGAGATCGAGAAGGAGAAAGAGGTCGAAAAACCGAGATTTGGTTCAGTTCAAGGAAAAGTCACGAATGGAGAAGGAGAATCTATCGCGGGAGCAATAGTTCTTGCCCGAACGCTGGACAACCTGTTCAGGCTTGAAAAAGTCACTGGAGAAAACGGCGAGTTCGACCTTGGTCACTTGGTTCCGGGAGAATGGATCTTCCAAGCATCACCTCCGGCAAAGAAAGGACAAGTCCGAAGCGAAAGAGAGTCTGCCGCTGTGAACTTAGGCATTGAAGCCGGACAAACTGGTTCAGTCGACCTGCGTTTGAGAGAAGCGAACGTCTTGGGTAGTATTCTTGCCGAAACGGATGAAGGCAATGTTCCGGTGAGCAAAGCCAGAGTCTGGGTATTTCTTGATGCCGACAAAGACGGAGAACCCGATCAAAATGGGAATGATGGCAAGGAAGGCTTTGCTGAGACTGACGGGCAGGGCAACTTTTCCTTTCTCTTGGAAAGCGGACAATACAGCGTATACGTCAAACCACCAAGCGGCTTTCCACGCCCAAAAGAAGTGACGAGCTTCACTATAGACGAAAAAGGAAAAACTTCGGGCAAAATTGAAGTTCTGCTTTCAAGCCCAAAGCATTTGGTGCGAGGCCAAGTAGTGGACCAATTCGAAGAGGTTGTTTCCGATGCTCAAGTCATTTTTCTTGGAGCCCGCAACAATGGTCGCCGAAGCGCCGAAGTTGACGGAAACGGAAGCTTTTCAATCAATCTCGATCCGGGAATCTGGGAAATCCTAGCCAAACCGCAGACTGAAAACAGAGCGGATTGGTCGGGCAAGGACTCCGAACAAAGGCTTGTTCTTCCCGATGAAGGCGAAAGCACGACCACATCGATAACACTTACGGTAGAAAGAAGGGAAGAGGAGGGTACGCTCACAGGCACCCTTGCCAAGCCCGACGGTTCCACTGACTGGAAGGACAACGCAAGGTCTGCTTCCATTGAAATCTTTTCCGCGAATGGTCAGGGAGGTTCTGCCCCGATATCGGAAGATGGTTCCTTTTTCATAACGCTCGCCCCGGGAGACTACACGGTTGCAGCCTATGTCAAGAACAGCCTTGGCTTCTCTAAGCCGGAACCGATTCGTGTTCGAGTAAAGCCTCGTGAAGTGAACGAACTTGGCACCATAAAACTGCTTTCCCGCTCAGGCACCATTGAAGGCGTAGTCTCGAAGAAGGACGGAACTCCACTGTCTAATTTTCCCGTCTTCGCATGGAATGGGAAGGGGGGTTACGTGTCTGCGGTTACAGGTCTCGACGGAACCTATGAATTGGCGGTTCGCCCCGGCAGATGGAAGGTCGGTTACGAGATTCCCAAAACGAGCGATGGCTCGGCATCCCAATACTTACAGGGAGAACCTAAAAGCCTACGAGTAAAACAAGGCGAAACGGCAGTTGCCTCTTTTCAACTATCCGAGGCGAAAAGCCCCATCGAGGGAACAATAACAAATGCCAACGGTGAACCGATCATCGGACTGGAGGCATGGGTCTACGCTCGAAAGGCTTCAGACAAAGACGATAATTTCGATTTCGTAGCGGAAAGCCGGATCGATGAAAGGGGACGATTCGAAATCAACCTGCCCGAAGGGGAATTCCTGCTCGGAGTCTGGTTGCCCGACGATGCCCCCTACTCCACCACCGAGGAAACAAAAGTTGGCCCGCAAGATTCAACCGCCACAATCGTTCTGAAAGCCAATGCGGCAACCATCTCCGGGAAACTGACCCTCGATGAGAAACCCGCCGTCAATCTAATCGGTGAAGTCTATGCGGTAGCTTCAGGAACAGACCGCTGGAAGAGCACGTCGGTCAACGAAGACGGCTCATTCAAGTTGCAATTGGGAAGCGGAAAATGGGAAGTCCTCTACATCCTCGAGCGATTGCCGAAGGGCATGCAACCAGTCGCTAGACAACCGAAGGCCCCCGAGTTGGTGGAACTTAAGACCGAATCAACTTCCAAGACCCTCGACTTCCAATTGATCAAAATAGATGGCTCCATCATCGGCACAGTAGTAGACGATGAGGGCAATGCGGTAACCGAAGGCGTCTACGTTTGGATTGAAAGAGTGGACGGCAAGGAAAAGTTTTCAAGAGAGATCGAGGTCCAGGAAGGAGCGTTTGAAACCGAAGCCCCGATGGGAGCCGAATTCGTGGTCGGCGCCTACCTCTCCCCTACTCTTAGGGAAAAAGGATACCTCGAGCCTAAGGCACAAATCCTGACCTTGATGAAAGTCGACACAGCCAAGGTAACATTGACCCTTGGTCGCAAAAAGGACGACCAATTCGTATCGGGCAAAGTAAAGTCCGCAGAAGGCTCTCCCTTGGCAAATGCATACGTCTATGCATGGTCGCCCAGTGGACAAGCCGTCGAGGGATCGTCCGACGAGAACGGTTCGTTCCGCCTGAGTGTCATTTCGGGCAACCATTGGTTTGTCGGTGCCGACCACATTGACGAGGATTCCGGGAGAATTCTCGCCACCAGGAAGGATCAACAGATCAACCTGACCAAGGATGCCTCCAAGACGGACGTCGAATTAGTCCTCCAAGAGCCTGAATTCGAACTTCCCAACGGCATCGTGGAAACCTTCGATCCCGAAAAGGACTTCAAGACAGTTCTTCCGGACGGAACCGAAATATTCATACCTGCCAATGCCGTCGAGGCACCCGAAGGAACGGAAGAAGTGCGACTCTTGGCCGAGCCCATCGCCGGCGGCCTCTCCAGAAGCCTGAATGAAAAACCCTTGGATTATGGATATTCCATTGAGATTACGGACCTCGATGGGAAGGAAATCGGCCATAGCTTCAACAAGGACGTGAGGATCAGCATCGCATTCGACGAAAGCGACCTTCAACGAGCAGACACGAAGAAAGACCAACTTTCCCTATCGTTCTTCTCCACGGACAAGGACGCTTGGGAGAACGCCGACGCAACCGTTTCCGATGGTCGCATTCACGCAAAGGTCGACCACTTCTCCCAATGGGCCGCTACCGCACCAAGTGCAATACCTTCCACAAATCCCTTGGCCCAAGGTCTTATCGACGTGGACCAAGCCAACGGATGGTACCTGACGAATTGGTTTGGCTATATTCATGATGCCGGGAATGGTTGGGTGTACCACCCAGATCATGGCTGGCTTTTTCCCACTGACGACGGTGCGGGCAACTATTGGCTGTACCTCGAAAACTTGGGATGGACATGGACGGGGCCATCCTTTTACGGGAACGAGGAAGGCAATCGCTTTCTATATTCCGACAACCTCAAGTCTTGGCTGCACTACAACAAGGACGCAGACAACTTCTACGTCTATCAAGGAAACGGCTATCTCATGGATGACAAAGGAAGCCCGATCAGCGTCGAGGAAGAGACTCCCGAAGACACGACCGAAGCCTCAAAGTCAACACCATCCGGCAGCGGAAACTATTCCAAGGATGGCGTCCTTACCGGAACCGGTTGGGGCTACACCCGCTAAGCAATAATCCGAAGCAAAACAAATGCGGCCCTTAAACTAAGGCTTGCCCGATCCGAATTCATCCATAAACGGAAAACCGATTATGGATAAGCCAAAGCTTTACGTTAAGGCGGGATGCCCGTGGTGCATCGATGCCCTCGATTACTTCAGGAAAAACGCCATTGAACTAGAAGTCATAGACGTTCGAGCCGAACCCGACCGAATGAGTGAACTGCTGGAAGTCAGCGGCCAGACAATGACGCCCACCCTAAAGCATGACGAATTCCTTGTTGCCGATTTCGACTTGGATGAACTTGAAACAGCCTTAATGGAAAACCCCGAAGCCAAGAAGGCCCTCGGCTTCTAGGTAATACATCTTCTAGATTATCGGATACCCGAATCCCGAACATTTCACCCGGGCGGGACATCTGGTTTACAAAGAAGAGCAAAAGGAAGCAAAGCGATCGAGACCCTTCTCGATGACTTCATCGGAAGTAGCGTAGCTCAAACGAACGTAGCCCTCGGCCCCAAAAGCATGACCTGGAACGACCGCCACCTTTTTCTCATCCAAGAGACGAGTGGCGAATGCCTCGACTCCTAGGCCGAGAAGAGAGACATTTGGGAAAAGGTAAAAGGCACCACAGGCTCTTTCGCAATTCACGCCCTCCACGGCATTCATCCCGTCCAGAAGCTTCAACCTCCGTCTGTCGAAATGGACGAGCATCTCGCTAACTGCGATACGAGCCTGTTCCGGGTGTTCTAAGGCAGCCAAGGCACCATACTGAGCAAAAGTGGTGGCATTGGACGTGGTTTGGCTTTGCAAACTGGCGACTGCCTTTGCGACAACCTCATTTGCCACAAGGGTGCCAAGACGCCAACCCGTCATAGAGAAGGTTTTGCTAAAACCGGCAACCGTGATGACTCGATCGGCAGCTTCGGGGCCGAAAGACGCCGGACTGTGATGAGTAACCCCGTCATAGAGGAGGTACTCGTAAATTTCGTCGGACATAACGTAGAAGTCATGCTCAACTGCAACCTGCACCAAGGCCTGCATCTCTTCCTTTGTGTAAATCGCCCCAGTTGGGTTGGATGGACTGTTAAGGACGAACAAGCGGGTCTTGGGAGTAACTGCCTCCCGGAGCTGATCGGAAGTAATCTTGAAACCCTGATCATCCCCAGCGAAAATGACCTTCGGAACAGCTCCCGCGAGCTTTGCCATTTCAGGGTAGCTCACCCAGTAGGGAGCGGGTATGATGACTTCGTCTCCCGGACTACAGGTGGCAAGGATTGCCAAGTGGCAGGAGTACTTCCCTCCGGGGCTCACCACCACTTGAGAAGGCTCAACCGAATCAAAACCGTTCTCTTCCACGTACTTCTTGGCCAAAGCCTCTCTGAGAGAAGGCAATCCTGCCGCAGGGGCATACTTTGTCTTGCCTTCGGACAAAGCCTTGGCGCAGGCGTCCTTGAGGAAGCCGGGGGTATCGAAATCAGGTTCTCCGGCTCCAAAACCACACACGTCTTCCCCCGAAGCCTTCATCGCCTTGGCCTTGGCATCCACCGCCAAGGTTGGAGAAGGAGAGACATTTGACGCCCAAGAGGAGAGATAACCGTTTTTCATGAGGTTAGCGTTCTAAGGGAGATGGAAAAACGAGCAAGCCGTTTTAAATCAAATCATTCAAGGGAAATGAAAAGTTCGTTGGGAACGATGGGCGTTCTCGAAAGTCCTGCAGGAGAGAAAAGTGCTTTGTCCAAGTCGAGACCAGTGGCTGCACCAGTGACCAAAAAACGCGTCCTCGACCGGCTTCGCGCGTCCCGAACGTCAAGTGATTTGGCGATCCAGTCCTCCCCCAGCTTCTTCAAGCTAACCAGCCTGAAAGTCTTATCCGGAATACCTCTAACCCCAAAGGTTTCAACCCGCAGAGGAGCTTCGTAGGCATCGTCGAGAGTCAATCGAACCTTTCGAAGACTGGGCTCGATCTCCTTGAGTTCGTTGGGAGGAAAGAAATCAAAAATATGAGCCGGCCTTCCAATCACTCGACCAGACTTTTCGTACTTCCAGTTTTCCCAGAATAGAAAGGGCATCATGAAGTCAAAAATCGTCTGTCCCATATCCTTGGCAACCGGCTGAAGGAGGTCGGGAAATCCGAGCTTGTGGGGTTCTCGTTCACCCTCATTCAAGACCCATGCTTGAGACTTGCTCCCATTCTGCAAGAGAAACACCTTTGATTTCTCAACCCCCGCTCCCTTCACCTCCAATCGCATTAATCCATGCCCAAGAGCAAGCCCGCAAATTGATCCCTCCCGAACCAACACTTTTCCTCGCCTTGGATAATGCTCGAGTCTGAAAAGTAGCAAATATCCGTCGTGAAAGGCTTTCCCAACAGGATCGAGAGCATGAAACTCCCGAAAGCGATTCAACCGTTCGGAAGCTTCACTGCCCGATAGAATCTTTGCAAAGCCCCTAGCGGGAAATCTCTTTGGTTGAGCGAGTCCGAACTCAGTTACGGCCAATTGAATAGCCAGCAGCAGAAAAATAAACCTGCGACTAGGAAAAGGTACGAACAAAATTTTCGGAATCTTGGCGACGAGGGAATGCTTCAAGCCATTAAAGGACGGTCCGAGAAAACCAAATAAAATCAATTTCCTTCCTCAGGCGAACTTGACGAATTCGCCTCGGGTGAACCCGATGCATTTGCCTCTGCATTCTCTACCTCTTCCGGTTCGGGGGAAACGGGTGCAAGAGAGGTGTTCCCGTCGGGAGAGACAGCTACCTCGTCCGCTTGGTCCGATGCATTGGAATCCGAGATGGACTCGGAACCATTTGCCTCGGGAAAGGCATCAGGCAAAGAGGAATTCTCTCCTTCGGTATCAATCCCTTCGTTCGTTCCTAGACCACCTCCCGAACTTGGTCCAACAACACCCGACTTGTCTTGATTCAGGCGAGTGGCTTGGTTTGAGCCAGCCTCGCTTTGGTAGAAATAATAAAGCGCAAAGGACAAAACAAAGAAGCCCAGAATGCTCCAAACGGTATATTTGGTCAGTTGCGCCGCCGAACCTGCCCCCAGCACTTGATCGGCAGCCCCACCACCCAGAGCCGAGCCCATTCCGCCGGAGCTTCGCTGCAACATGACCAACAAGACAATGAGCAGGCAAAGGAGTATGAGTATGGTTGTAAGAATGGTGATAGTCATCGTTCAGGTAGTAGGGAAAAGAAACCATAATGGCTTCTTTTCGCCGTCATGGCAATCCCAGTTTCGAGAATCAGACCCCGATAGCCTCGGCAATTCTACGGAATTCCTTTTCGTCGGCAAAAGGGATGATCAACTTGCCCTTGCACGACTTGTTTGCGGAAACTTTAGCTTCCACTTGAAGAAGAGCACTCAACTGGTCCAGAGTTTCCCTAAAGACAGGCACCTTTGACGAACCGATCCCGCGGCGAGAAACAGTTCCCGAAGCATCCGTCCTAGAAGCGCCAATCGCCAACTCGCACTCGCGTACGGTCCAGCCTTCACGAACAGCGCGAAATGCAAGCTTCTCCCTAACCTCTTCGTCCTCAACACCCAACAGTGCTTTGGCGTGACCTACGGAAAGTTGACCGGAAGCAACGAGGTTCCGCAGGCGTTCATCAAGCTGAAGCAGTCGCAACATATTGGTGACGTAGGTTCGGCTCTTGCCCACCCTTTCGGCAACCAGTGCCTGCGTAAGGTTGAAGTCGTTCACCAAGGAAGAGTAACCAAGCGCTTCCTCTAAAGGATTCAAACCTTCCCTCTGCAGGTTTTCCACCAAGGACAAAGTAGCCGATGAAAGGTCCGTCGCATCCACGACCCGAACCAAGATCGTCGGGCGCTCCAGTTGCCGGTGAGCTCGCCAACGACGTTCGCCAGCAATGATTTCATAACCTTCTTCCACCTTTCTGACAACCACGGGTTGGAGCAATCCTTCGGCCTTGATGCTTGCCGCAAGTTCGCCGACCTTGGTCGGATCCATGGTTTTTCGAGGCTGGCGGGGATTCGGCCTCAAATCATTCACTGGAAGCTCCAGTAAACGATCCGGATCTACGGCTTGCTCGGGAATCTCGGAAGAGAATTCAGTGTTGTTCCCGTTGCGCTCGGCAACACCTTCCTCATCAAACGCCGCCTTGCCGTTTATCGCCTTTTCCTCAGGTTCTGCGACTGAAACAGTTGGCGTCGCTCCCGAGCCTCCTGAAATCAGGCTACCCAAGCCCCTGCCTAGTCTGGAAGTTGGTTTGGCCATGGATTGATCCCCCTATTGTTGCGGCACGAACAATTCCTTACCGACATGCACCTTGGTCGGATCGGAAATACGATTTGCGTTGATGATCCAAGAAACCTTCGAGTTATGCTTCTTGGCTATGCTACTGACGGTTTCTCCCTTGCCCACCTTGTGAACGAAACCCCTATCCTTAGGATATTCATCGTTAAATGCCACGGCGGGGGCTTCGGGAACAGCTACGGGGTTGGATCGAATTGAGGAAAAGCCGGTATTCATCTGCTGGATCAATTTCTGCAAGCTAGAGTCCACGTGCTGCTTGAGAATCTTGGCGTTGGCGTTGCTTTGAGTGACTTCCCGTCTAAGGTCGGCCAACTGCGAGTCCATTTGGCGGCTAAAGTCGACCAACTTCGCCTGGGACACTCCTTTCGACTTGCTGCCCTGCTCCACCAACAAGCGCAACTGGGTGTTTTCCCTGCGGAGAATTTCCACCTCACTGCGAAGGCTCGCGACCTGTCTCGAGAGCAATTCAAGATCTTGCGTCAGGTTTGCCAAGCGCACATTTGCGTCTTTGGCACATAAAACGGCAGGAGCAAAACCAACCGCACAAGCTAGCGACGTTATTAAAAATACGGAAGGAAAGAATCCTGCGAAGAGACCCTTTAAAGAATCCACCTTCAACCTCCCGAAAACCACCACAGTCTTCATAAGCATTACAGTTTTAATGAGTTAACGAATAAATGATAATTAAGCAAGTTAACTTTTCGAGATCCCCCGACCTTTGGGTTTGGGCGAGATCAAGTTGGTCAACTCTGAACTTCCTGCCAGTTCTCCTTCCAACAGAGAAAATCCGTGCAGGAAATCGGCCGTAGGCAACATTCTGCCTCCCGGACGCTGCATCTCCAAAATGGACAAGGCACCCGATGGAGTACCAACCGAAAACCCACCCCCATCAGATAAAATGATCTCTCCGCCGATGTAGTTCGCCTCGGGATTCAAAGCCTCGGCACGGCCAACCTTTATTCGTGATTCACGCAGGTCGAAGTAGCAACCCGGCCAAGCCCGAAAAGCCGCAACCCTTCGAGCAAGAACTTCAGCGGGTTGCTTGAAGTCCAAGGCTCCATCGACCTTGCAAAGCTTACGACAGTAAGTAGCGGATTGCTCGTCCTGAGGAGTTTCCCGAACAAGCCCATCAAGAAGGGAGCGAAGGTTTCGCTGCAGGAGGGGAACGCAAGCCTGAGCCAGTTTGTCGCGAAGCGATGGACCATCGTCAATCTCAGCAATGGGGATGGTCTCACAATCAACGATTGGCCCGGCATCCATGCGAGGTACGATTCGCATGAGCGTGACACCCGTAAGATCTTCGCCCATGGCCAAAGCCGTCTCCACGGGAGAAGCTCCTCTATAGGATGGCAGAATTGAACCATGAAAGTTGAAGGTTCCAAGAACGGGCGCCTCGAGCAGTTCCTCGGACAAGATGTGCCCGTAGGCCATGACAAGCACGAGGTCCGCGTTTTCCCTTACCCAAGCGACTTCGGGTTGCCCGGGTCTTTCGGGCTCCAGAACGTTCAATCCACGCTCGGCGGCCCAAGCTTTGACGGGATTGGGACGAAGTTTCTTTCCGCGTCCAGCAGGACGGTCCGGTTGAGTAAGGACACCCGAAAGCTCGAAACCAAAGTCGTTCGGCTGGTGCAGAAGGTCGAGAAGAGGCAATGCAATACCGTCCGAGCCGAAAAAAGCCACGCGCGGTTTGGAAATTTTTGTGGTCGAGTTCAAATTCTAGTCCAAGTGCAACCTTTGACCCAAAAAAAGAGGCCGGCGTTCGAACTTGAACGCCGGCCTCAACGGAAAAAAGAGATTTCTATGCTACGAGCCTACTAATCATCGCCTGAATAACGCTCTTCTTTACCTGAAAGAACGAACTTGACGGGGCATCCAGCAAGCTCGAATCGTTCCCCGATTCCCTTTTCCAAGTAACGCCTGTAGGGTTCCTCCAGACGCCGAGCTTGGTTGCAGAAGAGCTTGATGCAGAAGGGTCGACTACGAACTTGCACAGCATAGAAAATCTTGAACCTCTTGCCTTTAACCTTGGCGGGAGGGCGCTTTTCGAACATGTCGCCCAAGAGCTTGTTCAGCGAACCTGTCGGGATGACCTTGTCCATTCTTTGATCCATTTGGATTGCGGAGCGGAGAAACTCGTCGATGCAGTATCCCGTTAGGGCAGAAACAAAGAGGACGGGCGAATCGGGAAGCGAAAAAAGCTCCTTTCGAATCGAGTTCTCGTATGATTCCCGAAATTCCTTTTCATCCTCGTAGCCGGGCAAAGGATCCGTGCGAAAGCCTTCGAGCACGACGTCCCATTTGTTGACGAGAACAGCAAGGCCCTTTCCCTTATCCAGAATAGCTCCCGCCAAAGCCTTGTCCTGCTTGGTGACACCCTCACGGGCATCCAGGACGAGAAAGACAACGTCGGTTCTCTCGATTGCTCTTTCGGTCCGAAGCGAGGAGAAGTAGTCGAGGGAAGAGTTGACGCGCTTTCGCCTCTTCAGTCCTGCGGTATCGAATAGACGAAACTTCCACTGCTCATCCCCTTCCCCCTCGGGGGTGAAGTCCAGGTCCAGCTCCACGGTTTCCCTAGTAGTGCCGGGAACGTCGCTCACGATCAGTCGACGAGCGTCAAGCAATCGATTGCAAAGCGAAGACTTGCCCACGTTGGGACGACCGACAAAGGCAATGCCCACGCGTCTCTCCTCCTCCAAGAGAGATGGTTCCGGAGGTGGCAGCAAGTCTTTGACTCCCTCGAGAAGCTCTCCCACGCCGTGACCGTGCTCGGCGGAAATAGGGAAAACGGAGGAAAATCCAAGACGAGAGAAATCGTCAGAGGCAAAATTCTGTTCAGGTTGGTCGAGCTTGTTGACGACGAGAACAGGTTCTTTTCCCATCCGTCTCAACTTGGACGAAAGAGATTCGTCAAGAGGAACAAGCCCCTCTCTTCCATCGACGACGAAAAGGAGCAAGTCAGAAGTCTCTATTGCAAAATTCGCCTGATCCTCGGTGGCGTCCTGAATCTCGGCAGAAGTCATTTCAGGCTTCATCCCTATCCCTCCGGTGTCCATGATCGAGTAACCTCCGGGAGCATCGGCGACGACGACGTCGCGTGTAACGCCCGGCCGATCGTGTACGATGGACACTCGGCGACCAATTATTCTATTAAAGAGACGGCTCTTGCCCACATTGGGTCGACCGACGATTGCTACACTTCTTGAGAAAGACATCAAAAAAAAGCAAGCTCGAGAAAAGCCGGCAAAAAGAGAAATAGGTGTTTCAAATTAAGTTCCGGCCATGCCGGCGACGGAAAGCTCGGAAGCTCGGACTTTATCCACAAAGCGACCGATTCTGTCCGAAGCCTCGACCAAACGGGGATAAGAAGTTGAGAAACTGGCCCGAACATGACCTCTGCCATGTTCGCCAAAGGCGGATCCCGGAACAACGGCTACTTCAGCTTCACGAAGAAGGCGGTGGGAAAAAGTAACCTCGTCGAGTCCCAGGCCACCCACCTTCGGAAAGGTGTAGAAGGATCCACGGGGTGCATGACACTCAAGCCCGAATTCGTTGAATCGCCTGACCAAGTAATCGCGGCGGCGATGGTACTGCTCCTTCATGCGCGACACGTCGGCGGCGCCATGCGCAAGAGCCTCCACGGCAACTTCCTGACTAAGGATGGGAGCGCACATCATGCAATATTGATGCACCTTCATCATCGCCTCGATCAGGTCGGAAGGCCCACAAGCATAACCGACCCGAAAACCCGTCATGGCAAAGGCCTTGGAAAAGCCGTGGAGCAAGAGAGTCCGTTCCCTCATGCCGGGCAGAGACGCAATGCCGACATGCTCGCCCTCGTAGGTAAGCTCCGCATAAATCTCATCGCTGATCACGAGTAAATCCTTCTCGCAGGCGAAGCGAGAAAGGGCTTCCAGCTTTTCTCGATCGGCGGTGCCTCCCGTCGGATTGGTGGGAAAATTAAGCAACAAGGCCTTGCACCCCGGCTCCCACGCATCCTCAAAAGCCTTGGCATCCAAGGCGAAATCGTCGTCGGAACGGGTGGCGACAGGAATGGCTTGCCCGCCGGCCAAGGTCACGGAAGGCGCATAGGAAACGTAACAGGGCTCGTGATAGAGAACCTTGTCCCCGGGATTCAGAATCGCTCGAAGGGCGACGTCTATGGCCTCCGAAACGCCGACTGTGACTAAGATTTCGTCGGCAGGATCGTACTCGGGACCGAGAAAGCCGGAAACGTACTTGGAGATTTCTCGTCGTAGACGAAGAAGGCCACGGTTGTCCGTGTAGCTCGTACGCCCCTTCTCCAAGGCAAAGATGGCGGCTTCGCGAAACCGCCACGGCGTCACGAAATCGGGCTCGCCAATGCCAAGGGAAATTGCATCGGGCATCTCGGAAACCACGGCAAAGAAGTCTCTAATGCCGGATCGCGGCAAATCCTTAACGTGACTCGCCACAAAACGTTCGGTATCGTCGCTCATCAGGGACTGATAGCCGGCTTGTCCGCAAGATCGGTCTCGCCGGCCAGCAAGTGGCGTTGCTCCTTATACGGCCTAAGCAGAAAATGAGTGGCGGTGGACAGAACGCCTTCCATAGTTGCAAGCCGTTCGGAAACGAAAGTTGCAACGGACCGAAGATCCTTGCCGGAAACAAAGACAAGAAGATCGTAGCCACCCGACATGAGGTAACAGGACTCCACCTCATCGAAGCGAGCAATCCGCAAGGCAAGGCGATCGAATCCTCCCTCTCTCTCGGGGCTGATCTTAACCTCGATGACCGCTCGCACCCTACCGTCCTCGACCTTTTCGGGATTTAGGATAGGCAACCAACCCAAGAGCGTCTTTTCGCGCTCCAAGGTCTTCAAGTCGGACTCGACCTCGGCAACCTCCTTGCCGAGGATTTCCGCCAAGCTTTCGGGCCGAGGGTCTGCTCCTTCAAGAAGAAGTGACAAAACTTCACTCATAAATGAGAGAAAATAACAGGAAAGAGAAAGGGGTAAAGGTTGAAAGGGTCAAGACGTGTCGGGCATCCCTCTTTCCAAGAAGAGGTGCAGGATGGCATTAAGCGCCAAGGAGTGAGAAATTTCACCGGAACATATACGGGAAGGAATTTCAGTAAGCGGAACAAGCACGGTCTCGATTTCCTCGTTGGGATCGAACTGCACGTCTCCAACTTTCTCGACTTCCTCCACAAGGGCAAAATGACAACGATTGGAGAGAATCGCGGAATTGGGACGGCAAAAGGAAAGAATCCTGGCGTTTTTTCCGGAATAGCCGGTCTCCTCCCTCAATTCGCGTAATCCCGCCGTCAAGGGGTCTTCTCCCTTTTCCGCCACACCTCCGGGAGTTTCGAGGGAAAGCTTCTGGGAACCGTATCGAAATTGACGAACCATGACAAGTTCCTCGTCGCGAGTGAGTGCCAAGACGTTAACCCAATCGTTGGTACGAAGAACGAAGAAGTCCCCTTCCCTTCCGTCGCCGGGATGCCGAAAAAACTGTCTCCTGACGTCAAAGATTCGACAAGAAGCATGAAGCTGATCCTCGATCAATTCCCATTCCGATGGTTCTTTGTCAGGAATCCCGGACATCAATCAAGCAAACTACCAATGAAGGCATTCAAGTCGCGATGAACGGGCACGTCCCGTTCCTTGGCAACACCTCTCGTGTTTTCGTCCAACTCGTGACCCGATTCGACCAAGACTCCATTCGCACCCGCACGCACGCCTGCCAATGCATCAGTCCACTTGTCTCCCACCACAAAGCATTCGCCGGGCTTCAATTCAAAATCCTTGATGCTTTCCAAAACGTAACGTGGCGAGGGTTTGCGGTAGACGGGAGTGTCTGAAGGAGTCTCGGGAGCAATGCAAACTCCGTCAAAGAAATTCTCCTCGACACCCATTAGCTCATACATGCGACGATTGCATGCATGCACCGCATCTAAATCGAAGTACCCTCTACCGATGCCGGACTGGTTCGTAAAGAGAAACAATAGGCATCCGGCATCCTTGGCCCGAATCAAGGCTTCGCCTGCTCCGGGAAGAAGTTCCACCTCTGAAGAATCAGATAAGTAATGAGCTTCGCGAATGATGGTACCATCACGATCGACGAACAAAGCCAATTGCTCGTTAGAGCTCAACTCTCGGAAATTGCTGCAACTATCTCTTCGGGAGAAGCGCAAGCCGTACCCACTTTTCCAACAACGACGCCTGCGGCAACGTTGGCGAAGGCAGCGGACTCCTCGAAGGAAGCCCCTGCTGCGAGTGCAAGGGTCAGGGCGGCAATCACGGTATCCCCCGCCCCGGAAACATCGAAAACCTCGCGAGCAGCAGTGGGAATCCTGCGCAAGACCTTGCCGTCCTCCGCAAGGAGCATGCCATCGCCCCCCAATGTGATGGCAAGCAAACGCGGTTTGTGTCCTTCAACTATGGCCTCGGTGACAGCTTCCTCAGGAAAATCCAAGAAGTCGGCCTTATCCAACCCTGCAAGCTGCAAAGACTCGGTCTTGTTGGGAGTCATGAGGTCCGGAGAGGAGTAACTGACCTTGCGACGAGGCTTGGGGTCAATCGCCAGAAATTCTGTCTCGCGACGCAATAGGACGAGCAAGTCATCGGTAATGAAGCCCTTACCGTAATCAGAAACGATCACAGCATCGACTGCTTTCGCCTTCTCGGCAAGAGAATCGGCAAAGGATTGGAGGTCGGGTTGGTAGGAGCCGGACGACTCTTCCCAATCCATTCGGCAAATTTGCTGGTTGCCCGCCATCAACCTAGTCTTGCAAATGGTGGGAGCGGCTGAAGACGCAAAGGATTCGTCACAACTCACTCCTGCTTCGACCAAGATGCCGCGGAGGGTTTCTCCTGCTTCGTCCTTCCCGAAAAAGCCGCAAGCCTCGACCTCTGCCCCAAGAGCCGCAACGTTCAAGGCGACGTTAGCCGCTCCGCCTGCCACGGAATGTTCTCCATCTACCAAAAGGACAGGTACAGGTGCCTCCGGAGAAATACGGGACACATCGCCCCTCAGGTACTTGTCAAGCATGACGTCGCCAACTACAAGAAGCCGAAGTCGCTTGATTCGTTCAAGAAGTTCCTTCATCCAAGAAAGAGCATGAGAGGATTTCCTTTTACCTTAGGGGCGTTGGCAGTTGCAACATTGCTTATGCATTCGTTCTCCTGCCGCGAAAAAGCAAAGGAAGAAAAGACCGTCACTAACAAAGGCTTCGATCATTGGTTCACCATCGGGCTGGAGGAACAAGAATTTAGCGTGCAGGTTGCAGTTTCGCGGGAAGAAAAAGCTCGGGGCCTGATGCACCGGGGAAAGTTGCCCGAAAAACATGGGATGCTCTTCGTTTTTCGGGAACCGGACAAGCAGAGTTTCTGGATGAGAAATACGAGAATACCTCTCGACATTGGATACTTCTCAAGGGATGGAACTCTTCGGGAAATCCATGCCGCGCAACCCTTCGACGAAAGAGGTTATCCATCCCGAAACAATCAAATTCAATATGTTCTGGAACTGAATCTCGGAGCCTATCGTGATGCGGGCTTGAAACCCGGATCCAAGCTGAATTTGGAAAACATCGCATCCGCCTTGGCCGTCAGGGGATTCTTGCCGAATGAATTCGGACTGGACGGCAATCATTCAATTCCTTCGACTTTCCCATAACCCTGAGGATTCTTACTTTGCCATCTCCAAGCATCCGCCAAGGCCTCTTCCAAACCTCTCTTGCTCTCCCATCCCAGAAAATCTTTGGCAAAGGAAGGGTCGGCCCACGCTTCTGTAACATCTCCCGGACGACATTCCACATTCTCGAGATCGATTCTTTCACCAGTTGCAACTTCAAAGGCAGACACCACTTCTTGAACAGTAGAACCTCTACCGGTCCCCAAGTTGCAAACAAAGCAACCCGTTCCTTGAACAACTTTCTCCATGGCGGACAAATGAGCTTCGGCCAAGTCGAGAACATGAACGTAATCACGAATGGCAGTACCGTCACGAGTAGGATAATCATTCCCGAAAACCCTTAGCTTTTCGATCTTTCCCGAGGCGACCTGGCAAACAAAAGGAACAAGGTTCTCCGGAACTCCGAGAGGATCTTCTCCAATATCTCCGCTGGGATGAGCTCCGATAGGGTTGAAGTAGCGCAAAATGGCTGCATTCCATCTGGAATCGGACTCGCAAAGATCCTTAATTACGGACTCCATAACGAACTTGGTACGTCCGTAGGGACTGGAAACATTACCAGCGGAATGCTTTTCGTCAATTGGTACGTATTCGGGTTCTCCGTAAACCGTGCAAGATGAGCTGAAAACGATGTCTCGCACTCCAAACTCTTCCATCACCTGAAGCAAGGCGATGGAACCGGAAACATTATTGCGATAATAATCAAGTGGTCTTTCCGTTGATTCTCCAACCGCCTTGAAGGCGGCAAAATGAAGAACGGCTTCTATATCGGAATGCTCATCGAAAACCTCAGTCAACGCCCAAGAATCTCCGCAATCGCATTCGATCACAGTAGGCTCTCTCTTGGCCAACTCTCCAACTCTTTGAAGAGAAATCGGGGAAGAATTCGAATAATTATCCAAGGCGACCACATCGTATCCCGCTTGGAGCAAAGCAAATGCAGTGTGACTACCTATATATCCTGCCGCACCCGTTACCAAGACCTTCATTTCAACGACTGCCCTGAGCCAAGGACCTCACAGTTGAGAGAATAATCTGCAAATCCAGCAAAAGTGATGCATTTTTGATGTAATAAAGATCGTAGGCGAGCTTTTCCTTGGAGGCATTGGCATCCGCTGCATATCGGAAACGTATCTGGGCCCAACCCGTCAGCCCAGGCTTAACCAGATGACGGCTAGACCAGAGAGGAATTTCCTCGGTCAAGGTTTCCTCAAGCTCAGGACGCTCGGGTCGAGGACCCACGATTGACATCTCGCCTTTCAGCACATTGATGAACTGGGGTAGCTCGTCGATTCTGAGTTTACGAAACCAACGACCAAGAGCAGTGACTCGACTGTCCTTTTCCTGCGCCCACTTGGCCCCATCCTTCTCGGCGTCAACCTTCATTGTGCGAAGCTTTATCAAGGTAAACTCACGACCCAAGAATCCCGTACGCCTCTGAAAGAAGAACAGGGGCAATCCCGAGTCGAGAAAAGTGAGCACAGAAGCCAATGCGAGGATTGGAACGGACAAGACGAGCCCAAGGAGGGCGACCAAGACATCGAGACATCTCTTGGCCCGATGAAACAAGGGATGACGCAGATGCAAGTCGAGCCTGGTAAACCAGACCTCATCCACATGATCGGGCGGAATATTCGCAAAATTTCTTTCCCAGAAGTCAACGAGGTCCGAAACCCTGGTTCCAGATGACAAAAGTTCCAAGGTCTCAGAAGCTGAAACCTGCTTTTCGGAAAAATCCGCGACAGTAATGATTTCATCGATTTCAAGATCCCGACACTTTTTGACGAAATCTTTTTTGTCGCCGGCTTGCCACTCATCGGGACCCAACAAGCGAACAGGAATTTGCGAGACCGTGGCGCGCTCGTTCAGCGTCTCCGCGAGCGCATCGGGAACCAATGCCAGAACACGCGGCTTACTCCTAGAAGCCATCCGTCCGATGCAACCTCGCAAAATCATTACCCCCATCAAGGAACAGCCACCTATTTTTAATAGGGCAAAACGACCGATGAAGCGATACTCGATGAAATAAACCAGCAAAAGCAAGGCAAGACAGGCACCGGAAGCCGCAATGAACCCGATAGCCGTCCGAAAGCGCAGAGAACGATGAGTACGCCTCTCATGCAAACCAAGCATCTCTCCCGCAACCACGAAGGCAAAGCCGTAAAATATGGCATAGGCGATTAGCCTCTCCATACCTTCCTCGAGAGCGACCTTTCGCAAGGTCTCGCTTAGGGGTGTCCAAAAAAGAGGAACCAAAGCTGCGGAACAGGACGCCACGAAAAGATCGAGGAGAGTCCAAGCACCCTTGCCCAAATTCCAATCAGACTTGCGAGGCATATCTAAATCTTACGACAAACTAAAGAGATTCCAGTTTTTCAACAAGACTCATGGCGGCGCTGCGACGCTCAAGGTCTTTCCTAACCGAACGAACGTTACTCACGACTTGATCCATGCGGGAACAATCCGACTTAAGCGAGCAAATCTCTTCCGCCATGTTGACGACTTCGGCCTTTTCAAAGGTTAGACCAATTTCCTTCTTGCGAACGAAATCCGTTAATTCTCCCTTGGGGCAGGCCATGACGGGCAGCCCCGCGCCAAGGTATTCAAAAATCTTTGCCGGCATTGCTACATAGGTAGCCCGCGAGGGTTTCATTAGGCTGACACCCAAGTGGCATTCAGCAAGCAAGGCTGGAATCTTTTCGCGGGGCTTCTCCCCGCAGAATGAGGTTGATCCCCAATCCCGATTGCGTACTTCCTCGGGAACAGGCCCAACGATCAAAAAGCGAATTTCGGAATCTTTCTCGGAAACGGCAAGGGTCAGCATACGCAAGGTCTCGACGTCGTGCAAGCGACTGAAGCGCCCATGATAAACCACTGTGAATTGCTCTCGTTTTCTCCGCTCGAAAAGGTTCTCGGGGAAAAGAACGCCGTCAAATCCATTTGGGGCGTGGAAGACCTCTCCCGCACCGACGACCTCGGTCAACTCCTTGGTCAGGGAGAGGGTCACCGTGGAAACCAAGGAGGCGGCAGCATAAGCCCTGTGTTCCATTCCGGAAAGGATTCGGCCTATGAATCCATTGCGGCGCAGGAGACCCAAATCGAAAAGAACGCCAGGATAACGATCGCGAACATCAAGGTGAAAGCCTAGGGAACAATTTTGAGCAACCTTCGCGCAATGCATGGCTAAAAAGAAAGGTGGCGAAGTAATCACTGCTAAATCAAGGGAAGGCGCCAACTTCCTTAATTCCCGACCAAGGTCTCTGCCAAGGCGAACTTCCTGAAAAAGCCTTCGAGAAAGGGACACTTGGTTGGAAGGAACCCCGAAACGAGATGTCCAAACCCGAGAATCTTCCGACTCGGATGCTTCTCGCGAGGTCAAGATGACCACTTCGTGCCCTCGCTCCTCCAAGACATCCGCCCATGGCCCCATCCGAGCTGCCGCAGCTGCATTCATAGGGGGGAATTCGGATGTGACGAGAGCTACTTTCACTCACCTACCAGTTCTGTGAATCAAGGGCTTCGATCGATCAAGGCCCGCACAATGGTTTCGGCAGAGCGACCATCTCCATACAAAGGAACATCCCAATCGGGCGAGGATGCAAGAGCCTCCTTCGCCTTTTCAGGAATGGAATCAACTTCGGGTCTGGCCAAACGATTGTGGCCACCAGGCAAAAGTTCGACCCATTCGGTTTCGGACCGCAAGGTGACGCAAGGGGTCTTTTGAAAAAAAGCTTCCTTCTGCACGCCCCCGGAATCGGTGAGAATGAGCGACGACTCCTTCTGCAGGACAAGCATGTCAAGAAAACCCAAGGGCTCCAATACCTGCAAGGGCTGAAGAAGATTAGACAAGTCAAAGTCCTCTACCCTCCTCTTGGTCCTGGGATGAAGCGGAAGCACGATCGGCAAGTCTTGAGCAATGTCTCGCAAGCCCTTGAGAATGCTTTCCAAACGATCACGAAAATCCACGTTTTCCGCCCTATGCAAAGTACAAAGAGCAAATGTCGAATCGGTAAGCCCCAAAGTGCCCAAGATACTGCTTTTCTCACTCGCAACAGGTGAAAAGACCTTGGCAGCATCAAGCATGACGTCACCCGTGCGAACTACATGTTCCCCTTCAATACCTTCACGGGCCAAGCGGATCAAAGCTTCTTCCGTTGGAGCGAAAAGCAAGTCACAGGCATGGTCGGTGAGAATACGATTGATTTCCTCCGGCATATTGCGGTTATCCGAACGCAAGCCCGCCTCGACGTGAGCGCAAGGCAGGTTCAGCTTGGAAGCAGCCAACGCTCCTGCCAAGGTCGAATT
>CAZNWO010000055.1:16698-20350 GCA_964576585.1 uncultured Puniceicoccaceae bacterium | reverse complement strand
TCTCTCCGGCGTGATAAAATAATAATCGGCGGGGCACGTCGCGCCGCAGAGAGAGCGCGAACTTAGACAAACGCAGATGCGGCCGGCGGAGTTGGTTCCGTTGCGCCAATGCGCAGTGCAACCATGGGTCAACAGCATTTCACCAAAGAGGAGGAGTAGCGACCTCGGCGGGATTTTCCACCCTATCGGGTTGATTTTTTCGTGCAATGAAGACCCGAGGCGTACAAAGTTGAAGTCGGAAATGAAAGGTTGGATAATAAACTTCGCCGCATTGGCGTTGGTCGCAGGCTGGAGCTTGTCTTTCGGCAAGGATAAGTTGCACTGGGCGTTTCAACCTATTCGCAATCCGACTCCTCCGGAGGTAAAGGGCAAGGACGGGGTAAGAAACCCGATCGATCGCTTTATCCTAGCTAAGCTGGAAGCGAACGGCCTGAAACCGGCCCCCCGCGCTTCAAAACAAACCCTGAAACGCCGAGCCCATTTCGCGGTAACGGGGTTGCCCCCGAAACCCGAAGAGGACGGATCGGAATCGCACGCGGAATTGGTGGACCGCTTGCTGGACTCTCCAAGCTACGGCGAGCATTGGGGACGCCACTGGCTGGACGTCGCCCGGTATGCCGACAACAAGGGCTACGTCTTCTTTGAGGAAAAATCCTTCCCTTGGGCCTGGACCTACCGCGACTACGTGATCCGTTCTCTGAACGAGGACAAGCCCTACGACAGGTTCATCATCGAGCAACTTGCAGCCGACCAACTGGACCTGAAAGAGGACAAGACGCCCTTGACGGCGCTGGGCTTCCTGACGCTTGGAGCGCGTTTTTCAGGTAACATCCACGACATTCTCGACGACCGCATAGACGTGACCACGCGCGGCTTGATGGGATTGACCATTGGCTGCGCCCGTTGCCACGACCACAAGTACGACCCCGTCCCCACGGCCGACTATTACTCGCTTTACGGGGTGTTCCGCAGCTCGGTGGAACCCACCTTGCCGCCCACCTACCGGCCCGCCCCCGACACGGAGGAAAGACGGGCGTTCGATGCCGAGATGGAAAAGAGGTTGAAGGCGTTGGAGGATTTCGTAGCCAAGACGAGGAAAACGATCATAAGCACGGCTCGAACGCGTACGGAAGAGTACCTTGTTGCCGTACACGCGAAGCGCCACCAGCCAAGCACGGGGAATTTCATGCTGCTTACGGACAAGGGGGCGATAAACCCGTACGTGATTCATCGCTGGGAAAACTACCTGAAAGACTCTCGGCGTGAAGAGGACAAGGTGTGGACGGCTTGGCACAAGTTCTTCGACCTGACCGACGAAGAATTCGCCGAGGAGGCCGCCGCAATCCATCGCGAACTGCAAAAGGACAAGGCAGTGAACGCCAAGGTGCTGGACGCCCTTGGGAAGAAAGCTCCCAAGACGATGAAAGAGGTCGCCAAGGCGTACGGAAGTCTTTTCAGCAAGATAGACGCCGAGTGGAAAAAGGTGGAGGGCAACGCCACTCGCCTCCCAAACGATGCGGACGAGCAATTGAGGCAGGTCCTGTACGGGAAGGATTCGCCGCCCATGATCCCGCGTCGTTTCGGCTGGGGTTTTCTGGCCTTGTTGCCCGACAGGCCCGACCAAGGCGTGTACAAGAAGCTGATCAAGGCGGTCGAGGAATGGAGCATGAAGGGCAAGGGAGCGCCCGCCCGAGCAATGACTTTGGTCGACGCAGAGTCGCTCTACGAACCCGTGATCTTCAGGCGAGGCAATCCGCACCAACGCGGTGAACCCGTGCCGCGTCGTTTACCCGAGGTATTGTCGGGAAAGAGCCGCAAACCTTTCCGGAAAGGAAGTGGACGACTGGAACTTGCCCAAGCCATCGCCTCGGCGAACAATCCCCTAACGGCCCGTGTAATCGTCAACCGGGTATGGGGCTGGCACTTTGGGAAGGGATTGGTCGACACCCCGAGCGACTTCGGGCTGCGCAGCCGCCCCCCGAGCCATCCCGAATTGCTGGACTGGCTTGCCTCTGACTTTGTGAAGGGCGGTTGGTCGCTCAAGAAGCTGCACCGCCGAATCATGAACTCCGCCACCTGGCAAATGGCAAGCGCCCACCACGACGAACGCGCCATGGAAATCGATCCAACGAACAAGCTGATGTGGCGATTTAATCGTCAGCGACTGACCTTCGAGGGTCTACGAGATTCCCTGGTTGCCGTGACCGGCCAAATGGACGGCAAGATGGGTGGCCCACCATTGGACATGAAGACGGGGTTCAAGAACCGTCGCAGCATTTACGGTCGCATAAACCGTCTCGACGTCGACGTCGTGCAGCGCTCCTTTGACTTTCCGGACCCCAACATAACCTGCGTCAAGAGGGAACCGACAACGGTCGCCCCGCAGGCTTTGTACCTGATGAACAACAGCTTCACCTTGGAGTCCGGCAAGCGAATCCTTCAACGGAAGGACCTCCCGTCGGACACGAACCGGCGAATCGAACAACTGTACCGCATCCTGTTCTTCCGTTCGCCGGCCGAGTTCGAAATCAGCTTGGCGACAAAATATTTGGGCGACAAACCTTCGGCCAAGCAGTGGGAAAATTATACGCAGGGTCTCCTGATGACCAATGAATTCACCTACGTCGACTAGAGCTTTGGAGCAGTGCGTGTTTTCGCGTCGCGACTTCCTGACCCGCACGGGAACGGGTTTCGGGATGATGGCCTTGGCAGGACTAATGAAGGCAGAGGCGGGTGGAGCATTGTCTCCGGGATCGCCCCACTTTGCTCCCAAGGCCAAGCGAGTCGTGCACCTGTTCATGAACGGTGGACCGTCCCAAGTGGACACCTTTGATCCCAAGCCCATGCTAAACGAGCTGCACGGCCAGCCTTTGCCGGTCAACAACCTGCGTACCGAACGTCGAACGGGGCATGCCATGGGATCACCTTTCTCCTTCAAGAGGTACGGGGCATCGGGCTTACCTGTGAGCGAGATTTTCGCAAAAACGGCAGAAGCGGCCGCGGACGACCTATGCGTCATTCGATCCATGCAGGCGGAGGTACCGAATCACGAACCGTCGCTTATGCTGATGAATTGCGGAAACGCCCAGTTGCCGCGCCCCAGCTTTGGTTCATGGGTTACCTATGGATTGGGTTCGGAGAACGAAAACCTGCCCGGATTCATCGTGATGTGCCCGAACGGCTATCCCGTGGTGGGAACCCGCAACTGGAGAAGCGCCTTTCTTCCCGGAGCCTACCAGGGCACCTACCTCGACACCAAGCACACCGACGTCACCAAGCTCATCTCGAACATACGAAACGGCCGCCTTTCGAGCACCGAGCAACGGAAACAACTCGATCTCGTTCAAGCCTTGAACTCTCGCCATCTGGAGGAACGGACGACTGATCCGCAACTCGAGGCCCGCATAGAAACATTCGAGCTCGCCTTTCGCATGCAGGCGGAGGCAACGGATGCCTTCGACTTCAACAAGGAACCCAAGCACGTTCGAGAAGCCTACGGCAAAGGTACGCATGGACGTCAGCTTTTGGTAACGCGCAGGCTGCTTGAACGCGGCGTTCGATTCATACAGGTGTGGAGCGGAAAGAGCCAGCCTTGGGACAACCACGACGGATTGGAAAAGAACCATCGCAAACTCGCGGGTGAATGGGACCA
>CAZNWO010000055.1:11757-16598 GCA_964576585.1 uncultured Puniceicoccaceae bacterium | reverse complement strand
CCCGTGCCCGTGCACGACCTGCATGCGACCATGCTGCACCTGCTGGGCATGAATCACGAAAGGTTAACATACCGTTTCGCAGGACTGGACATGCGCCTGACAGGTGTGGAAGGTCATGTAGTCAAGGAGCTGTTGGCCTGACGGAGACTTCAAGAAGGAAATCACGACTTTTCCGATGATGGACAAAACATTCAATTTCACGACCCTAGCTGTCATGGCATTGTTTTGGAATGGCTTTGACTCGGGACAAGCAAAAGCAAAGGAGATTGGGAGCGGCATGCATCCCTATCCGCTTTGGCCATCGATTCCCGTACCGGGTTGGCCGGGAGTCGAGGTGGATGAAGCAACGACCTACGAAAAGCTAAAGGGACCGGGAGGTGGCACGGCCACCTATGGTCAACCGGAATTCCTCGCCTACCCCGGGGCCGTCCACCACATAAGGCACGTCTACCAGCGCAGGATAAGTCCTTATCCCTTATACAACCACAAGACGTTGGTAAAAAATTTCGTCATGTCGAAGCTACCGGAGTACAAGGGTAAATGCGTGGAATTTGCCGAACCGGTTTACTACACGCCCAACTTAGGGCCGAGGATGGGGACCTCCAAACGGAGGCAGGAGACGAAGGTTTACCCATGGAAACCCGGAAGCGATCCGATCAAACTGGAACTTGGAAACCTTCCGAGAGGGATATACGTCATTCGCCCGATTGTAGCGGCTCCAAAGGTAACAAAAGTCGAACCGCCGACCTTGGTTCGTTTTGGGCTTAGAATCAACGACGACAGGTCTAAAAAGAACACACCTAGGGAATATACCCTGCACTCCAGTGTTCTGGACAACTTTTACGCTGTTCAGGAATTCATGTTCAGGAGCTGGGGAGATGGGCGGCGTTTTTCTGCAGAAATCAAATTGCTTCAAGACAGCAAGGCGGACTTGGTTCTTCACAATATAGACCTTCATGACCATTTGGCGTCATTGCCGAAAAAACGAATCAAAAAAAAGACGAGCTTTGGGGACATCTTGCCTGCGGAACTTTCAAAGAGGAAAGAGCTTTGGGAGAAAAACAGAAAGGCGAACCCGAAAGCGTGGGAAGCCCTGAAGAGCAAACAACGCAATGCCTCGGAACAAAAAAAGGTCGACGACTTGATCTGGCAGTGCTCCATGCCCCCCCTTAATACTCACCTTGTCGGAGCAGGTTACTACCTGCAGCGGGCCAAGACCTTACCTCTCCGGTTCATGAGACTGGGAGACGGTTGGCAAAGATATGCCCAAGAAGCTGCGAAAGGCATGGAAGAGGCAAATGCATTGGGAATATCAAACTTGCGGAGTTTCCTTCACCACGCTCCGGAGGGAATTCTTTTCGTTGAAGCGAAGAAGCCTTGGGGCCAAGTCTACACGGAAAAGCCGGATGGAAAGGACGTCGATTCAGTAAAGGTAGAGCCCGGATGGCAAATTGATGCAGGAGCAATGGGAATGCTTTTTGCCGCAGGTTCTTCAACTGTGTCGAATATGGGACTGAACAAGCGGGCAAAAGGATCGTTGCAGCCATGGGTTACTTTCGGCAACCGACAAACCATTCGCGACGAGGCCATCAGGTTCATCCGATACGTCTGGCAAGCTCCTCTAATAAACTCAAAGCATTCGCTGGCATACGTCGCCGGCTTCGAGGGACTTAACCGAGGCGTGATTTTCCATCGGGACATGAAACCCGACATGGACGACCTTTACTGCTACGATTTACTCTTCGATTTTCTCGCCAATGACCAAGAACTGGCAACGGCAATTGGTCGATACCTGCCTTGGATAAAAAGTCCAGATGACGTAATCGAATTGGTCGACACTTATCTGGTGCAGGACTTTGCGAACAAAATCATGCACTACAGGCAATACACGGACATGCAGGTGGACGACATGCTCGAGGTGGTTCAAGTGGCCAATCATCACCCCGAAGAAACTCGACCGTGGATGGAATTCATTTTTACCAACAGCCGACAATATCCATTGATTCAAGGAAGCGTGACCGATCAATTCGTGACTGACTACACCCGCGACGGAGGAATCGACCGAGGTTCATTTTCAATGGGCTTGGGCGCCCCCCCGGGATCGCGACCCGTACTACCGGGGCGCCCCTCTTTGGCAAAGAGCTTTGACAAACACTTGCAATCAGGTGGGAGTCGGAAATACGACATAGGTTCTCGAGAGCACAATCCCGCAAGATGGGAACTTCCCTATTTTCTGCTGGAGGGAACTGCAGCGGGACGCATTAACCCCGGAATTGGAGCGGGTGGCGGACCCGCCGAACCATACGGAAAATTCACGGACACACCAAGCGCCCGAAAAATCATAAAGTTGGGATGGGACCTTCACCAAGACCCGAGGTTTGCATGGGAATTGGTAAACACTTTCGAGAGAGCCGAAGAGAATGACGAGGAATGGAAGAAAATCGTGGAAGCTTCAAAGCAACAGAGGGGAGATCCTTATCTGGCAAACCGTTCCCGAGTCATTTCCCAGTGGAGCGGCTATCTCGAAGACGGTCACCAACACCAAGATTTCCGATTCAGGAGAGCCGTGGGGGTCAGACTTGGTGGTGCTTTCGGCTATTTCACTCACCGCGACACCTTGGATCTGAGGTTGTTTGCATTTGGCATGACCATGTCAGGCGACTTCAACCAACAACAAGGCTATGGCTTGCCACCGCAACGCATGACGCGTCTGCACAACGTGGTCGAGGTCGACGGCAAAAACTGGCGCGGTCACGCTTGGATAAGAGGTCTCCTTGACTCCCGTGGGAACCAATACCTTTCGGCAGAGGCCAGTCCACCTCACGACATGCCGGAAGTTAGGCTGTTCCGGAGACAAGTCGCCATGATCGAGACCCATCCGGGCAAAGCTTCAGCCAAAGGAGAACCGAGACGAGATTCAACTGTGACCCTCCCCTCGGGATACCTCGTGGACGTATTTCGAGTCTCAGGCGGAAAAAGTCACGCTTACAACTTTCATGGATGTGTGGACGACGGTTTCGAAATAAACGTGAAGGATCAAGACCCCCCAAAACAAAAACATGAAGTCGAATACCTCCAGCCCTACAAGCCGGGAACTAAGCCAAAAGACTTGGAACATGCACCAGCAGGTGGTTTTCCATTGAAATCGGATCCCGACTACTGGGCGGGAACGGTCATGCAAAAAGATCTTGTCGCAACTTGGCGACTAAGACGTGACGCCGAGGAAAAAATGCTTGCCGGGCAAAAGCACTTTGGCGCTGTCCCAACGAAGGAAAGAAAATTCGTACGGATGCATCTTCTGGATCAA
The DNA here is from genome assembly GCA_964576585.1 of uncultured Puniceicoccaceae bacterium. Lineage (GTDB taxonomy): Bacteria > Verrucomicrobiota > Verrucomicrobiia > Opitutales > Seribacteraceae. The sequence goes on along the minus strand of CAZNWO010000055.1, from coordinate 13,291 downwards.
AAGGGAAATCGAGTTTTGCAGGGAGTTGCCCGAGGCAAGGATGGCAACGGCTACTACGGCAGGTGCATTCATTCAATTCGCGAGAACAACGAAAGCGTCTTTACGGCAATCATCGAACCCTATGCAGGCGAACCAACCGTAAAAGAAATAAGGAATCTGGAAATTCCCGCCAACCATTCGGATGCAAAACGAGCTATTGCCGTTGAAATATCGACCTCTAGGGAAACTCGAGACATCATTTTTGCCGATGGACATCCAGAAGAAACGCGAAGGTTTTCGGGCCTGAAGATTTCAGCCGAATATGCCATGGTTTCGAAAGACGATAAGGGGATATCCAAAGCCGCGATTTTCGCTGGAAGGATGATTGATTGCGGGGAACTGACCCTGGAACCTCACTTCACGAAGTATTCATCTGAAATAGAACGGGTGGACTACCCAAATCGAAAGCTTTACCTCAAAGGCAAGTTACCACAGGGACTGGCAGGACAGTTCTTTGAAGTTGGCAACGAACTGCACAAGACGAACGTTGAGATAATCGACCTTAATACGGTGGGGGACAAAACTGTTGCAACCATGAGAAAGTCTCTCGAACTGATGAGAGTTCGATGTCATGCACTGAATGGCAACCAAGGAACGGCTAGAGGTTCCATGGCAAAGATTCGTTTCAACGGTCGTGACTCAGGTCTAACCGCTACCAATTCACAAGCAACCAAGTATTGGAAAGTATCTTATCGAGAAGACCGTGGTCCGAAACCGGAATCCGACAATGCCAACGGAATACTCTTCAAGCTCAGTAATCCAGAGGGGAAAAACGAAGAGCCTATTTTCGTAAATGAAGACTTGCCGGGAGGAGGCCTTCGCATCTGGGATGCAGGTCCCGGAGATATCCTTGAGCTTAAAACGGCAATTGCCATCCGAAGGATTTCCGACAAGGAACGAATTTTTGAAGTGACGGCCAATTGTCCATTCAAGCTTACGACATTTGCCAAGATAGCCGAATGGAGCAAAGATGGCAAAAACTGGAAAAAGTTGAACCCAAGCCGAAAAGGAAAACGGATCGAAGTCGAGCTTGGTCTTGAGCACAGGTTCGTGCGTCTACTCTAAGTCATTTACAAAAATTTGCGTGGAATCATTTCAGCCGCTTGATCATCAGGTTGCGGTAATGAACGGGCGAGGCATGGTTCTGCAGTCCAATGAAGCCTGACGTGCGCTTCAACCCGGCAACCCTCGAATTCCTTTCGGCAAGTTCCCGAAGGTCGGCCTTCACAATGGGCTTGTCGTTGAGCCAAACCTCGCACGCGGAACCTTTACAACGAATCCTCATGCTTTGCCACTCACCGGCCTTTTTGCTTGCCCGAACGCTAGGAGGACAAACCGCGTATATGGAACCGGTATACTGGGCAGGCTTGAGCTTGTTCCACTTTGGCCCGTAGTCGTCGAGCACTTGAATTTCCATGCCGGCTACCCAAGGGGCGCCGTTGCGGGGAGCACGAATGAAGACACCGCTGTTGCCGTTCACAGGAATCTTGAATTC